>WRGQ01000111.1 GCA_009787115.1 Bacteroidota bacterium
TATGATAAGAAAAGTTCAGGACATCTTTTTGCTGTGGTGGGCGATACTTTTAACACCTACTACAAAAATTATCTGCCTTTTGAACTGACCCATGCGCAAAAAAGAGTGATTAAAGAGATTCGCGCCGATGTGGGGAGCGGCAAACAGATGAATCGCCTATTGCAAGGCGATGTGGGTAGTGGCAAAACGATTACCGCATTGCTGCTTATGCTCATCGCCAAAGACAACGGCTATCAGTCTTGCTTAATGGCGCCTACGGAAATTCTTGCCACCCAACATTTTGAATCCATTACAAAGTTATTGAAAGAGATGCCGGTAAAAGTGGAATTTTTAACGGGCTCTACCAAAACCGCCCAACGAAAAATTTTGTTTGAAGCGTTGCAGAACGGTGAGATTGATATTCTTATCGGTACTCATGCGCTGTTGGAAGATAACGTAGTTTTCAATAATTTAGGATTAGTAATTATTGATGAACAACATCGTTTCGGTGTGGAGCAACGCGCCAAAATGTGGAAAAAAAACAACATTCCGCCCCATATTTTGGTAATGACCGCTACGCCAATCCCACGCACATTAGCGATGACACTTTACGGTGATTTGGATATTTCCATTATTGACGAACTTCCAAAAGGACGAAAACCGATTATTACCAAACATTTATACGAGAAAAATCGTCTGGGCATGTTTGGTTTTATGCAAAGAGAGATAGCCGCCGGACGGCAGGTGTTTGTGGTTTACCCACTGATTAAAGAATCGGAAAAGATGGACCTGTTTGATTTAATGGCGGGATACGACCTCATGGCAGATTGTTTTCCCATTCCGCAATATCAAATCGGCATTGTGCACGGCAAGATGAAAACCGAAGAAAAGGATTTTGTGATGAATCGTTTTGTGAAAGGGGAAATCAATATATTGCTCTCTACCACAGTGATAGAAGTAGGCATTGACGTACCGAATGCCTCCGTAATGGTAATTGAGAACGCCGAACGGTTTGGCTTGTCGCAGTTGCACCAGTTGCGCGGGCGCGTAGGGCGTGGCGCCGACCAATCCTACTGTTTGCTGATGACCAAGCACGAACTCTCTACCGAAAGCAAGCAGCGCCTCAAAGCGATGGTGGACACGAACGACGGTTTTGAAATTGCCAATATAGACCTGCGGCTGCGCGGTCCCGGCGATTTGCAAGGCACCCGCCAAAGCGGCGATTTAGATTTCAAACTCGCAGATTTGGCAAAAGATGAAAAATTGGTAGTCTTTACGCGCAATTTAGCAAAAGAAGTTTTAGAAGAAGACGCGGATTTACAACTTACAAAAAATCAAAATATGAGGTTATATTTGTATGAAATGATGAAGAAACATCATTTTTTTGGTAATATTTCTTAGCCCTCAATATTTCCCGTTTTCCAACAGGACCTGGTAGTTTTTCAATATGAAAACCAAGCGCTGTCAAGGTTTGTTTTATGCTTCCTTTGGTACAGTAAGTCAGTAGAATACTGTCATTTTCCATACTGTTATAAATGGGAGTAAATACCTCTTTAGTCCATAGTTCAGGCTGTACTTCCGGAGAAAAGGCATCAAAATAGACTAAATTGAATCTGTCGGGTGTATAGTTGGCATTTATAGCAGAGATATGACGTTTATGCAAAATAAAAGTTTCGGATATTTTCTCTTCTGTGTTCCATTCGGCATTGTGTAAAGCGGTGAATATTTCTTTACCGTTAGAGTAGGGTAGGAGAGAAGGGTAGTTCAGTTGTTCCGCCTCCTGTAAGGTGAGCGGATATAATTCAAGGGCTTCGTAATAGATTTTCTTATGCAGTTCTTGAGCTTTGAAGCAGGTTAATAACGCATTCAATCCTGTTCCAAATCCTATTTCCAGAATGGAGACAGTTTCTAAATGATTAATTGTATCAGAGCATAATCCGGCGTTGATGAAAATGTGCATAGATTCTTGCAGTGCGCCGAAATGAGAATGGTAATGCTGGTTAACCTCTTCGGAAAAGATACTGTTAGAACCATCGTCGGTCAGTACGATTTGACGTTTCATAAGAAAATTTTAAATTCATCACTCGTCACTTGTCACGAAACAATAACTTTAAACTTTCTCATCCTGCTTTTCGTTATCTCCCTCTTCCGTTTTTACGTCTCCCAAATATTTAGGCAGTTGCATACCTGCCATATTAAAAAGGTCGTTGAGTGGGGGTACCGACTGCATTAAACCGGACAAGAAATTAGCGGTAGCGGTTTTGCCATTAGTGTTGCTGTTGTTTTGTCCGTCCCAAACCGTAATTTTATCAATTTTGATATTCTTAATCGCTTCTACTTGAGTTTTCACCAATTCGGGAAGTTTGTCGGATATCATCATCAACACTGCTTTTTCAGCATCGTGATTGGCGGCTTTCACAATTTCTCCGAATCCTGCAGCCTGTTTGGTAAGTATTTCGTTGATACCGCGTGCCTGCGCTTCCATTTTGGCGAAGATAGCATCTGCTTCTCCTTTGGCTATGCGGCGGGCAGTTTCTGCTTCCGCTTCTGCTTTGATAATGATTTTCTGTTTTTCAATTTCAGCGCTAACCACAATATTGGCGGTTTGTGCGGCACGTTCACGGTCTGCGCGCACTAATTCAGCCTGACGCTCTGCTTCGTATGCTTCTTCAAGGGCTTTGGCGCTCTGCACTTTTTCAGCGGCAATGGCGCGACGCAACGCCTCCGCTTCTCTTTCTCTACGTTCTGCATCGGAATTGGCGATGGATACTTTGGCTACGTTTTCCCCCTGTACGGCAGTAGCGTTTGCATCGGCAGTGCGCACACGGGTATCGCGTTGGGTTTCGGCAATACGGATATCCTTATCCCTGTCTGCTTCGGCTTTTCCAATTTCCCCGAAACGATTTTGTTCGGCTACACTCTTTTTGGCTTCGTTGATTGCCTTGGCAGCCGCCTCTTTTCCTAATGCTTCAATATAGCCCGATTCATCACGAATATCGGTTACGTTCACATTGATCAATTTTAACCCGATTTTGCGTAACTCCAATTCTACATTTTGACTTACATTGATGAGGAATTTATCTCTGTCTGCGTTTATCTCTTCAATATCCATAGTAGCAATCACCAAACGCAACTGTCCGAAGAGAATATCTTTGGCAAGGTCTTGAATATTTTCCAGCGACAATCCTAACAGACGTTCCGCCGCATTAATCATATTTTCAGGGTCGGTAGAAATACCAACAGTAAAGCGGCACGGCACGTCCACGCGAATATTTTGTTTACTCAAGGCGTTGGTAAGGTTACATTCAATAGGAATTGGTTTTAAATTTAGAAAGGAATAACTTTGGAATACGGGCCATATAAAGGCGGCGCCACCGTGAATACACTTGGCGGAACTAACGCCGCCTTCTTTGTTTTTACCGGTTTTACCATATACCACCAAAATGTGGTCTGAAGGACAACGTTTGTAGCGCGACAAAATAGATACGAATGCTACAAAAACAACTACTCCGAAAACGACGTAAAGGGCAATGAAATTCATAATATTATAATTTAGTGATTAGTGTTTAATGATTTATTTGTAATTGATGAAGAGGTTAGTAGTTACAATTTTTCCACAAGCAGTGTGTGAGTGTCAATGACGCTTTTTACACGCACAAGGGCGCCGGTGATGACAGGTTCTGTTGCATCGGAGATAGCGTCGTATTCACGAACGGCTTGCTGGATACTCATCTGAATTTTTCCCATTCCTTTTCCGGCGGCAGGGATAGTGAAATATACGGTGGCTGTTTTTCCTATTGCATTGTTAATGTCAATATTACCGCTTTGAACTGTCTTGCTGAGTGCATACAAAATTGCCATAACAATAGTGACTAATACCAACCCAACGATTACACCTAACAGGGTAAGCCAAGCCTTGTTGGCGATGACCTCGTAAAGCGAAATGCCTGTCCAGGCAAACCCAAGAAAGAAGTTCACAAAATTTCTAAAAGTAAAAAGCTGAAAGGGAATTTGCAGGTCGGCATCAACATCTGAGTCTGTGGATATATCTCCATGATCGCCCAAGCCGACGAATGTCATAATCATTTGAATAATAAATACAATGCTCACGGGAATAGCAATTCCCCACATAATTTTCAGATATAAATCTAACGATGTCCACCAAAGTTCCATAAGGTAATTAATTTAATGATTGGCGAAATAACATAAAATTTTAGAACATTATTGCATATAAAAAGATTTAACCAAAAATCTTTCGTAGATATTAGAAAAAGGTTTTTTTCTATTTTTGCCGCGATTTATTCCTGCCCTGTTGTGTAATGGTAGCACCGCAGATTCTGGTTCTGTATGTCTGGGTTCGAGTCCTAGCGGGGCAACAAAAAAAGTGGTTGATGTTTACCGTCCCAATAAAAACACCGTAGGTTGTTTGTGCAAATCAATTTTTTGAGATTTCCATTTCTTTACCGTCATTGTTTTAATCATTTGATTTTCTGCCGTAATATTAACGCCGAGGCAGAGACGTGTAGCGGGGTCACAAACAGCAAGGATAGATTTGAATACGTGGTTGTTTCGATATGGTGTTTCGATAAAAATCTGTGTTTGGGCGCTCTTTTTTATTAACGATTCTAAAAACCGCAATTGCCGTTCTCTGTCGGGTTGTTCGCGGGGCAGGTAACCGTTAAAGGAAAACGATTGTCCGTTCAGTCCCGATGCCATAAGCGCCAGCAATATAGAATTGGGTCCAACAAGCGGAATAACCTCAATATCTAACTGTTGTGCGCGAGAAACAATAACGTTTCCAGGATCGGCTACACACGGGGTTCCGGCATCTGAAACAAGTCCTAAATTTTTTCCCTCTTTAAGTGGTTGCAGCAAACTTTCAATCTCATCGCCTTTGGTGTGTTCATTTAAAGTATAAAAATGCAATGTTTCCATCTGTTTTTGCATCCCCAATTTCTTAACAAAACGCCTTCCTGTGCGTAAATCTTCCACAATAAAATGGTCAATATCCTGAATGATTTCCGAATTATATACAGGAAAAATTTTTGCGAAATCGCATTCTGCCAACGGCGAAGGAATTAAATAAAGAGTACCGGGTTTCATCTGATTAAAATTCAGCGCAAAAGAATAAAAAAATACTTTTGCCGAAATTTTTAAAGTATGTTTACAAAAATTGCTATTATCGGCACGGGAAATGTTGGTACGTGGTTGTTTAAAACAATTCAAAATCAAAGTAATATGTCGGTGATTTCGATTTCAGGAAGAGCGATGGAAAGATTGCCATCAGGTTTCGATTTGTATATTTTTGCCTTAAAAGATGATGTTTATGAAACTGTTTTACAGCAAATACCTTTTAAAATGCCGTATGCAGTGCATACATCAGGGTCGCTTTCGCAACATATTTTAGCGCCTTTTGCAGAAAAGTACGGAGTGGTTTATCCGTATCAAACGATATTGCGAGAAGCGGTGAGCGGTGAAAAAAATCTTCCGGTCTTCCGGTCTTCCGGTCTTCCGGTCTCAGAAAAAGTCCCCATCTGCGTAGAAGCCTTCGACCCTGCTTTTGAGAACGCCCTTTTCCTTTGGGCAAAATCGATGTTTAATGTTGTGTATAAAATTACTGAGAAACAACGCTTTGCGATGCACTTGGCGGCGGTCTTTGCCTGCAATTTCACCAATGCTATGTATCAAATCGCTTTTCAAATCTTTACAAAAAACAATATAGACTGGTCGCTCATTCTTCCATTGTTGGAAAATACGCTGGAGAAAGCAAAACACAACGAACCACGCACCGTTCAAACAGGACCTGCCGTGCGCAACGATATTTCCATTATGGAAAAACATTGCACCGCTTTGCAAAATGAAGAATTGAAGCAATTATATCAACTCGTTTCAAAAATCATTCAACAACCACTAATCACTAATCTCTAATCACTATTGCTCTGCTGCCTTTATTTTCGCATCGATCTCTTCATATTTAGGAGACTGCAGCCTTGCATAAATAGATCGCAAGGTGTACATTACATTGATATCTTTAGGTTCGGTTTGGTGTACACGTTCAAAACAGTTTTGTGCTTCCAACAAAAAGTTCTCTGATTTTGTTTTGTAAATCATGGCATTGCTTTTATCTCCTTTTACGTCTAAATCGTTGGCTTTTTTAAAATTATCTTCCGACAAATAATAGGCGCACACGCCGAGATTATAGAAAATAACAAAATTATTTGGCGTCATTTGGTTGGCTTTTTTCAGCAAATCGTAGGCTTTGGTGTAATTGGTGTCTAAAATATAAAAATTGGCTACATTAACCAGTAAATCAGCATTTTCAAAAACGGAGGCAGGAAGTTTTTCCATTAATTGATGGGCAGTTTCTTTATCGCCGATAAAGTAACAATAATCAATTTCAGAAACATATAGAGTAGGATTGTTGGGTAATGCTTTTTTTCCTGCATTTAATATCTCTTTTATTTTCGCTGTGTTATTCTCTTTTTTATAATTTTCGATAAGGCGTAAATAAACATTTCCATTGGTTGACCCGTCGGTGATTGCTTTATTATAATAGGTAGTTGCTTTTTCGTTTTCGCTCAGCATTTCCAAAGCGTATGCGTAATAATAATAGAGTTCTCCGTTTAATGGAAATTGAGGAGGTTTTACTAATTCATAACTAATAATGGCTTTTTCCAAAATTCGTTTTGCTATTTCATATTTACCGTCAATCAATTCATCAACACCGTGAACTAATAGCAATGCGTACAGTTTAGGCAACCCTTCGTTGGGAGACAACATTTCAAATCCTTCTACATTTTTATTCATCTCTTTTGCCTTGGTAAAGGCATCGAAGGCTTCTTCCGCCGCATCGGGAAATAGCGGTTGATAGGCTTGATTATCTCTTTTAGCATCATACTCATCATTTGCCAAATAGAAATAAATATTTGCTTTGTAGAGCCATGTTTGCGCTTTTTGCGCCAATTTTTCATCTTGTGTACACAGATCAATCGTTTCTTTGGCTTTCACAAAATCCTTGTCATAAAAAAAATTATATGCTTTTGTGAGAGAGGCTTTCTGAGCCATTACTGTGCAACTGAACACAAAACAGATTAAAGGGAAAAGGATTATTTTTTTCATAAAATAATTTTTGTGCAAAGAAACAGATTTTTGCTTATCAACTAATTTTTAGTTCAATAAACTATGATATTTTTTAGGTTCATTTAAAAAAACTTCTCCACTACTACTTTTGCATGCCTTAATTCCGCCTCAAGAGTTTGCCCTGCTGTGTGTGGCGTAAGCAATACCTTTTTATTTGAAGTTAATCTCCAAAATGTATCATTCCATTCTGTTTTTGGAGGAATTTGAAGATTTATATTTTCATATTCCAAAACATCTAAACAAACAAAAGAGAGAATATCCTCATCCAAAGCAAAAATCAAATCAGCCGTATTGACTGCCAAACCCCGTGAGGTGTTGATAAATATGGGTTGTTGCTCGGTTTTTTGAAGTAATGAAGTATTTATAAAATAATAATTTTCGGGGAGATAATTAATATGTAATGAAATAACCGTTGATTGTTGCAACAACTCATCTAACGAAACTTCTTCTATATAAGTCTCTGTAAATCCGCATTTAAACTTGTCGAAAACCAGAATTTTGCAACCGAAAGCGCTCAACAGTTTTGCCAATGCTTTTCCTGTATTTCCAAACCCTATAATCCCTACGGTTTGCGAAGAGAGTTCAACACCCTTGTTTTTTTCTCTAAGCCACTCTCCGTTTTTAACTTCATTGTTTGCGGTTGCTATTTTTTTTAGCGCCGCCAGTAACATACCCAGACAATGTTCGGCTACAGCGGGAGCGTTTCCTTCCGGCGTACTTATCACTTTTATGCCTTTGGATTCAGCAAACCGGAGATCAATATGTTCTATTCCGGAACCGATGCGAATGATAAATTTCAGATTGTTTTTAGAAGAGATTGCATTTTTATCCACATTAAACTTACTGCGAATAATCAACCCTTCATACTCATCTTTAAGTTCAATAAATTCATTATAAGATATTTGCAATATTGTATCGCACAAATAACCCCTGTTTGTAAATTGCTCTACAAGATATGGGTGAACTTTATCCACTATCAGAATTTTCTTCAAGGAGTCTCTATTTTAAGGAAAAAATGCGTTAGCGAGAGGCTTATTTTTCAACGCTTTTTGTTCTGCCCGTAATCTTTTCAGTGCGCGTTCTTTAATCTGACGTACCCTTTCGCGGCTAATATCAAACCTGTTTCCAATCTCTTCCAAGGTATATTCGTGCGGTTCGCCAATGCCGAAACACATCCTGAGAATATCGCGCTCCTGTTCGGGAAGTACCGACAATATTTTTTCAACATCCTGATTCATTGATTCCTGAATCAAAGTTTGGTCGGTGGCTTCGTTGGTGGTGCTAATGAAAGTATCAATAAACTTGGTATCTTCATCGGGCGAAATGGTAGCGTCCATAGATTGGGAATGCGTGTTCATACGCAACAGTTCCACCACTTTATATTCGGGAAGATCCATAATATTGGCAATCTCCTCAATAGTGGGAGGTCTTTCCAATTTCTGTTCCAGTTTGGCAATCTCTTTTTTCAGTTTATTGATTGTTCCTACCTGATTTTGAGGGAGTCGCACAATTCTCGATTGGTCGGCGATAGCCTGATGAATGGCTTGACGAATCCACCATACAGCGAAAGAGATAAACTTAAAACCGCGCGTTTCATCGAAACGTTGTGCCGCTTTTATCAAGCCCAGATTTCCTTCGTTGATTAAGTCTTGCAGTCCTAATCCCTGATTTTGATACTGTTTGGCAACAGAAACTACAAAACGAAGATTGGTTTTGGTAAGTTTAGCCAGCGCTTCCTGATCGCCCTGTTTAATACGACGCGCCAATTCTACTTCTTCTTCTGCTGAAATTAATCCCTCTTTGCCAATATCTGCCAAATATCGGTCAAGCGATGCGCCATCACGATTAGTGATGGATTTAGTGATTACAAGTTGTCTCATAAATGTTTATTCTATAGCGTAATAATTAATTCAAAATTTAAGATTTAAAGTTTAAGATGTAAGAGTTTAAAATTTAAGGTTTAAAATTCAAAGTTTATTTGTAGTTCGTAATTCGTAATTTTTAATTCAAAATTTCTTAAAAAACGCAAAAGTTTATTAAAAAGTATATAGATATTATTTTTGTATGATTTTTTTTATACTTTCGCCGCCCAAAAAAAAATGTTTAACACTTAAATTATTATCATGTACGCAATTGTAGAAATAGCAGGGCAACAATTTAAGATTGAAAAAGAGCAGAAGCTCTATGTTCATCGCCTCAAAGCTGAAGAGGGGTCGCAAGTTACATTCGACCGCGTGATGCTTGTTGATAATGACGGTACTATCAAAGTGGGAGCCCCCACTGTAAAAGGCGCTACAGTAACCGCCACCGTCCTTCACCACCTTAAAGGTGACAAAGTTCTTGTTTTCAAAAAGAAAAGAAGAAAAAGTTATCAAAAAATGAATGGTCATCGTCAATATTTGACCTCCATAAAAATTGATGACATTATTATTTAACCTGATTATTAACGATTAAAAACAAAATTGTATGGCACATAAGAAAGGTGTCGGAAGTTCACAGAACGGTCGTGAATCCGAAAGTAAACGTCTCGGCGTTAAAATTTATGGCGGTCAGGTTGCCAAAGCAGGCAACATTATAGTTCGCCAAAGAGGAACTGTACACAATCCGGGCATTAATGTGGGAATGGGAAAAGACCACACGCTGTTTGCCTTAGTTGACGGAACAGTAGCATTCAAAAAGAAAACCGGCGGAAAATCTTACGTTTCCGTAGCAACAGCAGAATAAAGAATAAATTATTCTGAATATCTGTTTTAAAAAAAACGCTTCAAATTTTTGAAGCGTTTTTTTGTTTTACTTTCCAATCGGATATTCTTTGAAAAATCTTATAGCATCAAGATAAATTTAAACTTCATCATAAAATACAAATTTTCATAATAAAATAATTTAAGATTAACTGTACAAATATATATTTTTTTTATCACTCAGTCAATAAAAATATACTTTTGCCCATTAATAATCACATTACTTAAATTTTATGAAACACTTTAAACATTTTTTTTCGGTAGCGCTTATTGCAATCTTTTTAGCGCCTATTACTCTGTTGTTTGCTCAGGGAACAGAGAAAGAGAAACCCGAAGGGTATATTTTTACCAACACCAAAGAGATAAAATGTACCCCTGTTAAAAACCAAAACCGCTCAGGCACTTGCTGGAGTTATTCCGGTATCGGCTTTTTGGAATGCGAACTCATCCGAAAAGGTAAAGGCGAGTTTGACCTCGCGGATCAATGGATTGTAAAGAAAGCCTACAGCGATAAAGCCGATAAATACGTGCGGATGCAAGGCAACTGGACTTTTGCGGGAGGCGGCGCATTCTTTGATGTGTTTGCTATGATTGACAAATACGGTATTATGCCGGCATCTGTTTTTAGCGGTAGCGAATATGGAGAAGGACTGCCCGTTCACGGCGAAATAGACGCCTTGCTGAAAGCATACGTGGACGTGATTGTTAAAAATCCTAACAAAAAATTATCTACCGCATGGAAAAAAGGATATGACGCTATTTTAGACGCTTATATGGGAAAAGACCCGGAAAAATTTACTTACAACGGAAAAGAATATACGCCAAAATCTTTTGCCTCATTTTT
>WRGQ01000112.1 GCA_009787115.1 Bacteroidota bacterium
GTATATATGATGTGTGTGTGTGTGTGTGTGTGTGTGTGTGTGTGTGTGTGTGTGTGTGTGTGTGTGTGTTTACACAAATATTTGATAAAATCAAGTTATTTGGGAAAAAGTTATCAACAAAACACATTTGCAAACTATACATTTCTTACATTCTTCTTATTAGATTATTTTTTATAAATCTTTGGCAAAAATAATCTTTATTAGATATGTTCAGAAAAAAAATTACTTTTTTTGTAATTCTCGTATGCGGAGTACCACTTTACTCATATAGAATTACAAAAACATCTTCATTGGGTCGTTGCAGATTTAACTGCTCGCGGGCATATTTTTCCAAAGCCCCCGCAGTGTCGTTTTCCAACTGCTCGAAAGTATATGTATTGTTAATTTGATTCTTCGTTTTGGCAATGTTTTCGTCCAATTGCTTTATCTTTAAATTCAATTCCCGATGTTTGTAAATATTGTTTTCCGAAAAAAAGAGTAGATACACAAGAAAAGCAATTACGGTTGCTACGCTAATTATGAGTAAGATTTTACGATTCATTGAATGTTTTTTTTATTGAAAAAGTTAGGGACAAAAATAATAAAAATAGGTTTCCTTAAAATCAAATTAAAATCGTTTCTTTGCGCTTCAATTGAGAATTATAGATTTATATGGGACAAAAAATTGATAGATTTGATGATAAAGACTTTTCGCAAGGCGAAAATTTAGAACAATATTTAGATTTAGATATCAGAATTCCGACTACGGAAGAGTCAAAAACAATTTCGAATAACGCTTTTCATACGCGCGGACTTGTGTCGCCCCCAGAGATTGATGAGCAGCATTGCAAAAACTATAAGTTAAGTTGTTGTAAATTAGCCACGCACGATTGGATTGAAGAGTTGGCTATCACTCCCACCTGTAAAGAGTTCCCGATATGTGAGGTGCGTTTCAAAAACAGTCATAAAGATTTCTTTATACTTCCGGAAGAGGGCGAATATAAGGTAGGCGATATAGTAGCAGTAGAAGCAATAACCGGACACGATATCGGTATTATTTCTTTGGCAGGATTAGGCGTAAAAAAACAGTTAGCCAAGAAACGGATTAAACAGGAAGATGTGACCAAAAAACTGTACCGGCACGCACGGGTTGCCGATATTGATAAATGGATTTTTACCGTTGACCTTGAAAATACCACGATGTTATCTTCACGTTATATTGCGTGGGATTTGAAGTTGAATATGAAGGTGAATGATGTTGAATATCAGGGAGATGGTACTAAAGCTACTTTTTACTACTCTGCCGAAGACCGCGTTGATTTTCGCGAGTTAATTAAGATATTGGCGGAACAGTTTAAGATTCGCATTGAGATGCGGCAAATTGGAGTGCGACAAGAGGCTGCCCGTTTGGGCGGGCTTGGCACCTGCGGCAGAGAACTCTGCTGCGCTTCGTGGCTTACAGGCTTCCAGTCGGTTTCCACCATCGCTGCCCGAACTCAACAACTAACCCTTAACCCCCAAAAATTGGCGGGTATGTGCGGAAAACTAAAATGCTGCCTCAATTTTGAACAGGAAACTTATCTTGAAGAACTAAAAGCATTTCCTCAACCCAATGTACATCTGCTAACTAAAAAAGGAAAAGGATTTTATAATAAAATTGATATTATGAAAAAAGTGGTGTGGTATAATTACGCAGATGACAACTCCACCATTTTTGCTATCCCTTTGGAACAGGTAAATCAAATTATTGAGATGAACAAAAACGGAAAACGCCCCGAAACCCTTGAAGAATTTGCCGTAGTTAATCAAAAGAAAATTGACGAAGGGGTGAACTACAGTTTAGATGAATTGAAAAATATTGAAGACAGGTAGATAGTGATTAGTAATTAGTAAAAAAAATATACACCTTTTCTTTGTCTTGGTGTAATTGTTCGATAAGTTTTTCGATACTGTTAAAGTTTATTTCATCACGAATTTTATGCAAAATTTGAAAAGAAATCTGTTTATTATAAATATCTTTATCAAACTCTAAAATATGAATTTCGATAGTAATCTCCTGCATCTCAAGCGTGGGTCTTGTGCCGACATAGAGCATACCTTTATATAACTGATTATCAATATTAACACTTACGGCATAAATACCCTTTTCAATAGATAAATCACTATCATTCAATTTAATATTAGCTGTTGGAAATCCAAAATCCTTACCTTTGCCAAGTCCACGTATCACTATTCCAAAAAAAAATTGAGGCATAAAAAAACGTTTTTTTTTGAGGCAAAAATATAATTTATTTGCAATGAATATGTTTAAAATAATATTTCTAAAAAACGCTGGAAAACGTGATTTAACTATATAAAAATATTTTTAATAATAAAGCGCTGATGTGATTTTTTTTTAACTTTTTTTTGTTCATATTTGGCACATCAAAAAAAGACAAAAATAAAATGTTAATTGTTTAACAATAAAAAAATTAGAAAAAAATTATGGCGACAGAGGTGGCAAAAATCACAAAAGACTATCAACGAGTATGGGCTAACTGCTTGGATATCATACGTGATAATATTGACGAGCAAAATTTTGAGACATGGTTTATGCCTATCAAACCGATAGGCATTGAAAAAATGACGTTGATTTTACAACTTCCCTCCCACATGTTTTACGAATGGTTGGAAGAGCATTACATTAATCTGCTAAAAAAAGTGATAAAAAAGGAGTTGGGTGAATCCGGTAAATTACAATATCGTGTCGTAATAGAAAAGAAAAGCAACGGACACGATTCTCAAACTATGAATTTGCCATCCAACCCCAGACAAACAATTTCCAATCCCCCTATTAATGTACCGATTGAGTACTATACATCAGCCAACAAAGAGATACCGGCGCCTTTTGTAGTACCAGGAATTAAAAAACATAAGATTCCCTCCAATTTAGTGGAATCGTACAATTTTGATAATTATGTAGAAGGCGAATGCAACAGGTTGGCGCGCACTGCCGGTTGGGAAATTGCAAAAAACCCCGGCGGAACCTCTTTCAACCCTTTCTTTATTTACTCTGACGTGGGGCTCGGTAAAACGCATTTGGCTCATGCTATAGGACTGCAAACTAAAGCCAATTTCCCTAACAAAACCGTTTCTTATATCAATGCCGATACTTTTTGCCAACAATATTTGGAAGCAGTGAAAACCGGAAACAGAAATGACTTTATTTTATACTACCAATCTATTGATATACTTATTATTGATGATATTGAACATCTCGGAACAGGTAATAAAGAAAAAACTCAGGAAGCGTTTTTTCACATCTTTAATTATTTACATCTAAAAAAGAAACAAATTATAATTACTTCAGATAAATCTCCCGTAGAAATCACCGGTTTTGAGGCTCGTTTGCTCTCCCGTTTTAAATGGGGATTAACCGTTGACCTGACCGTTCCCGATTTTGCAACACGTATTAAGATATTAGAAAAGAAATTGGAAAATAACGGTATCACTTTTCCCGAAGAGGTAATTAACTATCTGGCTTTACGTATCACCTCCAACACCCGCGAATTGGAAGGCGCTATGATTGCCATTCTGGCGCAAGCATCACTCAACCACAAACCTGTTACTGTTGATCTGGCTAAAGAAATGGTGGACAAATATGTTAAAAGTACTGCCAAAGAGATTTCCGTTGAATTTATTCAAAAAATTGTAGGGGAATATTTTAATGTGTCTATTGAAAAAATAAAAATAAATAAAAGAGACCGCGAAATTGTGCAGCCGCGTCAAATTTGTATGTATTTTGCCAAAAAGTACACCAAACTTCCTTTAGCATCAATTGGCGCTCAATGCGGCGGCAAAGACCACGCCACTGTACTGCACGCCTGCCGTACCATCTCAAATCTTTATGAAACCGATAAAAAAATGAAAATCTATATTGATGAGATTGACAAGAAGATGAAGATTTAGATGAGGTGATTAGATAAGAGCAAGGAAAAAACCGTAGGATTTTTTTATACAATCGGGATTTTTTATTTCAACAGTTCCAAAGTTTTTAAATAACGACCATGCCATTACAAAACGATGGTCGTTATAGGAATCGAAATGAAATGATTCGGGTAATTTTCGGGTTCTTTTTTGAATGGTAATTTGTGTTTCGGAATGTTGGACAATTGTTGTAAATTCTGACAGTTCACTCACCATAATACCCAAACGGTTAGATTCTTTCAGGTTTAAGTTTTTTAAACCCGAAAGGGTTAATTCAAAAGGATAGCAAACGGCTAATGTTGCCAAAATCATAGCAATATCAGGAGTATTGGTTACATCAATTTTTTGTTTTGGAATTTCAACCCGGTTACTGTGTTTCACTTCAATGCCGACTTCGGTTTCAGCAAAAGAGAGTCCCCATTGTTCAAATTGTGTAACTATTGCTGCATCTCCTTGCAGTTTGTCAAAGTGTAAATCTTTTAAGAGATAATACGCATTTGGGGTCAGTAAAGCATTAGCGAGCCAAAAAACGGCGGCGCTCCAGTCGGCAAGTTTTAAAAGAGGTGAATTGTAAAAATCGTTGACTTGCAAAATTATTTTTGTCATCAGCAAATACGGATTATTGTCTTCTGCTTTCTGCATCTTTGTAACCTCACACCGCATACCGCACACCGCATTCATCATCATCAATGCGCTGGCAAACTGCGATGTTTCTCCTGTTTCAATACTGTCAATATTCTCAATATGCAAATTGCAACCTTCAATATACCACCCAATTTCCGATTTTTGAATGTTAGCCCCATTGGCATTTAAGAAGTTTACCAAAGGTATAATGGGGCGCTCCAAAAGTCGCGGCGTACCTGTGAGTAGCCATTTGCCGGGCGTGGTGGCAAACACTGCCATTAAAAACCGATACGCCGCGCCACAATCCTGAACATCAATTACACACTCCTCCCCTACTGAGGTTATCGGTCTCTCTGCAATGATTTTTAAAGCGTTATAAACTACTTTAATATCGTTGGGGTCGTTTTCAAAAACCGGCAGCAGTGTGCCGGTTTTGAGATAATTTACTACTAAGCACCGTATTACAATGCTTTTAGAGCGAGGAAGAAGAATGGGCGTTGGGGAAGACACAGCAATGCTATTCTAAACCCAATACTTTAACGCCTTGATTAAATCTGATATCTTGAGGAATACCTGAACTATTAATTAAGTCCAAATCAACTTGTAATGTTTCAGTAATACCCCCGTTTTCATTTCTAAACTGTTTTGCAAATTCAAGATCTCCGTTCCCTTGTGTTACAATGATCAGTTCAGCCCAATCATTCATAGCTTGGAATGCTTTTTCAAAATCAATAACATATTGACCTTTTTCATCTCGCGTAAATGCTCCTGCTTTTTCAAAGAAGTTGAAGCACATCATATTGGCTTTTCCGTGCGAACTGGCGGCGCCAAAGCGTACTGAACGCAAGATACCTGCAATATAGGTGGTTATAGCCTCTTCGGGCGTAATGTTTGTAATCTCACCTTTTTCAATGAGTTTCGTTACCAAAAACAACCCCAAAATATCGGCTTTTGCCTCTTCCCACGAAGTTTTTTCAGTACCCATTGCATTGTCCACACTTCCTTTTCCGTTAATGGTATTTTTTATTCCAATCCCGTGTGCTACTTCATGAAAAGTTACATTCCAAAAGAAAGCGTCAAAATTCAAATATTGCTGTTGGTCGGGGGTAATAATCAGTTTCCCTATAGGCATTAATATTTTATCGAATTTAGCCTGCATTGTATTGCGCAATTGCAGTCTGCGCGTACCTTTTTGAGCAGCAACATTATCATCATTAGGCAAATTAATTGCAATAGTTTTACTTCCCGAGTTACAATCTCCTGCATAATATATGGCATTGTAAACGTTCAGGTCGGAAGATGTTCCGGGTACAAATGTTTTATATTTAGGTTCACAGGGCAGCTCTTTTTGTAATTGGGGCAACATGGAAATAAATTTTTCCAAGTCTTTTGTGCGTGCTTCATCTTTCAGTAACACAAACGCTTCATAAGAGGCTTTTGCCTCTTGAAATTTATCATCGTAGTTCTCAATCGGTCCCACTACAAAATCTAATTTACTCCCTTTCATATCCATCCAAGCCATATCGCTTGCAAAATAATCGTCTGTTTGAAATGCTTTTTTACGTTCAATCAAATAATTTTTCATTCCGTAATCGTTTGTGAGTTCAATGGCTTGATCTAACAATTCGCACACTTTATCCAATTCTTCTTTATACTCATCTTTATACCACACTGTTTTCAAACTGCCATCATCGTTACGGCGGAGCACAGTATATAAACTGCCTTTGTTCGGATCTTTATATGCGTTAAACTCTTTTAAAGTAATATCTTGCGGATAATATTGACAAACGTCCGGTTTTGCGTCATAGCCGGGCACGAAAGGTTTGTTATTGTCTAATCTTTCCCAGGGTCCATAATTAATTTTTACAAATTCAGCCATATACGGATCGGATATGGTATCTAAAATAGTTTTGTCACCAAAAGTTTGTTTCCAAAACAGTTGATCCATAATTTCGGCAATTTGGATGAAAATAGGGATAAGTTGTTTCTCTTTTTCGGAGAGTTGCGCTAATAATTCAGGCGCATTGAGATCCACGTATGCAAATTTTTCTACTTTTTTTTGCATTTCACTTTTTTCAGTCATTTCTGTTGGTTTTGATTTACAAGCGGAAAAGCAAAGGGCTAATCCTAAAATTAATGTGATAAGGGGTAATTTTTTTTTCATATTTAATTGATTTTAAGTTAATTGTTTTTTTAATTAATTGTTTTTTCCGTGGCAATTTTTATATTTTTTCCCGCTTCCGCAGGGGCAGGGGTCATTTCTGCCCACCTTCTTTTCAACGCGAATGGGGGCGCTGCCTTTTCCACCTACTACCGGTCTGCCGCCTACTTCGTTTCTGCCGGTTTGCAACTTGCGCGCTTCACTTTGAGGAAGTTGTGCCTCACGAACCTGTGTGTGTTGTTCCATCGGTAAACCGCCTTTGTTCAGGAAGGAAACTATCTCTTCGTTAATTTTCTCTAATAAAGTGTCGAAAAGATTGAAAGATTCTAATTTATAGATTAACAACGGGTCTTTCTGTTCGTAAGAAGCGTTTTGTACCGACTGTTTCAGGTCGTCCATTTCGCGCAGGTGTTCTTTCCAGGCATTGTCAATTACGGCTAAGGTAATCCCTTTTTCTATAGAAAGTCCTATTTCGCGCCCTTGTGTTTCAAAGCATTTTTTCAGTGGGGCTACTACATTTAGAGTTTTCACGCCGTCGGTAATGGGAATGGCGATGTTGGCAAAACGCTCGCCGTTGTCTAAATAAACGCGCTCAATCACCGGAAATGCCTGTTTACAAAGTAGTTGTTGTCTTATTTTATAGTTTTCAAATACTTTGTCATACAATTCATCAATTAAATGAGTTGTCCGCTCTTGAAAAAATTGCTCTTGCGTAAAGGGCACTTCGCAACCGAAAGTGGTAATTACGTCCTGTTCAAAACCTGTGTAATCTTTTGCGTGATAACTTCTTTCAACAATTTTTACACAAACGTCGTAAAACATATCGGAAATGTCAATTGCCAACTTATCACCAAAGAGTGCATTTCTTCTTTTGCGATATATTGTTTCGCGCTGTTTGTTCATCACGTCGTCATATTCCAGCAAGCGTTTACGAATGCCGAAGTTGTTTTCTTCCACCTTCTTTTGGGCACGTTCAATAGATTTGGATATCATACTATGCTGAATCACTTCGCCGTCTTTCAAACCTATTCTATCCATAATTTTAGAGATACGTTCGGAGCCGAACAAGCGCATAAGGTCATCTTCGAGCGAAACGAAGAACTGTGAACTGCCGGGGTCTCCCTGACGACCGGAACGACCGCGCAGCTGCCTGTCCACGCGCCGCGAATCGTGCCTTTCCGTCCCGATGATAGCAAGCCCGCCCTTTTCCTTGATGCCGGCTCCCAACTTGATGTCGGTACCACGACCTGCCATATTGGTAGAGATAGTAACCGTTCCTGCCTGACCTGCTTCCGCCACAATGTCTGCTTCTTTTTTGTGCAGTTTGGCGTTCAAAACGTTGTGTTTGATTTTTCTGGCAGACAAAATTTTGGAAAGCAATTCGGAGATTTCCACTGAGGTAGTACCCACCAACACGGGGCGTCCCTCTTCATTTAACCGTAAAATTTCATCTACTACGGCGGTATATTTTTCTCGTTTTGTTTTGTAAACCAAATCATTGGCATCTAAACGCGCAATGGGTCTGTTGGTGGGAATCACTACAACGTCCAATTTATAGATATTCCAAAACTCGCCGGCTTCCGTTTCTGCGGTACCGGTCATACCTGCAAGTTTTTTGTACATACGGAAATAGTTCTGCAGGGTAATGGTGGCGTAGGTTTGCGTGGCGGCTTCCACTTTCACATTTTCTTTTGCCTCAATAGCCTGGTGCAAACCGTCGGAGTAACGACGTCCCTCCATAATACGTCCCGTTTGCTCATCTACAATTTTTACTTTGTTATCAATAATCACATATTCTACATCTTTTTCAAACATCGTATATGCTTTCAACAGTTGATGAACAGTGTGAATGCGTTCAGAAGCGATAGAAAAGTTGCGGTAGATTTCGTTTTTCTTCGCAACAATTTCCTGTGGGGTAAGATTAAATTTTTCGAGTTCGGCAATTTCTGCGCCTACATCGGGAATTACAAACATTTTGGCTTCTTCGGCGCTCCGCGAAACCAACTCAATACCCTTTTCCTGAATATCTACCGTATTTTGTTTCTCTTCAATTACAAAATAGAGTTCCTGATCAATCACCGGCATCAGTCTGTTTTGTTGTTGCATATAGTAGGCTTCCGTGCGAAGGAGTAACTGTTTCATTCCCTGTTCGCTCAAAAACTTGATAAGCGCTTTATTTTTGGGCAACCCTCTATGAGCGCGAAGCAGCAACATAGCGGCTTCCTCTTCCGGTTTGGGATCAGGATTTTGCGCCAGCAGTTGTTTGGCTTTGGTTAATATTTCATTAACCAGCGTTCGTTGTGCATTAAACAGACGCTCAATCATAGGTTTGTAAATATCAAACTCTTGCTGTTCGCCGCGCGGCGTTGGACCGGAAATAATTAACGGTGTTCTGGCATCATCAATCAACACAGAGTCCACCTCATCCACAATAGCGTAATTGTGAGGACGTTGCACAAGTTCTCCTATGTTACGAGCCATATTATCACGCAGGTAGTCGAAACCAAATTCATTATTCGTACCATAAGTAATATCGGCTAAATAGGCTTGTCGGCGTTCTTCGGAGTTGGGCTCGTGTTTATCAATACAATCTACGGTTAATCCGTGAAATTCGTACAGTAGTCCCATCCATTCCGAGTCACGTTTGGCGAGATAGTCATTAACCGTAACCACGTGTACCCCTTTACTTGGCAGTGCATTGAGGTAAACGGCTAATGTTGCCACCAATGTTTTTCCTTCTCCTGTGCTCATTTCTGCAATTTTGCCCTGATGCAGCACCGTCCCGCCAATCAACTGCACATCGTAGTGGCACATATCCCATCGTATCATATTTCCACCTGCCGACCACGTACTTGCAAATTTGGCTTTGTTGCCGGTAATCTCTACACATTCACGGTATGCTGCAATATTTCTGTCCATTTCTGTAGCGGTAACTTCCACAAAGTCGTTCTCTTTGAAACGGCGGGCGGTCTCTTTCATTACTGCGAAAGCCTCCGGAAGAATTTCGTTTAACACTTCTTGCGTTTTTTCGTATGCTTTCTTTTCCAAAGTGTCGGTTTCTTTGTAAAGCGTTTGTTTTTCTTCAATATCCAAATCGTAGTTTGCGTCTAAATAGAGTTTTATCTCTGCAATACGTTCTTCCTCTTCGTGCACACGTTCTCTAATTTGTTCGCGAAACTCAATAGTTTTCGCACGCAACTCATCATTAGAAAGATTTATAATATTTTTTTCAGCCTCTAACGCTTTTTCGAGATATGGTTTTAGTTCCCGCAAGTCTCTATCCGCTTTTGAACCAAATATTTGTGTAAGAAAATTTGCCATTATATATATGTTTTAAATAAACGTGCGAATTAACATAAAAATCAGTATAACATAGAAAAATGTTTTTTGTAAACCACAAAAAGATAGAAAAATGTTTTTTAGAAACAACAAAAATTAGAACTCTGATGACTCTGATTAGGCGTGATTATGTAATATCCTTTTTCTTGTAAATTCTTCTATATTCTTGAAAAAAAGAGTATTTTTTTTACTTTACCTCTTGACAAAAGCGTTTTTGAGGTGTATATTTGCGCCCTTCAAAAAATAATACTATGGAAATACTCAAATTCAACTCAGTAGAAGACAAAATTATCTCAATCAGAGGTATTTCCGTTATTTTGGATAGCGATGTTTCCGAACTTTATGGCGTAGAAACCAGAGAAATCAATCAGGCTGTTAAAAACAATCCTGATAAATTTCCAGAAGGGTACATTTTTGTACTCAATCAAGCGGAGAAAAATGAGGTTATCAAAATTTTTGATAACCCCAAAATAAAATTTTCTCCTTCTATTCCAACTGCTTTCACAGAAAAAGGTCTGTATATGTTGGCAACTATTTTAAAAAGTACAAAAGCCACTCAAACTACTATTGCCATTGTAGAAGCCTTTGCCAAAATTCGAGAACTTACTCGTGCTGTATCTCAATTGTCTGAAACACAAGACCAACCAATGCAAAAATCATTAATGCAAAAAAGTGGAGAAATCATTGCCGAACTTTTGGG
>WRGQ01000113.1 GCA_009787115.1 Bacteroidota bacterium
TACGCAATGCTCGCTGATAGAGCCGTCTTCGTGCAACATCTTCTTCATTTGATGCCCCACTTCGTCGCAATGCGGAAGTCCGTTAGGCGAACCGACGTAGCCGGTTACCAAAATTTGTTTGTCTTTCACAATTACGCAACCGCTGCGTCCTCTGTCGCAAGTGGCGCGTTTGCTCACTGTATGCGCAATTTCCATAAAATATTCGTCCCACGAAGGACGCACATATTTCTCTTCCATATTATTGTATTCTTAATTGTTGACCTATTTCTATATGATCGTTTTTGAGATTGTTTAACGACCTGAGTTGTTGCTCGGTGATTTTATATTTTGAACATATTTTAAAGATTGTCTCTCCTTTTGCTACTGTATGAAATACAGGCATAGATTTTGGAGTATTCAACAATTGTTCTTCCGGTGAATGATTCTCTGAAGTAGTTTCTATCTGTGTTTCAGGAGGAGTTGGTTTTACAACAGGAATGCTGATAAAATCGTTTGGCGTAAGCGTCAGTATGTTGTTTTGCAGTCTCCGTTCAGAAAAGTTAATCATCTTTTCAGGATTGAAAAATTCGTTCATAAAACGGGTTTCAAAGTGCAGGGCATTCTTTTTAGTTGGCTCGGCAGGGCTGATATATCCGATGAGTTCACCGGCATTTACTTTCTGGTTGGTTACCACGCACACATTATCAAGCAGTGCATACAGGGTTTCCAAACCGTTATAATGTCTGATAATCACGGTATTTCCATATTCTTCAAACTTTTTTGCAACTCTTATTACACCATCAAAACACGCCACTACCGGTTCTTTTTTTGAAACAGAAAAATCAATACCTGTATGTTGTCTTCCTTTATTTTTTACAAAACCGGTAGCAACAGCACCGGAAGTTGGAAATGCAAAAGGAATATTCATCTCCTGTACAAGCATAATTTTCAACTGATTGTCAAAAAAGGGAATCTCAATCATTTCACTTCTTATAAACAGAGTATCCCAAAGATTTTGATACAATGCAAGCGCCGGAATTTGTTTGATATTTTTTATGATAGATGTTTTATCAACATTCAAATTGGGATAATAATCACATTCTCTAACCTCAGTAGCCATAATTCGGTTTTGCGCCTGCTCATCAATATCAATGAATACTTGTTGTGCAAAAGAGGTGAGCGGTGAAAGGTGTGCAATGAAAATTAAAAAAAAGAGAAAGAATGACACACTACATCTAACTCCAAAATTATTTTTCATAAAATATGAATTATCATTAATCATTAATCACTAATCACTAATCACTGTTCTGTCTTCAACTTTCAGGAATGACGCCAAAATTAACACAGCCAGTCCAACGATTAAAATCATAAGGGTTTGTGCGCTCCATCCTATCCATCCGGCGGCTAAACCTTGCGCATAATCAACATTGTAGAGTACCAATATTCCGGCAACCACAAGCGGATAGGCTCCCAAACCGCCTTGCGTTGCCATAAAACCAATAGAACCTGCTACCAATACTACAAACGCGGGCATTGGGCCTAAGGGTTGTAAGAAATCGAAGGCAAAAAAACAGAGAAAAGTACCCAAAAAGTAAAATAGCCAAATGGCAACAGTATATATAATAAATAAGTAGGGCTGTTTTAAGTCTTTAATGGAAATGAGCCCCTGCCACAAACCCATCACAATATTTTTAATAAAAACCACTATTTTTGATTGTTTTTTGTTCGTTTTGACGGTGGCGTTTTTCTTCTTTATATGTATATATATTAATAAAACAGCGACTATCCCAACGAGTACGCCCAGAATAAGATATTTCATTCCCCATAATGCCGCCCATATTTCCTCAAGCCATCCCCCCAAAGTAATTTCTTTTTCCTTGTTGATTATCCAATCTGATAATAATCCTTTGTTCATAAAGATAATTAATATAAGAAGCAGAATAAATATGAGGAAATCAAATGCGCGTTCAACCACAACAGTTCCAATAGATTTTTGAAAAGGCACTTTGTCGTAGCGTTGTAAGAATGTGCAGCGTAAAACTTCTCCCAAACGCGGAATGGCTAAATTTGCAAGATAACACGTCATTACAGAATAGAAAGCAGTGATTTTGCGCACCTTGTAGCCTAACGGATCAATAAGCAAAATATTCCTTAATGCACGGAAATAGTGTGCGATAGCACCGCAAAGTAATGAAAGAACAATGAAGAACAGGCTTTTAGGATTGAGGATTCCGGTAACGCTATTTTTAATAATTTCAACATCTTCCGGATTTAAGTCTTTTACGGATAACCATATAAAAAAAAATCCAAGTCCAAGAAAAAAAAGAAGTTGAACTATTTTTTTTATCATAATAAATTATTCAACAGTTACAGATTTGGCTAAGTTTCTGGGTTTATCCACATCGCAACCGCGCAATAGCGCTACGTGATACGCCAGCAGTTGTAACGGAACGGATGCTACCAAAGGAGACAATAGTTCTTCGGTTTTAGGTATCTCAATACAAAAATCGGACATACTTTTCACTACATCATCGCCTTCGGAAACGATAGAGATGATCTTACCCCGTCTGGATTTTACTTCCTGAATGTTACTCACTATTTTTTCGTAAGATTCCTGTTCAGTAGCCACCACCACTACCGGCATCTCTTCGTCAATGAGGGCAATAGGTCCGTGTTTCATTTCAGCGGCAGGGTATCCTTCGGCGTGGATATACGAGATCTCTTTCAGTTTTAATGCTCCTTCTAATGCTACCGGAAAATTTACGCCACGTCCTAAATAGATGGCATTATGTTTATCCTTAAAATAGCGGGCAATCTCTTTTATTTCATCGTTCTTTTTAAGGATGGCTTCAATTTTTTGCGGAATGGCTTCCAACCCATTTACTAACTGATAATAATAAGAGAGTGGGATTTTTCCTTTTTTTCTTGCCAAACTGAGCGCCATAAGGGTCAGCACGGTAACTTGCGCAGTAAAGGCTTTGGTTGAAGCCACGCCAATTTCAGGTCCGGCGTGGGTGTAGGAGCCTGCGTGCGTATTTCGGGCAACACTTGAACCTACCACATTACAAATTCCGATTACGGTAGCGCCTTTGCTTTTAGCTAAATCTATGGCAGCAAGAGTATCAATAGTTTCTCCGGATTGTGAGATGACAATAAGTACATCATCTTCGTTAATTACCGGGTTGCGGTATCTAAATTCAGAGGCATACTCAACTTCGACCGGTACGCGGATTAAATTCTCAAAAATATATTCGGCAACCAAACCGGCGTGCCAGGAGGTACCGCAGGCAGCAATAATAAAACGTCGCGCATGAAGCATTTTGCTTTCGTATTCAATAATTCCGCCCAATGAAACCACATCTTTTCTGGTGTTTAATCTTCCCCGCATACTGTCAATAATCGCTTTCGGTTGCTCAAAGATCTCTTTAAGCATATAGTGCTCAAAACCTCCTTTTTCAATCTGGTCTAATTTCAATTCTAATTTTTGAATAAAAAGACGTTGTTTTTCATTACGAATATTTGTAATTTTCAATCCTTTATCAGGATGAAGAACAGCCACTTCCTCATCGTTCAGATAGACTACTTTCTGCGTATATTCTACAATTGGGGCGCCGTCGGAGCCCACAAAAAATTCATTTTTACCCAAGCCAATAAGCAAAGGACTTCCTTTCTTTGCCACGATAACCTGCTTTGGGTATTCTGTGGACAGAATGGCTAAAGCGTAAGTTCCAACGATAACCGATAATGCCATTCGGATAGCCTCAACCAGATCTACATTTTCAGTTTTTCTAATATCTTGAATAAGATGTACCAAAACTTCCGTATCTGTGTTGCTTTTAAAGATATACCCCCGTTCAATAAGTTCATTTTTTAGACTCAGATAGTTTTCAATAATGCCATTATGAATTAAGGCTAACGACCCGTCTTCCGAGAGGTGGGGGTGTGCGTTTTCGTCGTTAGGTTCGCCGTGAGTAGCCCATCGGGTATGTGCAATGCCGGTAAATCCTTCTACATTTTGAGTGTTACAGAAATTTTCAAGATCGGCAACTTTACCCTGTTTTTTGTAAAGTTTTATTTTGGTATTGCAAAGCAGTGCAACGCCGGCGCTGTCATATCCCCTGTATTCCAATCTTTTTAATCCGTTAATTAAGACAGGATATGCCTGTTTGTTTCCGGTATAGGCTACAATTCCGCACATTATTTTTATGCAAAGAGGTTAATATTCAGTATAATAAAGTTCTAATCTTAGTCTCTTCGTTAAATTAGCAGGATGAGTTCCGTTTATAATCAATCTACTGGCATCTGCAGCAGCTTTATCTGTTACTAAATAAATGAAAGGACTAAAGTCATCTTTTAGGATAATATTCTGGATATATTTCGTAATCCGGAATCTGTATTCTTTGGCGGTTTCGTCATAATTTCCACCCCAGTACATTGTACTTGCATCAGGAATTGAAACAAGAGAACCTTTACTGTCCACTCCTCGAATACTTAATTTTTGAGGAGGTTTAAATAATGAAAGTTCTTCTCCGATATTGGTAATGACTAATTCCGCTTTATTAATGACTATGTTTCTATTTTTAAATGCTTTAATATGTGGAAATGAGATTTTTGTTTTTATGCCGCCCATTGATTGCACATAAAGCATCTCTTTTCCTAACAATGTATCTTTACTAATTATCTGATTTACAAACTCTGAACTGCCTGTTTTGTAATCGTGTTCATAGGCAGCCACTCTCACCGTTACGTTACTTTTTATATAAAACTGGAAATGAGTATGTACGGTATCGTTGCTATAGTAGAGATGTATTCCCGATATAGAACTGATTAAGTTAAAATTAACGAGCGACCCATTGTTTGCAAGTGGTTCCGCACAAATATACAATCCTTTAAAGAATTTTTTAAAACTTTCATTAGATGCCATCTCTTCAGTGCTATGAAGCAAAAGATTTCCCAATTCATCACTTAATCTGATTCGTGCATGTGCTTCAACTATTGTATCTAACTTTACTTTAGATTTTGGTTTAGGATAGAGCCGGAAATCCGAATTGTAGGTCAAATTATCCGGAAAATAAGTAAATCTCTTGTTTTGATAGTAAGGTTCTTCCGATAGGATATCTTCATCTAATCTAAAAACCTTGATAGCAAACGGATTTAATGTATCGCCATAAAAACCGCCTGCATATCGAAGCGTTAAAACAATAGAATCAAGTTGGGGCGATGTGCCGAAATTAACGCTATTTCCTGCCGGTATAAATTGAGTGAATACTCCTGTAGTGGTTGTCCCAAAAACAGGGTCTTCAAGAAATCCCAGAAAGTTCGATTGTAGATTTCTTGTATTTAGGGTATCTTCTAAAACGGAGTATGCAACAAGCGATACGCTATCTGTATAAACAGCATTCAATAAATCGTCCGGCGCTAAATTGATAGTACTCGACTCTTTGATACATCCCTGAAAACTTAGTAACAAAGAGAATGATATAAAAAGTGAGCAATATCCAATAGTTTGTAATTTAAAATTCTCGTGGAGAAAGTTCCAAAAGTTCTTCATAAAAGTGGTTATATTCATCAACATATTCTAAATAATCTTCGGATTCGTGGTGTATCGTTGTGGGGTATTCATAATTTTTCAAATATCTTTTCAGAGAAGATGTAATATTTGGATGGGCAATTACAACGGCATCAGAAAAATCAATAGCAGTTTTAAGAATAGTATCATATCCTGATGCGCCTTTAAAATGGGTTAAGCATTCTCTCGGGATTCCGGTAATTTTCAGTTTTTTTAAGAAGTGAGGAGAGAATTTATCGGGGAAATACTCATTATAGATAGAAGTAATAATTCTAACATCCTGAAAAAGCGGATTGTCTTTGTATGCAGTACGGATAAAAATGGGGACGAGCGCACTGAGCCAACCGTGACAATGGATAATATCGGGGTTCCATCCTAACTTGCGCACCGTTTCTATAACACCTTTTGCATAAAAAAGGATACGAGAATCGTTGTCCTCAAAAAACTTATCGTCTTCATCTACATAAAGCGCTTTTCTTCTAAAGAAATCTTCACTATCAATAAAATAGACCTGCATCCGAACTGATTGCAACGAAGCAACTTTGATAATAAGCGGATAGTCAGTATCTTCAATAATAATATTCTGACCGGAAAGTCGAATTACTTCGTGTAACATATTTTTACGTTCATTAACCAAGCCATATTTTGGCATAAACGTTCTAATTTCATTCTCTCTTTCTTGAATTCCTTGAGGCAAGTATCTACAAACAGATGAAATATAGTTCTCCGGTAAATATGGAAAGATGGCTGGAGTAACGTACAAAATCCTTTTTCGTGACATATTTAAAAAATCAGTGTGCAAAAATATATAAAAAAATTTGATATAAAAGAAATTTTTCTAAAAAAAATCACAGTTTCTTGAAGTTTTAAAAAAATATTGTAATATTGCCGCGCAGTTTAATTAAAATAAAAATATTATGAAATCCGTAACTTGCTTTGCGTTTATTCAAAACGTAACCCTTGAAAAAAAGGTAATTGACTGTTTGTCAAGATTCCAATCTATCCATTTTTTTGGATTTGTAAACCACCGTGTAGATTTCTTAGAGCGAATCAACCACTTTCGCCCCGAAATCTTAATTATTGATCTATCTCAACGCAAAAATGAAGAGGTGGATATTTTAGGATTAATTCACAAACCCCCGATTATTTTGGGCATCATCTCCTCGAAGGAGAATCCTCATTTCTGGCTTGATAAAGGCTTATTCGACGTACTTCCCGTGCAATTTAGCAACGACTTGCTGATTCGTAAGATTTACAAAATTCTTCGGCTCATTTCCGATATCAATAGCGCTTATCAACTTGAACCTATCGCTGCGGAAAATCCTATACCTTTTAAATCTTCCAAATCGTCACTAACTAAAGAAAACGACTCTTTTTTTGTTCGTTATCAAAAAGTTACCACGAAGATTAAACCCGGTATTATTACTATAATTACAAAGGAAAAAAAGTTTATTGTTATTGAAACTTCTACAAACCAACTCTATTTTCACGAGGCAACTATCAAAGAGACTGCTATGCAACTCCCTGCTGCATATTTTGTTAGAATTAATAACGCTACAATTATTAATCTGAATTATGTGGATAAAAATTTAAAGAATCTTGCATATATGGGAGAACGAGTATTTACAGTTTCGCGCTCTTATTATTATCAGTTCAGAAAGGCATTGGATGCGCTACAGAAGAAACTCTAACATCTAATAATTGCGAATAGAACTCACCCAGCGGAATATTGTTGTATGCTAATTGTTTGGGAATAATACTCATAGCGGTTTGTCCCGGAATAGTGTTAATTTCTAAAAACACACATTCATTTAATGGATTAAGAATGAAGTCAATGCGCACTACGCCTTTGCAACCTAATCTCTTGTAGATAGTTTCGGAGTAGTTCTTTACGGTTTCTTCTGTTTTTTTGTCAATTTCGGCAGGTGTAACCAACTCAAGAAATCCGGGTGTATATTTGGCTTCAAAATCGTAGTACTCTTTTTTGCTTTTCACTTCCGTAACGGCAAGTGCCGTTACTTTTCCCTGCCATGTAGCCACTCCGCAAGTGAGTTCACGTCCCGGAATAAAACGCTCAATCATCACTTGATTGTCTATTTCAAAAGCCAATCTTATTGCTGTTTCAAGTTCTTCCTGCGAATGCGCTTTGGTAACACCCACGCTTGAGCCTGAATTACACGGTTTTACAAAACAGGGCAATCCGCAATGTGCAATCACTTCATCGTATAAAACAGTATCATTCTTATAAAAGTGTAATGATGGGGAGATAGGAACTCCGCAGTTTTTTACCGCAATATTGCAGAAATATTTATTGAAAGTGAGCGCCGAGCAGAAACTGTCGCAGCCGGTATATGGAATATTTTGCATATCGAAATAGCCTTGCAATTTTCCGTTTTCTCCCGGATCGCCGTGAATGGCGATAAAGGCAACATCAAAAATAATCTGTTTGCCGTGAATGGTTAATGAGAAATTATCTTTATTCACAAAAAACTGTTCTCCGGTAACATCTGTATAAACCCAATTATTTCCTTTAACAATAATAAGATAGGTTTCAAATTGAGTAACATCTAATTGGTTTTGAATGTTGGAAGCGGTTTTCAGAGAAATTTCGTGTTCTCCTGAATTTCCGCCGGCAAGAAGGGCAACGAGTTTCATAATCTAAAGTTTAAAATATAAGTTAAAATATACACTTATTCGTTTTTAAGTTTTTCAAAACAAATGGCATCTAAACTTACAGGCTTTGATACTGTAACCGACGTCCAGGTAAAAGTGTGATACCCTGTAAGGAAGGAATACTCATACAATGTCCACTCCTGCTGTTCGGAATTGTGTGAACCTCCTGCTCGCATTTGAATAGGTTCCAATAATTTGCCATCCATATGTAACTCAATATAGCCAGAGCCTCTCATATAAAACGAGACTTTATTACATCTTTTTGTCGTTGATACTTGAGAGTGTGAAGTTATTGTTGTTAATGAATATTTGTCGTCAAAGCCGCTAAAGTTATTTATTATCCAACCTACCGCCGACCATTCCGGTGGAATTATACCATCAGTGAAAGTAACAAAGTCATCGCTTTCGGATTTTGCTTCTTTTATATTTATCATTCTCAACGCATCACTTCCCGTTGTGCTTATTTTAATAGTATGTTTTCCCGGAAGTACCTCACCTGCTTTGACAGTAAAATAGTAGGGAGCCTTAGGTAACTCGCCAAAAAATTTATCATCAACGTATAACTGTACCGGAAATGCTTTGTCTTTGGTGTCGGTTAATATTACTTTTACATCAATATTCTCATCTTTGAAATATTCCTGATTGTTTTGCGGAGAGGTAATGGTAATATGTGGGATGGGGTCTTCACAAGAAAAAGCAATAAATAAGAGTAATACGATGGAAATGGTTCTTGCAAATAATGATAGTTTATTCATATTAAGTATTTTAATTTAATGGAGCAAAAATAGGAAAATATTTATTTTCGCAACCTTATCACAAATTAAACTTTGAGTTATGAAGTATTATGAAATTGCTTTAACCTTTTCCGAAATTTTTCCATGGAAAGAGATTTTTGTTTCACTATTAGCGGACTTGGGTTGCGAAAGTTTTGCAGATGGCGAAAATGAGGAAGTTTTATTAGCCTATATTTCTGAAAATGATTACAATGAAGAAGATTTTAAAACGCTTTTTGAAACGTATCTTTTAGAAACAAATTTTCAATTTTCTATTCAAGAAATTGAACAGCAGAATTGGAACGCGCTCTGGGAGTCTAATTATGAACCTGTGATGATTGCAGATAGATGTTTTATTCGTGCTCCTTTTCACGAACCCAATCCAAAAGCGGAGTATGAAATAGTAATCGAACCGAAAATGTCGTTTGGCACTGCCCATCACGAAACGACCGCGTTGATGATTGAGTTTTTGTTGGAAGAAGATTTACAGAACAAAAGTGTGCTGGATATGGGCGCGGGCACAGGCATTTTGGCGCTTTTGGCACACCTGCGCGGCGCGATGCCAGTTACCGCCATTGATAACGACGAATGGGCGTACTTAAATAATATTGAAAACAACACCCGAAATAATGCCGAGACCATTCAGGTTAAGTTGGGCGACGCGACTTTGCTTAATGAAAATGAAAAATATGACGTCATCATTGCCAATATTAATCGCAATATTTTATTGAATGATTTACCTAAATATATTAAAGTGCTGAATAAAAACGGATTCATTTTTTTAAGCGGTTTTTATACAGGGGAAGATTTGGAAATGATTACTAAAAAATGTACTGAACTTGGGTTTCAATTGGTTGCGGTGAAAGAGAAAAATCGGTGGTGTGCGGCGAAATTTAGAATGTGAGATTTTCGTAATTCAATTAATAAACAATTGATTATTCCAAATTAAAATGTTTTTTTTCGTCTTAATATTGTTCTTTTAAATTTAATGGGATTTTGCCGACAATCAAAAATCTGAACGATTAAAACAAGGTCTTCTTCGACAAAATATACAACTTTATAGTTTTCCACTACAAGCGACCGGTAATTCTCTGGGCACTTAATAAGCATTTGTTCTATAGGTGCGATATATGGCTGTGTTTTCAATATTTCAACATCATCTAAAATTTTATTATACAGCACAGCGGCGGCACGTGGATTTTTTGACACGTAGTAATCGTAAATTTTATCTAAATCGTTAACAGCATCAATGTACCATTTGATTGTCATACTGTAACTTTTCTTTTCATTTGGTTGTGCTGAACGAGTTCCATTTTTCCGTCATAGAAATCTTGTGTGCGTTGCATAACACTTGCCTGCAATCCTTCCGCTGTGTATATACATGGCTCCGAGTTGTACATTCGTTCAATTTCTGTAACCCTTTTTGTATCCGTATCGTTCATGATGGCACGAATAACATTGTATTTTTTCTTTTCCAATACTGTCATCTCAAAAATGATTAGGGTGCAAATTAACATAAAATTCTTTGAATTACACACAGACGGATAAAAATGTTTTTCAAAAATTTTTAGAGGAAAGATACATTTTTTTCGCAAGTGAAAATAAATCTAAAACGCCTTCACCTCCTTATCATACACCACCATTTTCTTTCCTATTTGTCGAATAGTGGCGATTCCGGCGCTGTGCAATCTCTTTTCTAATCCGTCTTGAAACGACATGGCGGCAACCCCCAAATAAATTTTATAGTCCCTACGCTCAGGGTAGAATATTCTAAAGAGTTTTGCTTGAGCAATAATATCTTCAATATCAATATTATTAGGTCTCGCTCTGTATTTCACTTCAATGATAACAGC
>WRGQ01000114.1 GCA_009787115.1 Bacteroidota bacterium
TGCGGATGTGGCGTAATTGGTAGCCGCGTTAGACTTAGGATCTAATGTCGAGAGGCGTGGGGGTTCGAGTCCCTTCATCCGCACAAAAAAAGAAAACCGATATTATCAAAAAAATATCGGTTTTTTTGTCTTAATTATACATATCTTATCATATTGATTTTTTTATATTTTTGCCGCCCGTTAGAAAAAAGAATTAATTAATAACATAAAGAAGAAGATTATCATGTATTTGACCCCGGAAGTGAAACAACAAATTTTTGCCGAATATGGAAGCGGCACAGCGGATACCGGCTCCGCAGAAAGCCAGGTGGCTTTATTTACACACAGAATTAAACATCTTACCGAACATCTGAAACAAAATAAAAAAGATTTGTCCACCAAACGTTCGCTTATCAACTTGGTGGGTAAACGCAGAAAGATGTTAGAATACCTGAAACAACAGGATATTGAACGCTACAGAGCGATTATCAAAAAATTAGGAATTAGAAAGTAATATATTGAATATAAAACTCACAAAAAAGGCCTTTCATTTTGAAAGCGCCTTTTTTTGCATTATAAATATCTATTTTTAGAACAAAGAAGAAAAAAAATTAACTGAATTTAAAACATTGACAAAGATGATTGGAATTACAAAAAAATTTGATTTGGGTGACGGAAGAGAGATCACCATCGAAACAGGAAAATTAGCAAAACAGGCTGACGGTTCAGCCGTAGTAAAAATGGGCGATACGATGTTGCTCGCTACAGTATGTTGCAAAAAAGAAGCAGTAGAGAATACCGATTTTATGCCGTTACAAGTAGAGTATCAGGAAAAATATGCAGCGGTGGGACGTTTCCCCGGCGGCTTTTTTAGACGCGAAAGCAGACCCTCAGAATATGAAATTTTGATTGCACGATTGGTGGACAGAGCGCTGCGCCCCCTATTCCCCGATGATTTTCACGCGGAAACTCAAGTGATAGTTACGCTGATTTCAGGCGATAAAAACAACCTCCCTGATGCGTTGGCTTGTCTGGCAGCATCTTCTGCATTAGCAGTTTCCAATATCCCGTTTCTGGGACCAATTTCGGAAGTGCGCGTGGGCAGAGTTGAAGGACAGTTTATAGTAAACCCTACCGTACAGGAAATTGAAAACTCTGATATTGATATGATTGTGGCTGCCTCTATGGATAATATTATGATGGTAGAAGGTGAAATGAAAGAGATTTCGGAAGCCGATATGGTGGCTGCACTCAATTTTGCGCACGAAGCCATTAAAATACAGTGTCAGGCACAGTTAGATCTGGCGACGATGGTAGAAAAAGCGAACCCCAAACGCGAATATTGCCACGAAAATAATGATGAAGAGTTGCGCGAATTAGTGCACAAATCTACTTACGACAAAGTATATGCAGTGGCAAAATCGCAAACTACAAAACACGAAAGAGGAGATGCCTTTGAAGCAATCTTGAAAGAGTTTCTAGAAACCATTCCCGAAGAGGAACGCGAAACAAAAAAACCGTTAGTGAAACGTTATTATCACGATGTGGAATATGACGCTATGCGTAATATGATTTTGAACGACAGAACCCGTTTAGATGGTCGTTCTTTGGATCAAATTCGTCCGATTTGGATTGAAACCAATTATTTGCCCTCCGCACACGGCTCCGCTGTTTTTACAAGAGGCGAAACACAGTCATTAACAACCTGTACATTAGGAACAAAATTAGATGAACAGATGATTGACGGCGCTGTAATTGAAGGCACCAACCGTTTTATGCTGCATTACAACTTCCCGCCGTTTTCGGTAGGTGAAGTGAAGAGGATAGGTAGCGCAGGACGCCGTGAAATTGGACACGGAAATCTGGCACACCGCGCACTCAAACCGATGATTCCGTTCGACAGCCCCGACTTTCCTTATTCCTTACGTATTGTTTCCGACATTTTAGAATCAAACGGCAGTTCCTCTATGGCAACCGTTTGTGCCGGAACGTTGGCATTGCTGGATTGCGGCGTGAAAATTAAAAAACCCGTTTCCGGTATTGCTATGGGATTGATTACCGATGAAAAAACAGGAAAATATGCCATCTTGTCTGACATTCTGGGCGATGAAGACCATTTAGGCGATATGGATTTTAAAGTGTGCGGTACAAAAGACGGTATCACCGCTTGCCAAATGGACATAAAAATCAATGGACTCTCTTCTGAGATTATGGCAGAAGCATTAGAGCAGGCACGGAAAGGTCGTTTGTACATCTTGGATAAAATTAACGAAGCGATGCCGGCGGCGCGTGAAGATTACAAACCGTTCGTGCCGCGTATTATACAAGTAATAATTCCAAAAGAGTTCATCGGAGCAGTAATCGGAACCGGTGGTAAAGTAATTCAGGAACTGCAGCGCGAAACAAACACCGTTATCAGTATTGAAGAAAAAAACGGCGTAGGTTATGTAGATGTTTCCGCAGCCAATTTGGACGACATTCAACGCGCCATAACTAGAATTAAACTCTTATCCACTGCTCCCGAAGTGGGCGAAGTGTATGACGGAGTTGTAAAAGGAATTCAAACTTTCGGCGCTTTTATTGAATTTTTACCCAATACCGAAGGGCTGCTTCACGTTTCCGAAATTGCTTACGCACGTATTGAGAATGTTGCAGATGTGTTAAAAGAAGGAGATGAAATTAAAGTAAAACTTGTTGCCATTGACGATAAGGGTAAGTTCAAACTTTCCCATCGTGCCCTGTTGCCGAAACCGGAAGGGTGGGTAGAAGCGCCCCCAAGAGCCCCAAGAAGAGAACGAGACGACAGAGGAGAAAGAGGCACAAGAGGTGGTAACGACAGAAATAGACGTCCCCCAAGAAAATTTTAATCATTTATGAGAAAATATAGTTATATAGTTGTAACTTTGTTAACATTATGTGTGTTACTCAGTTGTAACCACAATAAGGGTACAAACAATGAACCAAATCAGAAAGCAATGATTACAAAAGATATTTCTTTTATTCCGGAGGGTACTTGCAGCAAACAGATTGATATTTCTGTGGTCAATGATACCATTCGCTGTGTCCGATTCACTAAAGGGTGTCCGGGCAATACACAGGCAGTATCAAGATTGGTTGAAGGAATGCAGATAGATTCTGCCATTGTAAAATTGGAAGGGATTATGTGCGGAGATAAAATGACCTCCTGCCCCGACCAGCTGGCAAAAGCCCTGAAATCTATGCGGTGAGCGGTTTGCGGTTTGCGGAATTTTTTTACATTGGTAGCGCTGAAAGCGCGAGATATGTAGCCCAAGGCAACGCCTTGGGTCAGGAATGTATGTAGAATAAATTGCGCCTTAAAAGGGCGTTTTTTTGTTTTCCTCCTTTTTAGGTTATTTTTATTATTATTGTACAAAATTTGAATTTATACTCTAAATTAGTGGAAAAACACTCTTTTTTTATAGGTAATTTTACCTATTTTGTACATTATTTAATGTGTTATTATTTTTTTTTATTCTTTTGCACTTAGTTTGTTAGAAATGTATAATTCAAGAACTAACTTTAAATATAAACTCTAATATTATTATTATTATTATAACAAAACTATTATTTTACCCGAATCAAACCAAAAAAAATATAATCATTAAAAAAATCTTATGAAAAATTTTACCAATTTTTTAGTTGCAAACAGAAAAAACCGAAGCAGGTTATTTTCTTATTTTGTTATGGCAGTAGCGCTTATGCTACCTATTGCCGCAGTGGCACAAACCACATCTACCTTAGTAAAACCCTTTACGCCAAGAACAGGAACGCTTAACGACAATCTACCTATTTGGCACATTAAAGGCGACTTTACATTGATTGGAAATGCAAATCTTACTTTGCAAACTTATTCTCCCACTCAAAACAACGACGGACAAAACATGGTTTATGTGAAAACCGACGCCGCCAATCCTTTCCGAATCAACTCCTCCTCTGCCGAACTGCGATTTGCTAACGACGGAAATGCTCAGGTGGACCATAATTGTACGGAAGTGCTGTTTGCAGGTTTGTACTGGACGGCACGTAATTACAACGGTACCGCAGGAACCAACGCCAACCAGTATATTGACGTTCCTACCCAAACACAGGGCACTACTCATAATGTAAACAATCAACAATACATTCAAGGTCATGGAAATATTATTATTCCTGCTTTAAATCCCAATCCTCCGGGACATCCTCAAATTCCTATCGGTTGTAATATGACGGTTTCCTATCAGAGACCTTCAGGCGTAACCAATAGATGGGATACGTATTATACGTTTTCTACTCCATCTAATTCTAATGTGTTTATGCTTAGATGGTTAACAACAGCTTCTAGTTATAACGGAGATATTGCGTACAGTACAAACGGAGGTACAACCTGGACCACTCTAAACAAAGGAACTGTTTCCACGAATGGAACCGTAGCCACACAACCAGTAACCAATCCACCTACTTTTACCATACTTCCGGGGCTCACTGTTACAATTAACAGTCTCATAAAATCTACTAATTCTAACAGCAATACAACTACTACCACCGGTACTTTGTGCCCTGCCTTAACCATCTCTGTTAACGGATCGGCTACTATTATTAACACTGACCCCGTGAGATATTGGAAAAATCAGGTGCAGTTTAGACATCAAAACGATGCTACTTATCATCAACAGACTGCTAGTGTGGTTTCTTATCCGGGTTATCCTAACGTTCCGGGTACCGATATTGTTTATCCTACTGAAAACAATGCCGGAGGTCAGTTTGTGGCTTATGCAGATGTTACCGATTATGTACGGCAACATGGTCTGGGAAATTACTGGGTGGCAGATATTGCCTGCCGCGATGGACAGGATGGCGCTCAAGATTACGGACTTGCAGCAGGCTGGGGATTGGTAGTGATCTATCAGAACGAATTGATGAAATGGAGAGATATTACCGTATTTGACGGCTGTGCCTATATTACTTCCAGCGGTAATACACAATCTATTGACTTCCCTGTTACGGGATTTCACGCTGTACAAACGGGTCCTGTGGGAGTAAAACTCGGTTTGATGGCATTTGAGGGCGACGTGAGTTCTACAGGCGACTACTTTGCCGCACGAAATAATACCACCAATGCCTTCGTAAACCTAACCAACGGCAGTACGAATAGCGCTACCAACTTCTTCAACTCATCTATTTATAACCCCGTAAACGGCGTTGTTCCTCCAAGAAATCCGAATCTGGTAAACAATACAGGGATGGATATTCACATGTTTAACTTGAACAACGACAATAAACAGTTTATTACCAACAACCAAACCTCCATCACATTCCGTTCGGGAAGCAGTCAGGAACAATATACTATATTTAATCTTATTGTGAGTATTGACGCCTATATCCCCGACCCGGAAACCACCAATATTATCTATCATTTGGAAGATAAAAATGGCGTACAAATTCTTCCTAATTCGGAAGGAGTATTTACCGCCTTTCCGGAAACAAAGATTCGTTATGCCCTTGAGATTAGAAACAAAGGTTCGGAAGCGATTAACAATATGGTAATTAAAATTCCCGTACCCTATATTACCGAGTTTGACTCTGCATGGTTTGCATATCCTACCAACCCCTATAATCCTGCTACAAATTACAATTTCACTGCCCCGCAGCCTACTTTCGATCCTTTGGAAGGGAGCCGGGGACAAATCAACTGGAATATGGGGACGCTTCCCCTGGCAACCGACAATAACCACCTTTTTGCTACGCTCTATTTTGAATTGACCGTAACCGACCAGTGTCCATTGTTGATAACTGCGGGTACTTGCGAGGTGGGGGTAGTGATTGACGGATTGGTGGACGGGATTGGCGCGACCACCGGCGTTGCCATCAACAACAAACGATTTATTTACGGATGGACAAACCCGCAACAGGGAGACCCTTGCCAACAGCCCACACCACTCTATTTTCCACCTAAAATTTTAATAGATGCAGGAGATCAATGTACGGAATATTCAGGTATCATTGAAATTCCCGTTTGTGTGGCTGAAACCGCTACCACAATACCCTACGAAGCGGTTACCATCTTCCCAAGAACAAGATTTTACACTTGTGTTACATCAGAAGGAAAACCCTGTCCAAATTCGGAAGTTACCCCTCAAACCCATTTCCCGAAAAATGAAGATCTTATGTATGCGTTCCCTTTTGCAATTGAAGGAAATGAGTGCTACTATATATTCAAATTTAAACTTTTACCAATTCCATCTTTTGTGTCTATTCCAAACGATGATATTTGCGGTGGCGAATGCACAAATTTGGTTACACTGGTAGATTGGGAAACCCTTGAGCCTGAGGAAAGTGAACTCTATTTCTACAGTGCTTTGCCTCATACCCCCGAAAATCGTCTTAGTCCAAATGAAGAGGGAGAGGTGAGAGTATGCCCCTGGGTAAATACCACCTATTACGCCGTATCTAACGTAGAGATGGGATACGGATGTGTGAGCGATCCTGTTCAAATTCTGGTAAGAGTGCATACTACTGTGGTGCAATCGAATATTATTGCTAATAATATTGCGGTATGTTCCGGTGGCGATATTGAATTTCACGCTTCCAACAACCTGTCTATACCCAACCCTATATATAAATGGTATAAAACACAGGATTCTGAAGATCCTATTGTTGATGGCATTGATGGCGCAACTCTTTCTGTTAATGGCGCAGATTTTTCTATTAATCCGATAACGACATTGGTTACAAAAGATACTACTTTCTATGTGGGTATTTACGATCCGCGTCGGGACACTCCAAACGCAGCGGATTTTTATTGCGAAACGCCTCCGGGATACAGAAAACCGGTAACGGCAATCATTCGCCATATCCCTGTATTGGAAGTAGAAGTACCCAGAAACTTTTTATGTGATGGCGGTCAGGGATTTCGGGAGTTTCCTTTAATTCCATACGTTGACCGTGTGAACGGCGTAAGTACTTATCCCGGAACAACTGATTATTATTGGGAATGGTATGATCAGGAAACTAATGAATGGCTTAGAGAATCAGCGGCAATGTTGCACGGATCAGGATTTTTTACTCTGGCATGGCAAGGAACGGCAACCGTTACCGATATGCACTCTCACTATTATCCAAGTTCGTATGAAATAGGGAAGTATGATGAAGTACACATTAGATTTAATTTTTACGCCGGCGAGTGTGGATGGTTGCAATCAGAGGCAATTATCCTCCGTTTGCCGGAAGATACACCCTCTATTGACCTTGAAATAGTTCAACAGCCCGCAGATCTTCAAGAGGCTTGTGATACATTGTATTATACGGTACTCATTACCGGAACCGCAAAAGCCGGAGTGAAAAATATGAAAGTAAATTTTGAAGACTGGAAAGTATCGCAAATTACAATGGTTAAGGCAGAATTTATTTTCCCCATAGAACCGGAAGAACATATTCAACATACCAACTGGAACACTTTTGACTGGAGTACTTACGATGGTCAATGGGAAGAGATGGAAATATTTGATTGGAATAATTTCCCTGTTTATGCGTTCAATTTCCCTCCTATTGATTCTGTTTGGGTTTGGGACCCTTATTTGCATGAAGAAGATCCCGGATATTATATTGATGAAGTAGCATTAATACAAAACTATTCCGTTTTGGTGCGTTTTACGCTTTTCGACGCTTGCGATTTCTTTGCCGGCGCCGACTACCGCATCTGGGCTACAGGACAGGACTTCTGCCAGATAGGAGATCCTAATTTTGTGATTGCACCAGAGGCTACTACCGATGTATTACACTTGGATTGGAAAGGTGTAGATATGGCAGAATATAGCATGACCAGTGAATTTATAGATTACCAAGGCAACCCGATGACTACTCCCTATTCCATTGAAAATATGGGAGGAGGAAGTGTGGCAAACAGAACCGTAACCTGGCGAGTAAACTACACACTTATTGATGGTGAACCCACGGATCATGATAATATCTATTTTAATATTCCCGTGGAAATGAGTTTGAAATCTATTATGCTCCACCAGCCATCATCCACTATCTGCAACGATTTATATAATTACCCTGTAAATTATAATTTTTCATCTTTAGAAACACATTATGAGGGAGACCCCAATAATAAAGAATATCGTATTCCTGTTTGTACTGACATGCAACCGAATGAATACTGTGTTTTTGATATCACCTTTGTGTTAGATGACACTGTATCTTGCGGCGATTATTTATTCTATGTTGAAATTATTCACGAAGAAGAAATACTTTGTAAAGCAACAAACGAAGATTGTACATTTTCGGAAACACTTGCCAGCAGTTATCAGGATTTATTAGTTAAATTATATTCATTTGAGCCGATACACGGAAGCGACTTAAATTATGCGTCTGTGATAACTTACGACCCTGCAACAGATCAATACATTTTAACCAGCAAACATCTCGCTAAATCCAATACTGCTCTGCATGCGGGAGATATTTTACATGCCCAATTAATCATTGACCATAATAATAACAGAGAATTGGATGAAGATGAGAGAGAGAATTATACAAGGGCGGAATTTAATTATCCGACCTTTAATCGCGCTGCAGGGGATTCATTAATATTTTATTTGGGACACACGCTTCCGTGGAATAATGAGGTAACCACTCCGGCAGTTCAAATTGAATGTGGAAAATCTATGTTCCTGTTACTCACCGGAACCCATGTATGTGATGACTTGATTATACCGGTGGCTACTATTTGCGGACCTGCCGTAATATGTGAAAAAGAAGTTGTAGAATACTATGCTCCCGGAAATATGCGGGCTTATTTATTAGAAGTGAGAGAGGCTGAGGCGCCTCACAATCTCGTTGATGCCAAATATTGGAATGCAACAACACAAGGTACGATTATTTTTGGAAAAAGTGAATATTCTACTACTAATGAGTATATTCCTCAGGGTGAATATTTGATTACCGTAAGATATCCTTTCTTTGAGAACAACGACTTAATCAATATTACCTACATGCAAGTTACGGTAGCGCCGCATCCGGAATTGGGATATGCCACAGCAGGTGTAACGGATACTACCATTTGCCGAGGTGCAACGGTTGAACTTACCCACTTCTTTGCTATTACTCCTCCGGAAGATTTTGATATTTATTATTTCACTAAGAATGGAACAGACACCATTCCTCTTACACCTGTTAATGGAAAGATTGATGTTTCCCCGTGGAATACTACCACATATTATGCTTATGTCGTAAGTAAAATAACAGGATGCGAAATGGAAGTTGCGCTTCCGTTTACCGTTAAGGTGAATACGATGCCCCAAATAGGAACCATTATGATTACCTATTCCGCTTGCTCGGAACCCACAGGCGCCATCAATGTGAACATGATCGGCGGCAGCGGAACTTATCTCTGGAGTTTTGAAGAAGAGGGAGAATATACCGAATTGAATGGCACAGGGGATATTACCGGCTTGGCGCCTGATAATTATGTATTATATATTAAAGATGTGCTTGAGTATGGTTGTCCCCCCTCAGTAAGCCAACCCTTCTCCATATCTACTACCAAAAACTTCAACATAGAAGTACAGGTAAAAGCCAATGAATCATCTTGTGGCGCTAATGACGGCGAAATTTACATTAGCGCAAGCGGCGGAACTCCCAACTATTACTATTCTATAGATGGCGGAACGCCTACACTACTTCCTGCAACCGGAATAATAGGAGGTTTGTCGAGCGCGGTTCACGCAGTTACCGTAATAGATAGCGATAATGAGTGCCCCGCCAACAAGAGCGTATTGATTGCTATTGAGGAAAATAATAATGAAATTGAAATTACACATTATGTAACCAGCCTGTCTACTTGTATTCCTGATTATAAGGATGGTATTGTATCTATTGCCGTATCGGGAGGAACTTCTCCTTACAAATACCAAATAGATGGTAAAGGATGGCAGTTCACCGACGTAGATGGAACCGCTGCCTTTGAACTTAATCCCGGAAAACATGTAGTATCTGTGATAGACTTTAATGGTTGTACAAATAGGGATACCATTAATATGCCCGGTTATAGTAATTTGAGTTTCGATGTTGATTTTACCACCGACGTTAATTGCAGTGGAGATTATACCGGAAGTATTACCTTAAAAAATGTTCAGGGGGCTCCATTGCCTACAGGTGATTTTACCTATTCCATTAATGGCGGACAGAGCACAGGGATTATATATCCCGGACACTATGTTATTCCCGATCTTACTATGGGTATCTATTCGGTTACCATTTATGATGGAATGGGCTGTCCCTATACCATTGATGGTATTGAAATAAATAGAAGACCCGAAATAGTGCAGGCTATGGACAATGTGTTTTATACTTACATAGACGAACCTGTTTCCGGTTTTATCAAATATAACGATTTTGAATTGTGGCATCAGGATATAACTATGATGCAGCCTTATCCGGAAATAACAAAACAAAACGGTGAAATAGAGATAACAGAGACAGGGCATTTTATTTACACTCCTCCGGAAGGTTTTACTGGCAAAGATAGTGTGTGGTATAGAGTACAAAACGAGTGCGGAATGATTGACGGCGCGTGGGTTATCATCGTAGTATTGCCAAGAGACATTGAGAACCACCCACCGGTTGCCCTACAAGATGAATATACCACCTCTGAAAATACACCGGTTACTTTTGACGTACGGTTAAACGACTATAACCCCGAAACAGAGTCATCGGCAGGACTGAGCAACCCCAATCCAATGACGTTGCCTTCACACGGAACTTTGGTACGGAATCCTGATGGTACTTTCACTTATACGCCCAACCACGGTTTTGCCGGTGTGGATATGTTTATTTATGAAGTATGTATCGTTATTGACAATGTAGTTACTAACCGCTGTGCTACCGCGCAGGTTCATATTACCGTAAACAAAAACTCAGTATTAGAACAGTATTGCGAAGCCACAGACGATTATTATTATCTGCTCAAATATGAGACATTAACTGTAACTACTCCGGGCATATTAATAAACGATAAGTATCCTTCTTGTGAGACCCCGATAGTTACCCTTTTAGACAGTGTTTTATACGGCGAATTAATCCTCTACCCTGACGGTACTTTTATTTACACTCCCGATTTGGGCTATACCGGTTCCGACAGATTCTCTTATCAATTGTGTACCGACAATGAAGAAACAGTTTGCGACATAGCATTTGTTTACATCTTTATTCCGGATAGAGCATGCCCCGATATGCCTGTGTATAATATGGACAGTGCATCCATCTGTTATGGTGAAAACATTGATTTGGAAGACCTTATCCAGACAGGCGCGCAAAATATGGAAAGGTTTGAATTTTATTATGATAATCAATATGAAAATCTTATGACATCTAATGTGGTGAGTACCGCAGGATATTACTATATAAGAGCCTACAACCAATACAGATGTTATGTAGATGATAAAACAAAAGTAACCGTAAATCCGTTGCCAACGGTTCACACCACCGTAACCGGTAAAGATACTACCGCATGTTCTGATGACGTTTGGGTGTTTAACTTAAACCACATGGCAGAAACGAATGGCACAGGGTTAATATTCAGTGATTATAGAGATTTTCATGAAGTGTTTGGCTCTTCTATATTCACCATGTTTTCGGGTGGAGATACATGGGTTTATATTCGCGGCTATAACTCCCAGACAGGCTGCCAAACCGATTTAGAGGATATAGATTCGGTAAGGATACGGGTATTTCCGCTACCAACGTTTACGATTGCGAAAAGAGATACGGCAGTATGTTCCGCCACTGCGATAACGTTCGACTTATCGGAAATGGCAAATGGTGCC
>WRGQ01000115.1 GCA_009787115.1 Bacteroidota bacterium
ATGTAAATATTCCTAGCGCCGGTTGCAGGAGAGACACTTCTTTCTATATAGATGTGTATGAATTTATGGAAGCCAAAGTAGATACTAACTTGTTGGAAAGATGCGGCGATGGCGATGTTCAACTGAACGGAAATGCTTATGATAACGACGAATGCTGGGAAAGAACAAGCCAATGGTATGTATGGGTTGAGGGAGAACGTATAACTTTTGATGATTATAACTCTCCGTATTTCACTATTAATTCTGTAACTGCTGCGAATCCAACAATAACTTTCACAGGTATTGAAGGAACCCAGTATTTTCAGTTTATATGGGAAATTGTGAATGGTCCTTGCAAATCTTCCGATACGGTTACCGTTATCATTCACGAAATACCTGTGGTATATATTTCACCCGAAAGTCCTATTTGCGCAGACGCTCCTTTTACGTTAGAGGCATTTGTAAACTACCCCAGTGATACTTGGGTTGGCTACGGCGATCCCTGGACATACGAATGGGGAACCGACCCCGAAGAGATTGTTGGAACACCCGATAGCGCGTCCTTCCATGTTACCGCAAATCCGGTTTCCGGTATCATTTTCGTTACCGCAATAGACCAATACGGTTGCGCGGCTTACGATACTGTTACCGTTCACCCGCTACCAAGATTGAGCGACATTACCATAGACCACCTCCCCTGCTGCGAAGGAACTGCAACACTATCCGTTGAAATATTCTCTACCGATCATTATAGTACTGAATGGTGGTATACTGCATTCTATGAAGGCGATATTTTGGCTATGGGACAAATTCCGGCCGGTGACAACATGACATCCCTATTTATTGAGGGATTATGTTCTAATATTGACTCAATTATCTACGGAGTTCGGGTTATAGATACTGATACAGAATGTGAAAAATGGGCAACCTACCTCCTTAAACCGGTGGTAAAGCCCGTAGAAGGTGTTATAGTTGACGAGATTCCTTCTCCAATGTGTAACCACTCTCAGGTAACCTTAAATGCTACCGTTATCCTTAACCCCGATATTACGGATTTTACTACACAACACTACGAATGGTGGATCAAGGAATATACGGCAGATTGGTATGAGCTCAACTACTACTCAATTGGAATTACTGAGGCTACATCGCTTTACAAAATTGATGTTGATGACTCTCAGGTAAGATATGTAGAATTTGAAGTAATAGTTACTACGGAAGGTTACGATTGTCCTATTAGCAGTTGGTCAAATGTTGTTGAAATTATACCGAGTATAAAAGTAGATGGTGGTGGCATTGATACAATATGTCACGGCGGAAGCGTTCCTATCAGATTCGACCTTTCCAATTATCGCCCCATAACGCAATACGACCGTATCTATTACAGAATTTATGAAAATAATCTTTTCTTTGAAGATATTTATGATGTTTATACATTGGAAATGGGTCTTACTTATATTGAGTTCACTACCCATCCTTCCTTACACACCAATCAAAACGGACCGGAATCCTATTGTTATAAAGTAGAAGTATGGCAAGGCACTTCCAATCCGTGGGGTATCCCCGACCCGTTTAATCCTGAAATTTGCCATACATGGTCAGATTGCCACTGGGTAACTGTTTTGAAAGATCCTACGGTTACAATCTCAGGGCCGAATATCGTAAACAAAGGTACCACCGACTATCCGGTATTTACAGCTAATGTAATGGGTGGAGACGGCGAAATTACCTATCAGTGGTATTTGAACGGCAACTTAGTGGAAGGCGCTACCGAAAGAGATTTTATGGTGGACGACCCGAATGTGATTAACAACCTCGGTAATTACGATGTAGCCGTACAGGTATTTCAAACTACCTCCGGTTGCGACGCTCCTTATACAGTACATCCTTTTGAAGTAGTATGCGCTACAGGAACCGTTACCATTGAAGGACCTACCGCAGCATGCGTGGGCGATGTAGTAACCCTTACCGCAGTAGTAGTTTCCGACGCTTCCCAATATATTATCAAATGGAAACGCGATGGTAACTATCTTCCTACCGACAATTGCAATTGCGAAATAGATCCCAATGGTCTTAATTTATATTTTACCGTTACCGAACCTGTTGATATTACAGAATATCAGGTAGAAGTTTCTTTCTGCGGCTGCGAGGTAACACTGTCACCCGTACTCTACTTCCAGGTACTTCCCAGAACTGTAGCATGGGTTGACAACTATATTATTTGTGCCAACGGCGCCGTAGAAGTTCAGGTAAATCACGTGAACTGGGACGGTCAAATTTATCGTTATGAATGGTATAATGATCTTGAAGCCACCGAGCCGTTTGATATTACTTATGTAGATCACAGAGTATTCACTTTTGAAGAAATGACGGACAATGTTACTACATTCTATGTAAAAGTAACTATGTTGAACAACATCTGTTCTTCCGAAATGGCAGCCTTTACCATTACCGTACAAGGCGCTTTAGAACCTGTTGCACTTAATCCTACCGAACTTATTACCTGTGTAGGCACTCCCAATCTCTTTACCTTAGGCGATGACCCGAATGTTGAACAGTTTGGAATTCCCACAGTTTCATGGTGGGTTGACGGAATTGAAATTCCGGGAGAAGAACTGGAATATATCAATATCCCCTTCTTCACAGTAGGTACACACTATGTATATGCACGTTTAACCTATCCGGGCAATACCTGCGAATATGTTACCAATCAAGTTGCTGTTGAAGTACGTAAAATCAACGGTGTTACTATTAATGGACCACACACCGTTTGTGCTGCCGCTGTTCCAACAGTATTACAGGCTATTGTAGATCCTTCGGCTGAAGGTTATACTTACCAGTGGTTTGAAGATGGAGTAGCAGTAGGTAACGAATCAACTCAGACAGTAAGCAATGTTGCAAGTCCGTATCCTTATATATACTATGTAATAGTTACAGATCCGGAATCAGGCTGTACGGTTCAGTCTTTATCGTTTGACGTTACTGTAGAACAATTTGCAGTAATTGCTATCACAGCAGACAGAACAGAAGTTTGTGCAGGCGAAACAGTAATATTAACTGCTGACGTTTCAGGCGCTAACAATATGACCTATCAATGGTATGCCGATAACGAAGCTATTGAAGGCGCTGTAGCCCCAATACTTCAAGTATATCCAACTCATACTACCGTTTATACCTTCATTGCTAAACAGGTAGGGTCAGAATGTCTTGCATTCTCCAACGAAATACAGGTAATTGTAATTTCTGCACCGAGTCTTGCCGTAGAAGAACCTGTAGTTGCTATCATTTGCGAAGGCGATCAGGTATCCTTTGAAGTTATGTCGCAAGAGGCAGTTGTTTATACGTGGTATATTAACGGCATTGCAGTTCCCGGCGCTGATTTATCAACATTTACCTACACATTCACTCACTATGGCGAATATGTAGTAACAGTTTCTGCCACCTCTACAGTAGCAGGCTGTACTTCAGAAATGGTATATGCCGGAACAGTTACAGTTAAATTATCTCCGACGGTATCTATCTCAGGACCGGGATATATATGTGATGCTGTAACACCTATTTATTTACATGCTGATGTTACTCCGGTGAACGCTACGGTTACCTATCAATGGTATCTCAACAATGAACTCATTGAAGGAGAAGAAGGCGCTTCACTACAGATATCTAATATCCCAAGTGCAATTCCTTATAACTATAAAGTTGTAGTTACCGACATTGAATCAGGTTGTACGGCAACTTCAGAAGTTCATCAGGTTACTGTGAACTCATATAATAACCTTGCTATCACCGCTAATATTACAGAAGCGTGTGTAGGTACAGCAATCACCTTGACTGCTGCTATTGAGGAATATGTAAACTGGACTTTCCAATGGTTTAAAGATGGCGAACCTCTTGTAGGTGAAACACAACTAATCTTAACCCACACTCCGGGAGTAGGTACTCACGCTTATCATTTCGTTGCTACTCAATTAGGTACAGGCTGTACGGTAACTTCAAATGTAATTAACGTTACCATACGTCCAGTTCCAGCTCCTCCGGCACTTACAGTTTCCGATAATACTATTTGCAGCGGCAATCCGGTAACAATTAGCGGCAATGCTCAAGGCGACTATAATTGGTTTAGAAGCGGAATGCTATTTGCACAAGGCGCAGAACCTACTATTATGGATCAACCTACTGCCAATAACGTATTGACTACTTATCTTTATACCGCAACTATTACTGTTGACGGATGTACTTCCGACCACTCAACCCCGATATCAGTAACCGTTCACCCGGCAATTGATGTAGTAATTTTCGGTGCACACGATGTTTGTGAACAAGCAGTATTCGGAGAACACTTAGCATTACACGCATTAATTAGCGGCTTACAGGCAGGCGTTTCTTATCAATATGCATGGTTCTATCGTCAAGGAAATGCTCCGGCAGTAAACTTCTACACTGAATTTAACAGTGATGGAGAATATGCAGTTGTTCCGAACAACTTGCCGGTAAATGACCTTGCAGCACCTTACTGCTTTACCGTAGAAGTTACGGTTATTGATTACGACTGCACGGCAGCATCACCTTGCCACGGAGTTAATGTATGGGCTAAACCGACCGTTCAAATTACCGTAGATAAAGAAAGTATTTGCCAAGGCGGTTCAATTACAGCTACTGCTCACGCTACTCCTGCTCCAACTCCGGAAAATCCGTACAACTATATTTGGTCTCTGAATGGAAATACTCTTCCGTACAACCAAAGCACAATTACAATTTCCGATAGTTGGTTATTGGGTGTTAACAACATCTGCGTAACTATCGAACGCGCTTATGCAAGTTTATCCTGCTTCGGATCAAATTGCAAATCTGTAAACGTACTATCCAATCCTTCTTTAGCTCTAACACAAAATATTGCAGGTCTTCAATTACCGGGTATGTGTATTGGCGGTACAGTAAACTTATTTGCTGAAGTTGTTGATTTCGACGAAACATTAATCAATCCGGCAGACTTCATATTTGAATGGAGACAAGACGGCAATCCGATTATCCCTGCACCTTACAACTTCCTGTCACAAACATTGAACAATCCGGGCACATATCATTATGAAGTAAGAGCTTATCTTAATAACGGTTTAGGATGTAATGCCGAATGGACTGCATTTGACCCTGTTAAAGTTGTACCGCAACCGACAGTTCAGATCTCTCCAAAAGATTACAATCTGTATGACGTTTGTGTTGGCGCTAAGATAGAAATTAACACCACACTTGGAGTTACAGATCCTACCATCCAGATAGGTTATCAATATATGTGGAACTACTTAGGTGATTGGACTAACTGGACCAACCAAATTGATCCGCTTCCTATTGAATTTAACACTCCGGGTTCACATTCCTATTTCTTAGTTGCAACCTTTGCTAACCCAACATGTAACGCTGCTACTTCCAATACGCTAACTTATAAAGTAGTGAATGATCCTATATGGACAGAAATCACGATCAATCCTGATCCTTATGATGAATTATGTTTAGGCGAAAAAGTTACATTACATGCTAAATTTGAAGGTGGTGTTACCGATGGCTCTAACGTAGCTAAAATCCAGTGGATGTATCAATTCAATGATGAAGAATATGTAAATGTTAACGGAATTGGTGGAGATCAAATCCACAAACCGGCACAGGCAGGCGAATATATGTACAGGGCTACCTACGTACCGGCTCATGAACTTTCAGGCTGTAATATTAAACCTGAAGATAGAGGACCAATCGTAGTAGTACCATCTATTACTCCTGCTGCAAGATTTATCAATGAAAATCAACCTGAACATACTTGCGCTAACGTACAGTTTGGTCAACCGGTTGAATTGATTGTTGAGTTTACAGGTGCGCCTCCTTTCTATTTCCACGTTGTTGGCAATCCGGGTACTTTCGATAAATACTTTACCTCCTACGCCAATATCTTCTCATTTGAAGTTACACCGACTGTTACTACCACTTATACTATTGAAAGTTTAGACGAAAAATCCAACTGTATTACAGGAACATTTGTGAAATCTAGTATTATGGTAATAGTAACCGATGTTGAAATCCTTAATCCTAACGTTGAGGCTTGCGGTGGTACAGCAGAATTGACCTTGCAGTTGAACTCTTACTACTCAACAGATGTAACAGTTACTTTCCCGTGCGGTTCTCCAATTCATGTACCGATTACTCAATCAGGTTCGACCACCACAATTATTATTCCGATTCCGGAATGCTTACCTATTGGTATCCATAATGTAACTATTACTATTGATGGTTGTAACTTTGATATAACCATTATGAATAACAGTGATGGTCACGGCGGTACAGCACACCAATTGATATACAGAAGATGGGAAGGCAATGCCGAAGTATTGGCTGTAAGTAACAATCATGATCCTGAAGCTAGATATTACAACGGCGGATTTGAGTTCACTTCTTATCAATGGTATAAAAACGGTGCAATGATACCGGGCGCTACGAAACAGTACTATCAGGATCCTGACGGCGTAAACGGCGTTTACCGTGTACGCTTAACAGGTTACCGTGTTGACAAAGATGGTAATCGTATAGGTGATATGATTGAATTTAGCACTTGCGATGAAGCATTCAACCCAACACTTACAATGAATGTATTTCCTGTACCGGCTCGCGTTGATGAACCTGTTTATGTAGAACTTGATTTAACTCGTGAAGAAATGGAAGGTGCAGTACTTGACATCTACGATGCTAAGGGCGCTCACGTTCAACACATACAAGTGGTTGGTTCTCTAACTGAAATAACCGGCTTTAAAGCACAAGGTGCTTACTACGGTAAGATAACCACCGGTACTAACGAAATTAAGGCTGTTAAATTCGTAATTGTTAAATAAAAAATGTTCTAAGGCGGGCAACGGCTCCGTTGCCTGCCTTTAACAAATAAAAATTAGTAAGAATAATTAAAAAAATAAATACTTATGAAAAAACAACTATTATTAATCGGTCTTATTCTGGGAATGTTTACCGCTTTTTCTCAAGAGGTAACAAAAAATGACAATACTAAAAGAGATGCAGCACAAGTAGATACCACTGCTACTGTTGCCGATTTCTATTGTCCTCACCGTATCCTTCTTCGCCTTGGCGGAGGTTATTCCAACGATATCTTTAAAAAAGATAACGACGCTCTCATTGATGTGCAAAAGAAGTTTACCTATGCTGCAATGTTTGAAGTAGGGTATGCTTACTTATGGCAACGTAAAGTGAATATCGGTATCGGTATTGGCGTGGGTATCGGACACACTCGTCCACTCGTTCAATTTAGTGATAAACGTACCGATAATGTTAATGACCCTGGATATAATCCTGATGATCCCAATGCAATCTATGCCCTCTCTTACTCTGCAAACGGTCTTAAACTAAGACAACGGGTTTGGGCGGTTGAAGTTCCCCTTACTATGCAATTAGAGAAAAAATTCGGAAACCAGAAAAACGGTATCTATTTTGGCTTTGGCGTTAAAGGATATTTTCCCTTCTCTGCCAATCTTCATTTCCCCGGTGGAGAGATTGACTTAGATGCTATTTATGACCCTGAATTAAATCTTTATATGGATAAATTGAATGTGCATCTTGATGATTTTAAATTAGACAAATATGGCATTAAACCCAAAATGAGATGTTCTATTGACATCTTGGGTGAATTAGGCGGCATATTTGGAATCTCAAGAAGTACAGACTTCTACGTAGGCGCTTATGCAACTTATGGTTTTCTTAATGTTTATCCAAAAGATAAAATTGATCTTTCCGGTTTAAATGTTGAAGATCCAAGACTTAGCCAGGTGGCTGATAAATACGTAAATTATAAAGACAAATGGAATCTCTTCCAGGTAGGTCTTAAATTAGGTTTCCATTTCAAACCCTGCAAAGAGTGCGGTAACAAGGAATACAGAAAAGATCATCAAAGAAGATATTGGGATGAAATGATGAAGAAAAAGAATGAACCGATCATCATCACCAATACCGTTCAGGAATACTATTATATAGTGCCTTCAATCGCTCAGGAATTACTTGATGATGCAGCCAATGACCCCGGAAAGAAAAAAGCGCTTCTTGACCTTGCTCAATCATTATCCAATATCAAGATATTATTCCCGTTGGATAAAGATACTCCAATATTGGATGATAACAAACGTGATAATATTCGGAGAGCATCAGAATTGTTAAAGGCAAATCCTGATCTTAAAGTGATTGTTACCGGTTATACTTCTCCCGAAGGTACAAAGGAACATAATAAAGATTTAGGACACAGACGCGCTATAGCAGTGAGACAAAAATTCATTGATAATGGCGTTCCTGCTGATCAGATAGCAGTACAAAACTATACCGCTGAAGATCCGCAACTCAAACAGGATATTCCTGAAACAGATTATAAAGAACAACGCGCTGTTATTTTCAAAATTGAAAAGAAATAATACCGCAGGTTCTGTTTAAAAAAAACTGCCGAATTGCTCGGCAGTTTTTTTTTGTGCTTTTTATTATCTTTGCGCACTTAAAATTTTAGTATGAACGTAACAAGAATTTTTGATTTACTACCCCATTATTTAGAAAATTTTCCAAAAGAGGATACTGTTTGCGGAAAAGAAAACGGCGTGTGGGTACATTACAGCACGGAACAATATATCCTCAAATCGGAGCAGATTGCCTACGGACTTTTGCATCTGGGAATAAAAAAAGGAGACCGGATAGCCTCAATCAGCAACAACCGTCCCGAATGGAACTTTTTAGATATGGCAATTCAACAGGTGGGCGCTGTGCACGTCTCCATCTATCCCACCATTAGCGAAGCCGATTATCTCTATATCCTCAATCATGCAGATGTGAAAATGGTTTTCGTGGCAGGCTGGGAGCTGCTGAGAAAAATAGAAAATGTGATTAACAGTATTCCAAGTTTGAAAGACAATGTTTACACTTTCCGAAATTTGAGAGGTTATAAGCACTTAAACGAACTTATAGAAGCAGGTGTGGCAAATCCAAACCCGCAACTTTTACAGAAGATTAAAGATTCGATTACCCCTGATGATGTTGCCACATTAATTTACACCTCCGGAACTACGGGAAATCCCAAAGGCGCTATGCTTACGCATTCCAATCTGTTGAACAATGCTAAAGCCATAACCCCCATTATTCCGGTAAAAGAGGATAGCCGCTGTTTAAGTTATCTGCCGCTTTGCCACGTCTATGAACGAATGATGATATACGCATGGCATTATATAGGCGTTTCTATCTATTATGCGGAAAGTATGGCTACTATCGCCGACAATTTAAAAGAGATTCGCCCCGATATCTTTACTTCGGTACCCCGTCTGTTGGAAAAATTCTATGATAGAATTTTGGCTGCAGGATATAAACAAAAGGGGATAAAGAAAAGCCTTTTCTTTTGGGCAAACAAAGTAGCCTTGGATTTCGATGTGGAAGGAAAATCAAAATGGTATATGAGAAAACTGAAACTTGCGAGGCAGTTGGTTCTTAATAAATGGAAAGCCGCGCTGGGCGGGCGGCTCTATGTTATTGTATCCGGTGGGGCAGCGTTGCAACCCAAATTAAGCAGGATATTTTGGGCAATGGATATAGCAGTATTGGATGGATATGGTTTAACGGAAACCTCCCCTGTAATTGCGGTGAGTAATTTCTTTAAAAATGGCGTAAAAATCGGCACGGTAGGTCCGCCGCTACCCGGCATTGAGGTAAAAATTGCCGAAGACGGTGAAATCCTTACCAGAGGTCATTGCCTAATGAAAGGATACTATAAAAATCCGGAACAAACCGCCGAATCCATTGACGCAGAGGGTTGGTTTCACACCGGCGATTTAGGACAAATTGAAGTTGAGGGACAATTGCGCATTACCGGAAGAAAGAAAGAGATGTTTAAAACCGCTTTCGGTAAATATATTGTACCTACGTTGGTGGAGAATAAATTTTCCGAACATCCTTTAATTGACAATATTTTGGTGGTAGGAGAGAACAAACAGTTTGCCGCAGCCCTGATAGTCCCCGAATTTGGCGATTTGCGCTCGTGGTGCGCCAGAGAAGGTATTGCCTACACCACTAATGAAGAAATGATTGCTCACCCCCAAGTGTTAGACCGTTTTAAACGCATTGTGGATAGATACAATAAATTCTTTGGCGATACTGAGAAAATAAAACGTTTCAAACTTATCGGTTATTCGTGGTCGGTGGACTCCGGAGAACTGACGCCAACCCTTAAATTAAAACGAAACTTTATTTATAAAAAGTTTGAAGAAGAGATAGAGGGATTGTTTGCATAAAAAATGGACGTTGCACGCAACGTCCATTTCGGAACTTGTTTGGCGGCGGGTTATACCGTCGTCTTTTTTTTATTCTGCAATTACCTCTAAATTAACGGTAACTTTTATATCTTTATGAATATTGATTTGGGCGGTGTAATTCCCCAACTCTTTAATATGCTCAGTAGGAAGGATAATCTTCTTACGGTCAATATCAATATTGTGTTGTTCTTTCAATGCTTGAGCCACAGCGATAGTATTAACAGAACCGAAAATAGTTCCCTTTTCCGATGCTTTCTGAGCAATTTTCAATGTAAGTCCATCAATTTTACCGGCTAAAAATTCGGCTTCTTTGCGAATCTTTTCGGCTTTGTAAGAACGTTGTTTAATAGTTTCGGCTAACATCTTTTTGTTAGGAGTGTTTGCCGGAATAGCCAAACCTTGAGGGAGCAAATAGTTTCTTGCATAGCCGTCTTTTACTTTTACGATTTCATCGGCGTATCCCAATTTTTCTACATCATGTTTTAAAATAACTTCCATAGTATTGCCCTCCTTATTGATTGGTTTTTAAATTATCGGCTACAAAAGGAAGCAACGCAAGGTGGCGCGCACGCTTTACGGCTTGGGCTACTTTCTTTTGAAATTTCAAAGAGGTTCCGGTTAAACGTCTTGGAAAAATTCTTCCCTGCTCGTTTACAAACTTCTTTAAGAAATCAGCATCTTTATAATCAATGTATTTAATTCCGCTTTTTTTAAAGCGGCAGTATTTTTTTGTTTTGAAATCCACCGCGATGGGGGTCAAATATTTAATATCGTTTTGTGCCATTTGTTAGTCCTCCTTATTATCAAAATTATCTAAATTATGTTCATCTATTTGATATTCAATGGAATCATCAATTATGTCGTATTTAACTACGCGCTTGGGCTCGTGTTTAATTTCGTGAGTTAATTCAATTTTAGGTTCTTTTTTCTGACCAAAGCCCATATTACGTCTTTTTTCTGCGTAAGCGATAGCGTCTTTGTCGAGGGCAACCGATAGATAGCGTATAACTCTTTCGTCGCGGCGGTACTGCAATTCAAGTTCTGCAACCACGTGTGGTTCAGCCTTAAATTCGAACAGGTGGTAAAATCCGGTGGATTTTTTTTGGATTTGGTACTCAAGCCTTTTGAGACCCCAGTTTTCTTGATGAACAATCTCGGCGCCTTTTTCGCAAAGAATGTTCTCAAACTTCTTTACCGTTTCCTTCATCTGATCTTCAGACAAAACGGGCGTCATAATGAAAACGGTTTCATACTGTTTTAACATACTTTTTTTTGTTTTTAATTATTAATTTAATCCTAATTTTTTTGGGTCGGCAAAAATATAAAAAAAATGATACGAAAATGATTTTATATTTTGTTAATATTTCAGAAGAAACCTGACAAATCTGCCAAATTTTAATTTTGATTTTTTTTGTAGTTGTACATATCCATTTTTTATTATTTTTACCCGCTCAAAAGAAAGAGAGGGAGAGATGGCCGAGTGGTCGAAGGCGCACGCCTGGAAAGTGTGTAAACGCCGAAAGCGTTTCAAGGGTTCGAATCC
>WRGQ01000116.1 GCA_009787115.1 Bacteroidota bacterium
TATTTTAAATGCTAATGATAAATTTTATGGGATTATAGTTGGATTTTGCGTCAGTCCGTTGAAGCCATTTAGCCACGGCAGTCTGTTGGGAGCAAACGACCATTGCGCATCAGAAAAACCTGCCGTGTTCTTCCACCACGTACCGCTGTTTGCGCCGTTACAGTCTGCATTGAAAACATTTGCGCCGTGAATACCTGTAAGCGTAGCTTCTGCTTCAAGGGGGACATCGTCGTTGGTTTCGCCTTCTTTCAACGCCATATCGAAGCGGGCATAGTTATTGTTCATTTCAAAATCATTAAAAACATACCCTGTTATACGTCCTATTTCGGGAGTTGTATAAAATGGATGTTTATTTTTTCTTTTCACCTCACTGTTCAACGCTACGCAATTTTTGATTATGCCTGAATTTTCTCCTGCAATGCCGCCGGCTCGATAAAAATCGGTGAAAACATTACCGGTAGCATAACAGTACAGTATAGTTCCGTTTCCGCTGTTATCACCTGCAATGCCGCCCACAAATTGATATCCGCTAACATCAACGGTTGCATAGCAGTTTTTTATCGTTCCTGCATTGTGTCCTGCTATTCCGCCACTCCAGCCGTTACCTTCATACGTTCCTGTACCGTTAACTTTTCCTTCTGTAACTATGCAATTGTTCACAGTAGATGTGTTAGAAACCCATCCTGCTATGCCACCCACATAATTACTACAGAAAATATCTATATTTTTTACGGAACAATGATCTATCGTTCCATGCGATTGAAGCGTGCCTGCAATACACCCCACGTCTTTTTTCCCCGAAATTATAACACCATCTAACCTGACATTTTTAACTGTGCCAAAAACGATTCCGAACAAACCTCTATTTTCTTTGTCTATATTGGAAATAGTAAGGTTTGAGATAGTGTATCCACCACCGTCATAAACGCCACTGAACCTCAATTGATGATCGCCAACAGGTTTCCAATTAGGTTCTTTACTCAAGTCAATATGGGCGATTTGCCGATAGTTCTTGTCATCGCTCCATTTTAGCCCTTCCGGTCCTACTTCATTGGATCCCACTCGCTTCAGGTCTGCTACAGTGACTACCTTAAAGGGGTTGATTTCCGAACCGTCTCCCAATATGCCGGGATTATCGGGTTCCGGAGGAGGGGGACAGGCATTAAATACCATTGCAACCATTATGGCTGCCGTCAAAATAAAAATGTACTTTTTCATCTTTTTTAAATTTTAATTGTAAATAATTATTTGATACGCATTTGCGTGTTTTTCAATCCTTCTTCCTCTGAAAGCCAACTCTCACATTGTTTTATGATAGAATCATTGCAAACCAATATTTTTTGTGCATAAAAGAGCATTTTATCATTTTTCATTAGCGAACATTTTGATATATTTGCATTCTCCCCACTTGTATTTTTTTTCATTATTTTTTTAACATTGAATTTAACACCGCAAAACTATACGTAAAAAATATAGATGATATCCTGAATGTTAGGGATAAAGGCATCCCTAATGTTAGGGAGGCAAAGAGACAGGAGGTTTTATAATATCCCTAAAATTAGGGATGAGGAGCAAAAATAAGATGTAACCAATTTTGGAAATATCTTCTAATCGTTAATTATTTATATTACTTTTGCACGTTTAAAAATAAATAACAAAATATGATTGCAAATCAAAAATGATACAAAATGCAAGAAAAATAAAAATTATTATTGTGGACGACCACACATTGTTTCGCACGGGATTAAGAGCCATTTTAAATCCGGTTTACTTTAACATTGAAATAGCAGACGAAGCCGATTGCGGCAATGCGCTTTTTAAACTGCTCCTGACAACACCGGCAGACCTTATACTTTTAGACATTAATCTTCCGGATATGAGCGGAGTAGATATAGTACATCGCCTTCGTTGCGATTATCCTGATATTAAAATTCTTGCCATTTCTGCCGAAAACAGCGCCAAAACAGTAGAAGCAATGCTTAATACAGGTATCAACGGTTTTATCAGCAAACAAAAAAGCAATGCACAAGAACTCTCCGAAGCCATTTATGCTGTAATGGACGGATTGGAATATTTTGGAAAAGATATTGCATCTGTTATTTACGATGTGTATGTTGCGAAAAAGAAAACCATAAAAGTTACCTCAGAATTTACTGAACGTGAAAAAGAGATTATTATCCTTTGCAGCGAAGGATTGCTATGCAAAGAGATAGCAGACCGTCTCAATATGAGCATTCATACTGTGAATACGCATAAAAAGAATATATTCCAAAAACTTGGCATTAACAACACGATGGAAATGGTACAGTATGCGTTGAAACATGGAATTATTAGTATGTAACGTTTTAAAAGTCATTAATATGAAACATCTAACTCAACCAAAAAACAGATTTCAGAATAAAATGCGGTACTTTCTTTTAATGGGTATCATTTTTATCTCAACATCTTTGCAAGCACAGAACAGAGAAATAGACTCATTAGAAAATATGCTGAATAAGAAAACTTTATCCGACCATGAAAGGTACCAAACCTATCAAGAACTCATTCAAGCATATATTCATACGGATCGTGAAAAATCGTTAGATTATGTACGAAAGGGACTTCGTTTGGCTGAGAAAACCAAAACTTATTACTATTTTGCCCAACTATATCACAGTGCAGGAACGATCCATTTTTACTTAAATCAATTGGATTCAGCCGCTTATTATTTTGAAAAGGGGCTCGCCATGCACAAACAGGCAGTTATTAAAAAAGAACTTAATGAAGATGAGTTAAATTACATACAGATGAGATTATTTCTTGGTATTGCTACCTTAGATTATGCTTCCGGAAGATATGATCTGGTATTGGAAAGTTATTATAAAGCCCTGGCTATACTCGAAAAAATGAACAAAACCGACGAGGCGGCATTTATATGCCTTACCATAGCCAATCTGTACAAATTTATGCTAAATGACAATCAGGCAGAAATATATTATCTAAAAACGGAAAAGATGTACCGCGAATTGAACGATTTAAGCGGTATTGCATACGCTTATTTGGGATTAGGTACTGTTTACAGACACAAAATGGATTTTCCCAAAGCGTTGGAATATGCTGAAGATGCCTACCGTATGCTCACTACGCTACCGAACCCCCATCCTGCATACTTGATGGAATCTACGCGAAACTTGGCTGATATATGGTCGGTTATTCCCGATTATGATAAAGCGCTGAAATTTGCCTTGAAAGCCGTTGAATATGCCCGTCAAGCCAATAGAAAAGATGCTATGGCGGCAACTTTGGCAACCCTTGCGCAATGCTATCTGCAACAAAAAAGATATAAAGAGGCGGACGAAACTGCTTTTCAGGCATTGGCAACAGATTCTACCAAAAAACAAATTAATTCCAATCTGTATCAAATTATTGCAGAGGCTAATATAGGGCTGAAAAATAGCGCAAAAGCAATAGAATATTTCAATAAAACCATAAAAGCCAAAGACAATTATTCAAATCAGAACTTTCAGTCCTCAATTTCGGAAATGGAGGTAAAATATGAAACAGAAAAAAAAGAACACGAAATTGAACGACAACAAAATATCATTGCACGTCATAGTATGTATCGTTGGATATTAACAGGATGCGTGGTTATTTGTGTGCTTATCATTGCTTTGTTTGTGGTTTTACTGCGTCTGCGCAAACGCCACAACAAAATTCTTGCAGAAATGAACGCCACCAAAGATAAATTTTTCAGCATTATCTCTCACGACCTGAAAAACCCCGCCATAGCACAACGCGATGCCATTCAGCAATTAATAGAAAATGCCGACAAGTGGAACAACAACGAATTAGCAGACTGCTGTAACGATTTGTTGAAATCAGCCAACGAAGAAGTTGAACTCCTTTATACTTTGTTGGGTTGGGCGCAAATTCAAACCGGACGAATAGCCTATACACCTGTTACTTTTGATATTGCGATACATCTTCATACCGATATTTCTCTGATTCGTAAAATGGCTGAATTTAAAAACATAACACTCACCAATCATATTCCCAACCATGCATTAGTTACCGGCGATATCAATATGCTTACTACTGTGGTACGAAATCTCCTAACCAATGCCGTTAAATTTACGCCTGTCGGCGGAGCAATTGTACTCGCAATTGAACAAGCTCCCAATGAGAAACATATTATTAGTGTAAGTGATACAGGAAACGGTATGACTCAAGAAGAAATACGCAATATCTTCAATATAGACAACAGACAATCCCGACAGGGAACTATCGGAGAACAAGGTAGCGGATTAGGATTAATTGTTTGTATAGAGATGTTGGAAAAACACAAATGCGTCCTGCACGTAGAAAGTGAAGAGGGAAAAGGAAGTAAATTTTGGTTTGAAATTTAGAAAAAAAAATCAGTTAAGAATATTGGATTTAACCATTTTTAATATCTAAAATTTTCGGCAACATCTCATACACTAATTTCACCATTTTTGGTCCGGCAATATTCGCGGCTTGCAGTACTTCTTCGTGAGAAACTTTTTCTACTTGTCCTACAATACCTAAATCCGTAATTACAGAGAGTCCGAACACTTCAATTCCACGATGGCGGGCGACAATCGTTTCCGGCACAGTGGACATACCCACCGCGTCGCCGCCTATAATGGCAAACATACGATACTCGGCGGGGGTTTCAAAACAGGGACCGGTAACACCCACATAAACACCATTTTGTACGTGAATATCAAGTTCTTTCGCACAGTCAAAAGCAATTCTTAACATTTTTTTGGAGTAGGCTTCACTCATATCTAAAAAACGGGGTCCCATTTCATCGTTGTTTGGTCCAATTAACGGATTAGTGCCGAACAAATTAATATGATCCCGAATCAACATAATATCGCCCACTTTAAAAGTAGGGTTCATACCGCCTGCGGCGTTTGAAACTATTACCTTCGTAATTCCCAACTCTTTCATAACCTGTATGGGAAAAGTTACTTCCTGCATGGTGTATCCTTCGTAATAGTGAAAACGTCCACTGCATACCATCACATCTACTCCATTCATTTTTCCAAAGATTAAGGAGCCACGATGCCCTTTTACCGTAGATACGGGAAAATTAGGGATGGTGTCGTAAGGAATCTCTTCCTCAATATCCAAATGTTGTACCAAACCTCCTAAGCCGGAGCCCAAAATAATTCCAATTTTCGGATTATTTTTCAATTTTGAAGTCAAAAAATGACTTGTTTCTTTAATTTTATGCATTTTCTTGAATTTTATGATTGATTTTTATTGCAAAAGCATTTTTTGTTAAAATATTATCCTACCACAATGTTAATAATTTTTTTCGGCACAATAATCACTTTTTTTACCGATTTATCTTCTATCCACTTTCTTGATTCTTCTGACAGAAGGATTTCAGTTTCGATATCTTTTAATGATTTATCTAATGGAAACTCTTTAAAAAATCTTGTTTTCCCATTGAAAGAAACGGGATAATTAAAACTGTTTTCTATGAGATATTGAGGATTAAACAGGGGAAAAGCAGCGAACACTACAGAATTTTCGTTGCCTAACTGATACCATAATTCTTCGCAAATATGCGGTGCATAAGCAGATAATAAAATTACGAGTGGTTTTAAAATTTTGTGTTTGTTACATTTCAGGTCTGCCAATTCGTTTACACAAATCATAAAAGCGCTTACGGCAGTATTGAACGAAAAGCGCTCATTGTCGCTTTCAATTTTTTGGATGGTACGGTGCAAAATCTTATACTCTTCGGGGGTCGGTTCGGCATCGCTTATATTCCATTGATTATTGACATCGTGAAACAGACGCCAGAACTTTCGGATAAATCGTGATACGCCTTCAATACCATTAGTATCCCAAGGTTTTGCCAACTCAATCGGTCCTAAAAACATTTCATACATCCGTAAGGTATCTGCTCCGTATTTTTCTATCAAATCGTCAGGATTTTGTACATTATACTTTGATTTTGACATTTTTTCCACCTCCCAGCCACAAATATATTTTCCGTTTTCCAAAATAAATTCAGCGTTAGCAAATTCAGGCTGCCACTGTTTAAACAGTTCAATATCCAGCACATCATTATGCGTTATATTAATATCTACGTGAATAGGAGTAACTTCATAATTTTCTTTTAATCCGAAAGATACAAACGTATTTGTTCCTTGAACACGATAGACGAAGTTGGATCTTCCCTGTATCATTCCCTGATTAATTAACTTTTGGAAAGGTTCATCTTTGCAGACCAAACCTATGTCATATAAAAATTTATTCCAGAAACGGGCATAAATCAGATGTCCTGTTGCGTGTTCGGAACCGCCTACATACAGATCCACATTTTGCCAGTATTGGTTAGCTTCTTTTGAAAAATATTCCATATCATTATGGGGATCCATATAGCGCAAATAATATCCGCTTGAGCCGGCGAAACCGGGCATTGTGCTACACTCTAACTTATGTTCCTCGTGAGTTTGCCAGTTTTGTGCGCGCGCCAAAGGTGGTTCGCCGGTTTCGGTGGGCAAATATTTATCCACTTCGGGAAGCAGCAACGGCAACTCCTCTTCCGGCAAAACGTATGGAATTTCATTTTTGAAATATACCGGAAACGGTTCGCCCCAATAGCGTTGGCGACTAAAAATAGCATCCCGTAAACGGTAATTAGTAGTTCCGTATCCGATTCCAGACTCTTTAATTTTTTCAATTACCGCTTTGGCGCCCTCTTTTGCGTTCATATTGGAAATAAAACCTGAATTTACACAAGTTCCGTCTTTCGCTTCGTATGCTTCTTCAGAAATATCGCCGCCGCTAATTACTTCTCTGACAGGTAATCCGAAATGTTTTGCAAAAGCATAGTCGCGGCTGTCGTGTGCGGGCACAGCCATAATGGCGCCGGTGCCGTATCCTGCCAGTACATATTCGGCAACATACACCGGAATTTCTTCATTAGTAAACGGATTTACCGCATAAGCACCTGTAAATACGCCCGATACTTTTTTTACATCGCCGGCACGCTCCAACTCAGTACGGTTTTTTGCTTTAAACACATATTCATCTACCTCTTTCTTTTGCTCCGGCGTGGTTATTGTATCAATTAACTCGTGTTCAGGACAAAGTACCATAAAGGTAACACCGAAAATAGTGTCAGGACGGGTGGTAAAAATTGGAATTTTAAATTTTAAATTTTTAATTTTAAATTCCATAAACGCTCCTTCGCTTTTGCCTATCCAGTTTTTTTGTATCTCTTTCAGCGAATCACTCCAGTCAATCGTATTAAGACCTTGCAATAACCGTTCGGCATAAGCAGAGACGCGCAGAATCCATTGTTTCATAAGTTTGCGTTCAACGGGGAAGCCGCCGCGCACGGAGAGACCGTTTACTACCTCGTCGTTGGCAAGCACAGTACCTAATTTCGGGCACCAGTTTACCCACGTGTCTGCTAAATATGCCAATCTGTAATTCAGTAAGGTAGCCTGTTTTTCTTCTTCGGTTTTGGCATTCCATTCATCGGCGGTAAATGAGAGTTCTACTGTTGCTGCCGGACGGATGCGCGCGGTACCTTCTATTGCAAATACCTCTTCCAGTTCTGAGATAGGACGTGCTTGTTGTGCATCTTGACAATAGTAATGGTTAAACAGTTGAATAAAAGTCCATTGTGTCCATTTATAATAATCGGAGTCACAAGTACGAAACTCGCGGTTCCAGTCGAAAGAAAAACCGATTTTATCTAATTGTTCCCGATAACGTGCAATATTTTGTGTTGTAGTAATGGCAGGGTGTTGTCCGGTTTGGATTGCATATTGTTCTGCGGGCAGTCCGAATGCGTCGTAGCCCATCGGGTGAAGCACGTTGAATCCTTTTTGTCGTTTGTATCGTGCGTAAATGTCGGAGGCGATATAGCCGAGCGGGTGTCCCACGTGCAACCCTGCGCCGGAAGGATACGGGAACATATCCAGCACGTAATATTTTGGTTTGGAGTAATCTATTTCTGTTTTATACACATTTTTATCGCGCCAGAATTGCTGCCATTTTTTTTCAACATCTCTAAAATTATATTCCATTTTTAAAAAATTGAGATTATGTTTGTTAATGAGGCGGCGAAATTACAATAATTTCGTATTGCATAATACAATAAAAAATACAATCATACGTAATTACTATCTATTAATAGTATATCTCCTTTGAAATTAAGACACGTATTTGTTATATTATTCAGTATCACAACCTATATTTTGCAGGCGCAAAATATAGTTACAATATATGGCACTATCCATGATACGCAGTTCAACCCGATTGAGAACGTAATGGTGCAAACGCCGCAAACCGAAAACAGAGCAATCTCTGCGGGAGATGGGAAATATCAAATAATGGTACCGGCAAATACGGAGGTGCAACTTCATTTCAGGCACATTACCTACGTTGATACGATAATTACTGTAAAAGGAGCGCCGAACGAACGGATAAAGTTAGATGTATTACTTGCTTCAACCGGCTCTCAATTGAAACCCGTGAATGTTTCTACTTCATATACAGATGGTTATATGCGTGTGGATCCACGATTGACCTTTACAATGCCATCGCCCACAGGCGGTGCGGAAGGGCTCATTAAGATGTTGCCAGGCGTTTCTTCGGTTAATGAACTCAGTTCGCAGTATAATGTACGCGGAGGTAATTATGATGAAAATCTGATATTTGTGAATGACATCCAAATATATCGTCCTTTTTTGGTGCGTAGTGGCAATCAGGAAGGGTTAAGTTTTGTGAATCTGGATCTTACGCAAAGTGTAAAATTTTCAGCCGGAGGTTTTCCTGCGCAATATGGCGATAAAATGTCTTCCACTATGGATGTGGAGTACAAAAAGCCCAAACAACTTGGTGGTTCGTTCGGAATTGGCTTTTTGGGAACATCCGCCCATATTGAAGGTTGCACAAAAAACAAACAAAAAAACCGCGATGTCTTTACATACCTCCTCGGCGTGAGGTACAAAAACAACGCACATCTATTAGATTCTCTTGATGATAAAGGAATTTATAAACCTAATTTTTTTGACACGCAAATGATGTTGGGTTGGAATATTTCCGATAAATTTGAAATTAGTTTATTGGGAAATTTCTCCATTAATAAATATCTTTTTATACCTGCCACGAGGACAACCACACATGGCACTCTGACTCAGGAAAAAATGCGACTTACAGTCTATTTTGATGGTCAGGAAATAGATAAGTATGAAAATTATTTGGGTGGATTAACTTTTACTTATCGTCCTAATTGGAAGAATCAATTACGATTGATTTTCTCTTCCTATTATGCCAAAGAGAGCGAAACTTATGATATTCAAGGACAGTATAGGCTTGCCGAAACTGAATTGGATTTGAAAACAGAAACTGCAGAAGAAATTGCTTTACTTGCCGTAGGAACCAATATTGATCACGCAAGAAATTACATTAAATTTTTGGTTTCATCGGCAGATATTCGCGGCGACCACCAACTGCATAAACGGAACAGTTTTTCGTGGGGCGTTAAAGTGCAAAACGAACAGATTAACGACAAATTGAACCAATGGCATTTAAACGATTCCACAGGATATATTTTACCCAACGTTGGGGTTACGCCCAGCGACTCTGTTGGAGTGCCGTTTGATGATCCCTCGCGCTTGTTGGAATTTGGTGATTTCAATTATTATAATTCATCAAATACATTAAATACGGTACGTATAGCAGCATTTTTGCAGGATAGCTGGAAATTAGATAACGACATTAATCCGCGATTTACCCTAAATGCAGGAATACGGTTTCATTATTGGTCGTATAATAATGAGTTTAATGCTTCGCCGCGTCTGTCGTTGCTTTACAAACCCCGTTGGAAAAAAGATTGGTTATTTTGGTTTAAAACAGGCGTTTATTACCAAACACCTTTTTATAGAGAGTATAGATACAGAGATGGAACATTAAATCCAAACATAAAATCACAATTTTCATATCAGGTAATTATAGCAAGCGAATATAATTTTAAGATGTGGAACAGACCGTTTAAATTTTCTATGGAGGGTTATTATAAATATTTGGATAATCTGATTTCCTATTATATAGATAATATTCAGATTATTTACAGTGGAGAGAATGACGCCAAAGGCTTTGCCACAGGATTGGATGCACGTATAAGCGGCGAATTGCTTGAAGGCTTGGAGTCGTGGTTTTCTATCTCTTTGATGGGAACTATGGACAAATCAAAGGATCCTTATCAAAACAGTGCAGGGGAGTGGATAAAACCGACATACAAAAGACGCCCTACCGACCAGCGGTTTGCTTTTAATCTTTTCTTTCAGGATCATATTCCCGGATTTCGCCAATTGCGCGTAAGTTTGAACTTTGTTTATTCTACCGGACTTCCTCATTGGCTACCTAATGTAGTACGCACTAAAGAAAACACACTTCTACCGCATGAATATTTTCGTACAGATGTTGGATTTTCATATATTTTCTTGGAACAAAGCAGAGACAGATTTAAACATAAAAGCAAATTTATTCGCGCTATCAAAAACGCCGGCATCTATTTTGAGGTGTTTAACGTGTTAGGCACGGATAATATTTCTTCTTACATGTGGATCAAAGATATAGAAAACCACTTTTGGTCAATTCCTAATTATTTAACGCCGAGATTATTAAATTTAAAGTTTGCAGTAGAATTTTAAAATGATACTTCTATCTTCTTGTCAATGTATAAAGGTGAAAATCATTCAATCACCATATCACTTCATCATCTATTTATCACTGTCCACCGCTTTATTTTTTCCTGACTTTGTCACGAGAATTTTATAAAAAACATAACTTATTTTTGTTCAAAAACAGGGTACGCAACCCTCAAAAAATATTATCTCCTATACCTGCATTTCGTTAGGAATGCGGACATATCGCACAGTATTTGCTACCGAGCGATATTAGGTGATGTAACCAATGAATTAAGTTGGCTTCAGTCTATTACAAATCTTTCGGCTTTGATCCGAAAGTAATCTAATTTTTTCTAATGCGTAATTTGGGTTCAATGTTGTTTTGGGGTACGTACACATTGACAAAGTCAGGAAAAAATCATTGAGGTGTAAATAACGTCTAACCGGAAACAAAAAAAGGCTGCCTCAAAAATTTTGGGCAGCCTTGTTTATTTTTGAGAATTTGAAACATTTATTTTGTTACTCTTTCGAGCCATTTAACCATTCCCAGCATAACCATCATAGAAACTGCACATAAAACCAAGAAAACAGTCCAGCATATCCAGATAGGATATTTATTGTATAGCAATGGTCCGATCCATAACAATCCATTTCCTACTGCGGTAGCAGCAAGCCACAAACCTTGACAAAAACCTAACAAGTGTTTGGGGGCGACTTTTGAGACAAACGATAACCCTAATGGAGAAATAAATAATTCAGCCACAGTTAAGAAAAAGTATAATACAATAAGTGCCCACGGTCCTGTTTTCATTCCCTCGCTTACGGTTTCATTTAACGCTCTAAATTCGGTTCCTGATGGATATGCATTTATTTTTGAAATAATAACCATGAATAAAAATGCAAGACCTGCAATTCCCATTCCTATAGCAATTTTCTTTGGAGTTGAAGGTTCTTTTCCTTTATTTTTCATTCTTGCAAAAAACCATATAATAACAGGGGTTAGCACAATTACAAAAAATGGATTTATTGCCTGCCATATTTCCGGTGGAATTTTGCTCGTTATTACAAATTCTTTAGCAAATAAAGATAAAGACATTCCGTTTTGATGAAAAGAAAACCAAAAAAATACAGCAATACCAAGAACTGCAAACAAAGCGAAAATTCTTTGTCTAATCTCTTTTGCCATTTG
>WRGQ01000117.1 GCA_009787115.1 Bacteroidota bacterium
TTTGCCCCCTCATTCGGGGTGTGGCGCAGTTGGCTAGCGTACTTGCATGGGGTGCAAGTGGTCGGAAGTTCGAGTCTTCTCACCCCGACTTGATTTCTAATAATGTATGAACTATGATAAAATGAAAAAAATATGATAAATAATTTTGTCACTTGTCACACGTTACTTGTCACTCAAAACATTCACCATTAATCATTATAAATATGAACGTAAAATACACCAAAGACCACGAATGGGTAAAATTAGAAGGCGACCTCGCTACGGTTGGCATTACGGCTTTTGCAGCCGAACAATTAGGCGATATTGTTTTCCTTGATATTAACACGGTAGGAGAAACTCTTAAAAAAGAAGAAGTCTTCGGAACTATCGAAGCCGTTAAAACGGTTTCCGACATGTTCCTGCCTATGGGCGGAGAAATTATTGAACTCAACGAAGAGTTGGAAAGCAATCCGGGATTAATCAATTCCGACCCGCTCGGCGCCGGCTGGATAGTTAAAGTGAAAGTAACTAACCCCGCCGAATTTGATGAACTCCTTTCCGAAGAGCAATACAACGAACTCATCGGATAAAAAAATTCATTTACCTCTTGACAAATCCTTTTTTCGGTTGTATATTTGCGGCTCGTAAATATATAACCGAATTTTTTATAAAGTAATGTTTCACAAAATAATAGTAATATGGAAAAAGAAAAAATGAACTTGGACAAACTCAAAGTACTCAACTCAACGTTGGAAAAATTGGAAAAAACATTTGGAAAAGGCGCCATTATGAAATTGGGCGAAAAACCGGCAGACAACATCGAAGTCATCTCCACCGGCTCTATCGGATTAGATGCCGCGCTGGGCGTAGGTGGTTTGCCCAAAGGCAGAATCATCGAAATCTATGGACCGGAATCTTCCGGAAAAACTACTTTGGCAATCCATGCTATTGCCGAAGCGCAACGCGCCGGTGGTATAGCCGCCTTTATTGACGCCGAACACGCCTTCGACAGATTCTACGCCGAAAAATTGGGCGTGAATACCAGCGAACTGTTAGTGTCGCAACCCGACAACGGCGAACAGGCATTAGAGATTGCCGATAACCTCATCCGCTCAGGCGCTATTGATATTATTGTCATTGACTCTGTGGCAGCTTTAACCCCTAAAAGCGAAATTGACGGCGATATGGGAGACGCCAAAGTGGGGCTGCAAGCGCGCCTTATGTCGCAAGCACTTCGTAAATTAACAGCAACTATCAGCAAAACAGGATGTTGTTGTATCTTTATTAACCAACTTCGTGAAAAAATCGGCATAATGTTTGGTAATCCCGAAACCACTACCGGTGGAAACGCTCTGAAATTCTATGCCTCCGTGCGCATTGACATTCGCCGCTCCTCGCAAATTAAAGACGGCGACGTTGCCTCCGGAAACCGCGTAAAAGTAAAAGTGGTGAAAAACAAAGTGGCGCCTCCATTCCGCTCTACCGAATTTGACATCCTCTTTGGAGAAGGTATCTCGAAAACCGGCGAAATTATTGACATCGGCGTAGAAAAAAATATTATTAAAAAAGCAGGCTCGTGGTTCTCTTATGAAGATACCAAATTAGGACAGGGTAGAGACGCCGTAAAACAGATGCTTATGGATAATCCCGAACTGTCTGCCGAATTAGAGAAGAAGATTAAAGAGGTGTTGTAAAACTCTTCCTCAACTATCTATAAAACTCTTTTTTGTGCAGAAAATAAACTGTACTGCATAAAAAAGGGTGTTTTTGCGCAGTAAAAAATAAATTATGATAAGAACTATCGTTTTACAACAAAAAGAATTTATATCAAACAACAGATAATATCATATAATCAAAATAATTTGATATTTGATAATTATTTGGAATCAAAACGGTTATATCCAATATTAAAATGGGCAGGTGGTAAAGAACACGAACTAAATTTGCATACCTAAAGGCATGCAAATTTTTCAGGCACCCCCTTTTTTCTACCGAACTATAATCCCTAACGGGAATTGAATAGTGCTTCACGATTCTCTACCAATACGTCTCTCAACACGGGCGTAACTCTCAACCGTTGTGTGCACGTAAGCTATAACATGGAACGCAATGAAGTAGAAAATTGAACACAAATACAATAAAAGAATAAATCTTAATAGTTTAAAGAAAAAAATATACTTTTGCATATTCGTACATTAGAAATAATTAATAGATTACATTTTAACGAAAAAAATTAGTAACCTTAAAATTAAGTCAAATGAAAAAACTAATCTTTATTGCAGTAGTAATTGTACTTACTTTGTTTGCTTGCAATAAAAGCGAAATGGAGACTCCTCCGCCAATGCGAGGTAGCATATCGGAAGAATTTGCTAAACAACCTTATACTTGCTTGCAAAATAAGTATATTGATTCTGTACTCGTTTACGAATTAGGAAAACAGGAGCAAAAATACTCCCCTAATCAACTTTCGTATGATGAAAAATTAGAGATAATACTTCTTCTTGATTCAATAAAAAAAGGAGTAAGAGATGACGAAACAAATGATGATATTGCTTTTTATGAAAATTTAGTGCAAGAATTGATGTTTGAAATTAACAGTCATCCTTATGTTAAAGAATTTGTTAAAAGTTTAGCTTTAAAAGAAAATTATGATCCCAACGATATGATGGTTTATACCGGTTATTCAGAAGGTTGTGATGTCATTTCAAAATTTCAAATCTTGCAATACTATGAAAATGGCGTTGATATTATTGCTCACGACCAGAATTACAATAATTTAACAGGAGAGGAAGAGTGGGATTTGTTCCCCGATGTAAATCCCATACTAAAAGCGGTAAGATATACATTACATGCAAAACGGGGAAATAATACGGTTGAATATATGTGGAACGGCACTTCTTCATCTGTTAAAACAAAGACGCTTTCTGCTATATCTGTATAGAAATAACGGATTGAATATCAATTCTTTTGAAAAAACATATTTGGTCAGTTTTATGAACAGGAATAATAAAAACGTTGAACATTTATTAATAAAAAATTATTGATTATGACACAAAGAATTACAGAAGCGGAACTCATTTTACCTTCATTATTCTTGATGAGTTTGAATAAAGATGGAGCTATCACAACAAGTGTATTATGACAATGAATCCTCTGAAAATTTAATATTATGAACCCCGAAAAACTTCTTCGCTCCGAACTGCTGCTTGGTAAAGGTGCCATTAACAAACTGCAGCAGGCTCACGTGTTGGTTGTGGGTTTGGGGGGCGTGGGCGCTTACTGTGCCGAACAGTTGTGCCGTGCCGGTATCGGAGAAATGACCATTGTAGATGCCGATATTGTGGAATACTCCAATTTTAACCGGCAATTATTGGCATTGGAAAATACATTAAAACGTCCTAAAACGGAAGTGATGGCTGAACGGTTGCGTCAAATCAACCCCGAAATTAAATTGCATATCATTCAGGAGTTTGTGCGCGATGAAAAAACGGAAAAACTGCTCTCACTCGCTCCTTATGATTATGTGATTGACGCCATTGATTCGCTCTCCCCAAAAGTTTATCTGATATACTTTGCTTTGCAGAAAAATCTTCGCGTTATCTCTGCAATGGGCGCCGGAGGGAAAAAAGACCCGTCATTAGTAAAAGTAACGGATATTAAAAAAACATACCAATGTCGCCTGGCACATGCCATACGAAAACGGCTGCATCGTTTGGGCGTAAGAAACGGATTTAAAGCCGTTTTCTCTACCGAAATTGTGCCCGAAAATGCCATCGAACTTGACCCCAGTCCGGATATTAACAAACTATCGGTGGTAGGTACTGTTTCCTATATGCCCGCCATTTTCGGCTGTGTAATGGCTGCCGAAGTCATCAATGATTTAACAAACCCCGCCACCTATGAATAATCTCCGCATTTTTTTCCTTTTTCTGACGCTTACCCCATACCTCTTACCGCTCACCGCATTCGCCCAGATAGACCCGCCTCTCCGCATTGAATTGGAAAGCGCCAAAGACCAGCAAGATTATAAGTGTGTTTCATTGGCAAACAAAGGTGTAGCAGTTTTTTACCAAAGCGCCATTTTGAGTGTGGATACTGCGCAATGGGTTTTCATTCATTACGATACAAATCTTGTAAGAACCAATCTTTTTAAAGTAAAAATTCCAAATTTATGCCAGTATATGGCGGCAGACTTTTCTAATCATAAACTGTATCTGTTCTTGCAAAAACCCGCTTATCGAAAAGATAGTTTACAAAATTATCTTTTGGAATGGGATATTACAACAAATGATTTTCAACTTTTTAACTTGCAAAATTATAAATATCCTTATTTGACGTCCATTAAAGTGAGAGATGATTATTTATTTATTACGGTAAACGACGCAAAGGCGAGGGCTATTATTTACTATAACTACAAAACAGACGCCAAACAAACGATACAATTTGTTGATGAAGAGATTATTTCCATAGAATCGTTTGGTATAGATACGATATTAAAGAAAACGAATTTTTGTATGTTTTTAAAAAACAGGCAAAACGCTCGTGCCGAACTTTTTATAACCGATTATTCGGGAAAAATTAAGGAACGTGTTGCTTTGCCATTTTATCCCGATTTGATATATAATTCAACCAAAATTTCGGTGGTTGGTAAAGATTCGCTATTATTAAGTGGCGCTTATTCCAACAGTAAAGATAAAAAATCAAAGAACAGTTACACGGGAATCTATACACTGTTGTTTGTAAAAAACAGATTTTCAGAAATAAAAACTTATCCGTTTGGAGCGCTGTTAATCAATGATTCAAAATTAAATACTCTGCAATTCTCTGAGCCTAATTTAACTATGAATGAACATATTACACAATCCAACGGACATATTTTTGCCATTACCGAAATCTGTTATCCAGAATATCAATACACCTCATCATCTTATAGAAGTTACAGACACTACGGCTATGATCCACCTGTACAGGTGTTTGCAGGATACAGGTTTGCGAGCGCCTGTATTTTAGAGTTTGATGCTCAGGGATTGTTATTGAATGAATGGTTTTTCCCCATAAACAATGTGCTGACACAATCTTTGTATAATTTGGTAAGCGTTTATCAGAATAACGAGCGAAACACATTAATGTACTATACGTATCAAAATATGATAACATCGCAATATGTTATCGGGAAGCAAGTTTTGTCGGCGCAGGCAGCCATTCCTGTGGAATTGATGAATAAAACCGATATTTTAGAATACAGTTCAGGTCTATCTATGCGAAATTGGTACGATAATAACTTTTTACTGTCAGGGTATCAATACATTAAAAACACTCAGCGTGGAAAAAAACGTTATGTTTTCTTTATCAATAAGTTGGTTTGTGAATAGAGGCTACCGCTTACCAAAAATAGATTTTTGTCTTAACTTGCTGTACGAAACATGGAAGACATTATAGTTAATTCCCCCTCACTTTATCTTTCACTTTGAGCAGTTGTTTTTTTAAAGCATTGATTGCATCATCGGCGGCTTCTTCAAATGTTTTTGCAACTTTGTGGGCAATAGCGTCATTTCCGCGAATTTTAGCGCGGATTTCCGCATTTTTATTCTCCGGTTTTTCCGTATTTTCCAACTTCAGGATAACATCGAAACCGATAATGCCATCGTGAAGTTTAGCTAATTTTTCTAATTTTTCGGAAATAAATTTTTCCAGTTTTTGATCTGCTTTAAAATGCACAGAATTGAATGTAATGTTCATAAAATCTCCTTTTTTATGCTCGGGGATGAGCCTGTTTATAAATAGTTTTTAATTTTTCGATAGAATTGTGGGTATATATCTGGGTAGCCGCCAAACTGCTATGTCCTAATAATTCCTTAATGGTGTTCAGGTCTGCGCCACGATTAAGCAGATGCGTAGCAAACGTATGCCGAATTACGTGGGGACTTCTTTTCTCAATAGTAGTAATCATATCTAAATACTTACGTACAATAGAATAGATATTTTTAGGGGCTAATAACTTTCCTTTAACGTTTACAAATACAAAATTATTTTGTACAGGGGTACCAAAAATTTCACTATACCACTCAACATATTTAGTTAAAATATTTTGAAAGTTGTGTCCAAAAGGAATTATACGTTCTTTATTTCTTTTTCCTAACACTTTTACCTGATTGTTGTATAAATCAAAATCTGAGAAAGTAAGCATTCTCAGTTCGGAGAGTCGCATTCCTGTGGCATAGAATAGTTCTAAAATGGTTTGGTCTCGCCAGCCTTCAAAACTGTTTTCAAATATATCGGCAGAAAAAAGTTTTTCCATATCAATTTCTTCCACAAATTGGGGTAACCGTTGGCGTACTTTAGGGGCGTGCACTTGCAGCAGGGGGTTAGTGTCAAAAATCCCCATTTTGATATGATACTTGTAAAACGATTTCAACGTGCTGATTTTACGGTTAATAGTACGCGACGTTATTTTTTCTTCCATCAAGGTAATAATCCAGGTACGAATAACGACGGCATCTACCTCTCTCCACTCCGTATTAGGAAATGCTTGTTGTAAATAGTTCAAAAATTGCTCCAAATCATTACGATACGAAACTACCGTATGCTCCGAAGCGCGTTTTTCAAATTGAAGATAAGAGAGAAATATATTAATCAGATTCATTTTGAGACAATTTCATATAACAATCTTCAATATTGGGTTCAATTTTTTTAACAGTGAAATTTTTGTGACCGCATAGAATTAAGTAGTTTTCAATGGTTTGAGTTTCCTCATTTCGCGTCGCTTCGTTCGGAATGACGGAGATGGTTTCTGCCTTTTGCTTTCGGCTTTCTGCTAACGTTACGTGTAGCGTATCCCCGAACGCAAAGCAGGTTTTCACTATCGGGTTTTTTCGTAAATCCAGCAACATTTGGTACATATTTTCGCCTTCAACCGAATAGAGGAGATCGTTGAAATTTGCGATAATATTTTGCGGGGTATCAATGCCTATAAATTCGCCCTTGTTTATCAAAGCAATTCTGTCACACAAACCGGCTTCATCCATATAAGGCGTTGAAACTAATATGGTGATTTCCTGTTTCTTCAAGCGGCGTAGCATTTCCCAAAACTCTTTACGGGAAACAGGGTCAACGCCGGTAGTAGGCTCATCTAAAAAAAGAACTTTAGGTTTATGAATCAGGGCGCAACTTAATGCCAACTTTTGCTTCATTCCACCGGAAAGCGCACCTGCTTTGCGCTCTTTAAACGGTTCAATTTGCTGATAAATATCTTTAATGAGATGGTAATTTTCTTCAATAGTAGTATTAAACAACATGGCAAAAAAGCGAAGGTTTTCTTCCACAGTTAAATCCATATACAAAGAAAATTTTCCGGGCATATAGCCCGAAATATCACGAATTTTTTGAAAATCTTTAAGAGCGTTGCGATTTTCGATAATGAGTGTTGTTGAGGAAGATTGTGGGTCAAGTCCGCAATGATAACCGGTTTTCTCATCCGGTAGCAGCAACGTGGTCAGTACCCGAAACAAGGTAGTTTTTCCGGCGCCATCGGGACCGATAATGCCGAAAATTTCTCCTTTATTCACTTCAAAACTAATATTTTTTAACGCCAGAACCCCTTGAAGTTTTGGTTTTATGCCACGAATTTTATGATAAATCCGAACCGGCGGCGGCACGAATTTTTGAATGTAGTAAGTTTTTGAGAGGTTTTTAACGGTTATTGAGGGCATTGTAGGGGGTAAAGGGTTTATGAGGTGAATTTTTTGCGAGCTTTTATGAAATTGCTAAGCATGATTGAGAGTAGTTTTATTTTTTCTAATAAATTATTATAATGGTCTCTACTAATGTAATTTAATTGATATCCTAAATATAATTTGTGTTCTTAACTCGCCACATGAACCTTTCACCTTTTAACCTCATAGTCTTACCTCCCCATACATTCCAATCTTCAAATAGCCGTCGTTTTTCACTAATATTTTAATAGCGTAAACAAGATTAGCACGTTCCTCTTTGGTTTGGATAGTTTTGGGGGTAAATTCGGCTTCTGAGGAGATCCATATAATGGCGCCGTCATATTCCTTGCGTTCTTTTTCTCCGAAATCGGCATATACCTTTATCTGTTGATTTAATTGTATTTGAGTGAGTTGTGAAGAAGTGACATAAGCGCGCAAGTAGAGATGTTCTACATCTGCAATTTTACACAGCGGTCTGCCCATAGCGGTTACTTCACCAACTTCGGCAAATTTTACCAAAACAGTTCCGGCAATTGGAGATTTGATACAGGCTTTGGCAAGTTGATCGTTTATGGCGTCAATTTGAGCATCAATTAAGATTGTGTTATCTAAAACTCCCTGATTATTTTTTTCCAAATTTTCCTTCATTGCAGCAATTTGTTTCTCAATAATTGCAATTTGTGCGTTAATATCATCTAACAATTTTGTGTTACCGGCTTTGGCTTCAATCAATTTTTCAATGCGTATTTTTTCGCGATTTTGATAGGCTAACTGTTCTTCAAGCGAAGCTAATTGAGTAGCCGTATTTTGTTTGCGAACAACGTTTTGTTTTTTACTTTGAAGCAGTTGTATTTTTTGCAGAAATAGTTGCGTAGTATCAATAATACCAAGTAGTTGTGAATATTCTACGTGTTCTCCTTCTGTAATATTTAAAGCAATAATCTTACCGTTTGTTTCCGCTGAAACGATTACTTCAGTAGCTTCAAACATACCCGAAGCATCGTAATTGTTATGTTTTATAGAACAGGAAAAAAACAAAAAACTAATGACACAAAAACCAGTTATATATTTCATAATTAAAAAAAAATCTGAGGCAAAAGTATATTTTTTCCATTATATAAAAAAAAATGTATTTTTGCATAATTGTATATAGTTGTTATGTGTTCTATAACATAGAAAAAATAAACCAAAATTATAATTATTAATCAAAATCCATTATTTTAATGAAAAAAGTACTTATTTTTTTATGTTGCGCTTTCTTTGCGCTTTTTTCTGTAAACGCCCAACAAATGAAGAAATTTATTTTATTTATCGGTTTTTTATTGCTCGGCATGTTGTCTCAAATAAATGGACAACAACTAATTGGTCCTACAGGAACACAAGTCTTGAATGTAAGGGGTATATCCTCTAATGGAACTTATGTTGTAGGGCAAACCTATAATGAACCCAGAGAAGGGTTTACATGGAATACAACTGCTGGAAATGCAGTAATACAAATGGGCTCTCCCCGTAGTGAAGCATACGATGTAAACGACAACAATATTGTTGCCGGAGATTTTGCAGACCCATCTCTTCTTTGGACCGATCCTGAGGAGGGACTTTATAATGTTCCTATAAGGAGCGCAGGGGTTTGGCAAAATGGGAATTGGAGATCATTAGGACTTGGTATTCTTACAGGATCGCCTGTGAGTTATACTTGCGGCTCGCATGCAACTTGTATAACGACAAACGGAAATACCGTAGCAGGTTTTTGCATGACCTATCCCGGAGGTGTAGCTCATGTCAATCCTTATTCCTGGACGTACAGCGAGATCACCAATGCCTGGACAGGAGAACTGTGGAATGAACCCGCAAATGCTGACCAGGGTTCCAGTATTATAGCAATATCTGGCAATGGAACCGTTGCCGTTGGATGGACCCATTTAGGAACAGGATTTGCTATGAGAACAGGAATTTTGTGGACCTCTAAAACCCAATTTCGTATTTTTAGTTATGGAGACCCTGCTGCTTATTCAGAATTTTTATGCGTAAGCAAAAATGGAAAATGGGCTGGGTTCCGTTATGGCGTAATAGCCGGAGTTTATGATATTGAAAATGACGAATATTTTTTAATACCACAAGGTCGTAATCTAAACGGAATAACTAATAACGGATTCGCTGTGGGCGATTATCTAAATTCATGGGAAAGATACAAAGGTTTTGTATGGAGTAAAAATCTTGGATTTATGACTATGAATGATTTTCGCTTAATGTATGCTCCGTCCGTTCCAATGAATATATCAGTGCTGAATGGTTTTGACCCAAATACTCAAAATGATTTATCTGTACAGTGTATTTCTGCTGATGGACTTTCAATTCCCATAAGAACTGGAAATAGAGCCTTTGTACTGAGATTTCCATCTCCAATTGTTATTTATCCTATACCGCAAAATCTTAATGCAACAGTTTCGCGTTCAGATAGAAACAAAGTTATCCTTACATGGGAAGTTCCTGAAGTATTTGAAGAGGCGATTGACCATTATGCTATTTACCGTGATGGTGTAGAAATTGGACAGAGCGCTGCAAGTATTCTAACATACACAGATGAAAATGTCGCATCCGGATATCCTAAATATTCTGTTCAGGCTGTTTATGCAAGCAATCATACATCTGCAAAAACAGAGGCTATAGAAGTTATGATAGTAGATAACTACAACTTGCCTTTCTTCGAAGATTTTAATACCCCTCTTGGTGTGGACGGATTAAGAATTAATTACTGGACAAACATGAGTGCAAGATGCAATTGGTATGGTATATTTGACGCAGGAGTTGCAAATTCAGGTTCAGCAATATTAGAAGTAACATACGCTCAAACTACTCCTTTCTCAGGCAATCTTATTTCAAAACCATTAGACGCAAGAGCTGAAACAAATCTATATTTGACATACTCATTTGGCGCTTTATGTTATATGGATAACCATTATACTAACGATACACTGTATGTGGATATATCAACCGATGGAATTAACTGGACGAATGTAAACAAATATGAATTTAATGAAACCATAACTATTCTTTACGCATCTCAAATTAATTGGAGAACTGAATTTTTGGATATTTCAAATGTAGCGGCAGGAGAGTTGTTTAACGTTCGATTTAGAATAGAAGGGTTAAACATTTCAAGCAATAATAGATATTATGTTCTTGACAATGTGAGCATAACAACAACAGCGCCTACAGGAACTGCAATTCCGTTAAATCTTGTCGGCAAAATTCACAATACAAATTTGGAACTTGCATGGCAAAATCCGGAAGAACTGTATGGTTTGACTTATCAACAAACTCCTTATCTCTATGCTTTTGGAAATGAAGGAAATAATATTATATGCGTTCAAAGTTTTGATGCCGAACAGTTGGAAATCTACGAAGGTTCATATCTCGTTTCAATTTCGGCATATATCAACAAAAATGTTAACAATCCGTCAGTACCTACAGCACTAAAACTTGCCGTATATGCAGATGGAGTAAGGATTGTAAACCAGGATGTTACAACGATAATTTCAAATTCGATAAATACATTTATTCTCAATTCGCCTATTCCTTTAAGCACAATAACTAATAATCTGAAAATAGGTATAGAGGTAGTAAGTCATGATGTAAATGAACTGCCAATAGGCGCAGATGCTCAAGGTAGCGGCGTTGCCGAAAAAGGCGATTTATTTTCTGAAGATGGTGGCGTTACATGGCAATCGTTATCAAATCTACCCAATACTCAGTACCATAGAAACTGGTGTATTATTGGAAATGTTTCACACCCAACCAACACTGCCATTAGAACAAATGATATTTTAGGATATAATGTATATTTTGATGGAACTAAAATTAACAACTATCTACTTTTTGGACAATCTTTTATAACTGCTAAAAATGCAGGACGTTATGCCGTAAGAGCCATTTCATTAACAAGCGGAATTTCAGATACTTCAGTGAATTTTGTATTATTACCGACTTACAATGTAAATGTATTATCAAGCAATATAAATTGGGGAACGGTTACAGGCGGTGGAGAAGACATTAGCCAAGGAACCCAAATAACTGTTACAGCGACTGCATTTTTTAGTTACGAATTTATAAACTGGACAAAAGATGGCGTAGTAGTCTCCACCTCATCATCTTACACATTTACAGTTACCGAGACTATGACATTGGTGGCAAACTTCCAACCAGGGACCTATACCCTCACTTCTTCCGTAAACGGTTCTAACGGTACCATTTCACCTCTTGGCGCTACAACAGTAAACTACGGGGGAAGCCAAA
>WRGQ01000118.1 GCA_009787115.1 Bacteroidota bacterium
AATGTTCTTTCTTCCTCACCCTCAGGGAGTACAATAGTTTTGTTTGCCAATTTGGCGCTTGCTTTAATTTGGTCAATTAAATTCATACGATTATTTTGTTTTTATATTAATTTGAAAAAATTTTGGCAAAAATAGTAGAATTATTTGATAACACCAAGTCCGGCTGAGGTGCTCACAAAACCACAAAACCGCAAGAATTTATCCTTCGCTAATCATCACATTATCTAATCACCTCATCATCTAATCCCTCAATTTTCTCATCATTATCTTCGTCCTCAAAGTAAATCTTCTTTACGGGACCCTCATTTCGATAAAAGAAAGCCAGTGCAATTCCGGTAATAGCGCCTGCCAAATGCCCTTCCCACGAAATATGTTTATCGGGAAACAGTTGCGGGAAAAATCCCCACACAATACTTCCATATAAAAAAATGATAATGAGAGAATAAGCCATCAATTTGGTCTCCTGTTTTAGAATAGATATGGTTACTAAAAAGAATGCCAGCGCATACACAATACCGCTGGCGCCAATGTGAATACCCTCTGTACCAATTACCCAAGTAAGTAACCCCGACATAAAATAGGTCATCGCTAAAATTAACGCAGCCCTTTTATGAAAAAAATAGAAAACGGAAAATAGCAATACCAGCAACGGAATAGAATTTGAAAACAGATGTTGGATATCGCCGTGTAAAAACGGCATCGTAAAAATGCCTGACAATCCCTTTAAATCTCTTGGAAGTAACCCGTGTTCATTCCAGTTCAACCCGAAAATATCATTAATAAGAAAAATGACCCACAAAATAGCAACGATAATAACAGATTTTAAAATGGCGTGAAGAAAAAGTTCGCGTTCAAATTCTTTAGTTGTTTCCTGTTGATCCGGTTTTATAAATTCTGTTTTTTGAGAGATTTGCATTGAAGAAAAATTTTGTGCAAAAATAAAGAGTTTATTAATAGTATATTTTTAAAGGTCATTATTTTCTGTTAAAGAATTGCAGCGAAAATAAAAAAAAGTTTATGCGGTGAGCGGTTGGCGGTTGGCGAAGCGCCCGTAAGGCGCATACCTACCTAAGTAGTAACCACAAAACGCTTGATAATTTGGGCAGGTGAAAACCGGCAACTTGTACAGGTAGGGTATCTCATAGTCAATGTACATACCGTAAAACGTGTAAAAGCAGAAAAACGTAACGCGTGATAAGCGTAACACGTAACGACAATAAATAAAAAGATAAGTATTAAAGATTGTCACGTGTAAAGTCAAAAATTTTTACCACAAAGTTCACAAAGATTTTTCGCAAAGGTTGCAAAGATTTTGTTGAAAATCTATAAGTGATTTTGATAGCATCTCAAATTAATTTTTAACCGTTAATTTTTAAAAATTAAGATGAATAAAAATGTCATATTTTTCAATAATTTTGCTTCGCAATTTCTTTAAAGAATAAAAGTATGAATAACAGTAAATTAGGTATTGACTTTAACAAAGTTACCGAAGCCAAAACGATAGCGGCTTCCATTGCAAACGAAGTGCAACAATTCGTAAACCAATATACTACGGTAGCCGTTGAACGCACGCTTTGCCGTTTAATGGGAATAGACGGTGTGGATACTCACGAGGCGCCGCTTCCCAATGTAGTAGTAGATCAATTGCATCAAGCCGGATTGTTGGGACAGGGGGCGCTCTTCTTTTTGGGGAATGCCCTGTTGGAAACAAATCTAACCCCTCAACAGATTGCAGAAAAAATGGCTTATGATGGTTTAGAAATTACAAAACTCCCCATTCATTCCGATGAAGAGATTCAAAACGCTGTTGCACCCTATATTGAAGCTACACTGCAAAGAATTTCCGCCAATGTGGCGCAACGACGCAGTTTTATAGAAAAACTCGGAGAGGGCGCACAGCCGTACATCTATGTCATTGTGGCTACCGGAAATATTTATGAAGATGTCGTACAGGCGCAAGCGGCAGCACGTCAAGGGGCTGATATTATTGCAGTGATAAGAACTACCGGACAAAGTCTGCTGGATTATGTACCTTATGGAGCCACTACCGAAGGTTTCGGGGGTACGTTTGCCACGCAGGAAAACTTCCGGATTATGCGTAAAGCGCTTGATGAAGTAGGTATGGAAGTAGGACGTTATATCCGCCTGTGTAACTATTGTTCAGGATTATGTATGCCCGAAATTGCTGCTATGGGCGCTTTAGAACGCTTAGATGTGATGCTCAACGACGCTCTTTATGGTATCCTGTTCCGCGATATCAATCCGCAAAGAACACTCATTGACCAATATTTTTCAAGAATTATCAACGGATTTGCAGGCGTAATTATTAATACAGGTGAAGATAACTACTTAACTACCGCAGACGCTTTTGAAGAAGCGCATACCGTGCTGGCTTCCGATTTGATTAACGAACAGTTGGCATTGCTGGCAGGCATCCCCGAAGAACAAATGGGATTGGGACACGCCTTTGAAATGGATCCGGAGTTAGAAAACGGTTTCCTTTATGAACTTGCGCAAGCCCAAATGACCCGCGAAATATTCCCCAAAGCCCCCCTCAAATATATGCCTCCTACTAAATTTATGACCGGCAATATTTTTAGAGGACATTTGCAGGACGCACTCTTTAATATGATTGGCATTTGGACAGGGCAAGGGATTCAACTGTTGGGAATGCCCACCGAAGCGATTCATACGCCATTTATGTCTGACCGGTTTTTAGCCATTGAAAATGCCAAATATATCTTCAACAATATGGCTGCAATTGGCGAAGAAGTGGAATTTAAGGAAGGAGGCATCATTCGCAAACGCGCCAACCTTGTATTAGATGAAGCAATAAAATTATTGAAAGAAATTGAAATAGAAGGACTTTTTACCACTTTGGAAAAAGGTCATTTTGGCAATGTAAAACGTCCCAAAACAGGAGGAAAAGGGCTGCAAGGGGTGGCTGCTACAGCATCGCATTATTTCAATCCGTTCATTAAAAGAATGAAAGCATAAGAAAAAATTAAAGAATTAGACTATTTTTTTTCGTGTATTTTCGCCAACAATTTTTAAAGATGAAAATATATGAAACAAGCAGATTATGTGTTTGAAACCAGTTGGGAAATTTGTAACAAAGTAGGCGGAATTTATACCGTTTTATCCACAAAGGCATTTACTGCCGTGCAAAATTACGGTGACAATTATATTTGTATCGGACCTGAATTATCCATAGAAGATAATTCCGATTTTATTGAAGACCCTTCTCTTTTTAGAAACTGGAGAGAGATTGCGCAAAGCGAGGGACTTCGCATTCGCGCGGGTCGCTGGAATATCAGTGGCGCCCCTATCGTGTTTTTAGTGGATTTTACGCCTTTTTTTGAGAAAAAAAATGACATTCTTACACAGTTTTGGCTTAAATATCAGTTAGACTCCATTTCGGGACAGTGGGACTACATCGAACCTGCCCTCTTTGGCTATGCCGCTGCACGCGTCATCGAGAGTTTTTACAACTACTACTGCTATGCCACAGATAAGATTATTGCACATTTCCACGAATGGATGACCGGAACCGGAATCCTGTACCTCGAAGAGGATGTTCCCCAAATCGCTACTGTTTTCACTACGCACGCTACCGTACTCGGTCGTTGCATTGCCGGAAACCGATTGCCCCTTTACGGAATGATGGAAGACTATAACGATCAGGAGTTTGCTCAACGCTTTAACGTACAGTCAAAATATTCATTAGAACTTCTCTCTGCAAAATATGCAGACGGTTTTACTACGGTTAGCCAGATTACCAATCGTGAGTGTGCCGCATTTTTGAAAAAACCTGCCGATGTGATTACAATAAACGGCTTTGAAAACAATTTTGTACCAAACGGAGAAGAATATACCGAAAAAAGAACCATCGCAAGAAAAAAATTGAAAGAAGTAACCCAAGCCCTCATCGGGCAGGAGATTGCCGAGAATACGCTGTTTGTGGTGAATAGCGGTCGCTACGAGTTTAGAAATAAAGGAATTGACCTTTTTATTAACGGATTGGCAAAATTGAAAGAGCAGTGCACCAATCGTCCGGTTGTGGCATATATCTTAGTGCCGGCAGGCACCAGCGGGCAACGGCACGAACTCATCGAAAAAATAGAATCCACAGGGGCACTTAGTGCAACGCCTCCTACTCCTGTTTTATTCGACTACTGCACTCATCCGCTACATAACCCCGACAACGACTCTATCGTTACCCGCCTGAAAAACAGTAATTTGGATAATTCTCCGCTCACACAGGTTAAGGTAGTGTTTGTCCCCGTTTATTTAGACGGAAAGGACGGCATTTTCAATCTTCCCTATTACGATTTACTGATAGGCTTCGACTTGTCGGTATTTCCTTCCTATTACGAACCTTGGGGATACACTCCTTTGGAAAGCATTGCTTTTGGCATTCCAACTACAACAACCTCATTAGCAGGATTTGGCAAGTGGGTAATGGATAATTTCGGCAACCAGAAAAGTGCGTGGGTAATTCAAAGAGATGACGATAATGATAACGACGTAAGTAATGAGATAGCCGATGCTATCTTTTATTATGCTAATTTAAAAGAAGATGAAAAAGAAAAACACAATGCTTCGGCGATAGAGATTGCACAAAAGGCATTATGGGGAAATTTGTACGACAACTATCTGAAAACCTACGATACTGCTCTGACAAAAAGCGCGTTGCGTTATGATAAGTATAAACACAAAGTATCTCGGATTGGAATACAGGTAGCTAAGATGAAAAGTTCCGACCCCCATTGGTCGCACATTACGGTAAAAACCAAACTTCCCGAAAATTTGAACAAATTGGAAGAGTTGGCACACAATCTGTGGTGGAGTTGGAACTACGAAGCCCGCGAACTCTTTGAAGAGATTGCCGGAGCCGATATGTGGAAAAAATATCACGAAAATCCTACCCATATTTTACAGATTTTGCCCTTGCCCCGTATGCAGGAGGTTAGCACAAATAAACATTATATCAAAAAGTTAGATAAAGTTTTTGACGATTTTCAATCTTATATCAATGTTAAAAAACCTGTAGAAAAAGCGAAAATAGCCTATTTCAGTATGGAGTACGGTATCAGCAACGAGTTGAAGATTTTTTCAGGCGGGTTGGGAATGTTAGCCGGCGACTATTTGAAAGAAGCCAGTGACTGTAACGTGAATATGATTGGCGTAGGGCTTCTGTATCGCTACGGCTATTTTAAACAGCAAATATCCCCGAACGGCGATCAGGTTTCGCTTTACCCAAGTCAAAGTTTTTCAAAACTTCCCATACTTCCTATCAAAGATGAAAACGGTGAATTTAAAATGATTACTATTGCGCTACCCGGACGTACCCTGTATGCCCGAATTTGGCGTGTGGAGGTTGGGCGTATCCCGTTGTATCTTTTAGATACTGACTTTGACCTCAACCAGCCGCAAGACACACACATTACACACACGCTGTACGGAGGAGACATTGAGAACAGGCTTAAACAAGAGGTATTGTTGGGTGTCGGCGGATTCAGAATGTTAAAAATGTTGGGAGAAAATCCTGAATTATATCATCTTAACGAAGGACACGCCGCATTCTTAACCTTAGAGCGCATTAATCAATACCGGCGTGATTACAATATGGCATTTCCAACGGCGGTAGAGTTGGTACGTGCTTCATCACTTTATACTACCCACACACCCGTACCGGCAGGACACGACGTTTTTAGCGAAGACCTGATGCGTATTTATTTCGCCAATTATCCGGCGCGATTCAATATTCCCTGGGAAGCATTTATGGCTTTAGGTAGAAAACATATTGATAATGTGAATGATAAGTTTTCTATGAGTATTCTTGCCTGCAAACTGTCACAGGAGATTAATGGCGTAAGTAAAATTCACGGACGTGTTTCGCGCGAGATGTTTGCCGAACTTTACGACGGACATTTTGCCAATGAATTACATATTGACTTCGTTACCAACGGCGTACATTATCCTACGTGGGCACATAAAAAATGGCAGAACTTTCATAAAGAGATTTTGGGTAACGACTTTCTTGCCGATCAATCAAATCCCGAAGTTTGGAAGAAAATTAAATACGCAGATAATGCAACGCTTTGGAATATTAAAAATGAACTTCGCGCCGAGTTGTTAGAGGAAGTGAAACAACTGCTTGAAGTGCAAATGATGACGCGTAACGAATCGCCGGAGTTAATTTTAAATACTTTAAAATCCATTAAGAATGACACGTTTACCATTGGTTTTGCACGGCGTTTTGCTACTTATAAACGCGCTCATCTGCTCTTTACCAACGAAGAACGATTAGCGCAGATTGTAAATCACCCCGAACACCCCGTGCAGTTTTTATTTGCAGGGAAAGCGCACCCTAACGACCAGGCAGGACAGGATTTGATTAAGAAAATCATTGCGTTTTCGCGACTGCCACAATTTATCGGAAAAATCATATTCTTAGAGAATTACGATATGATTTTGGCGAAGAAACTAGTTTCCGGATGCGATGTTTGGTTGAATACGCCCACACGTCCGTTGGAAGCCTCCGGAACGAGCGGCGAAAAAGCAATTATGAACGGCGTGCTGAATTTCAGCGTGTTAGACGGTTGGTGGGCAGAAGGATACGTACCCGAAGGCGGGTGGGCTATTGATGATGAGATTACCTACAAGGATAACGGACTGCAAGACCAATTGGACGCTACCGTACTATACGCCACAATTGAAGAAAATATCGTGAAAGCGTTTTATACAAGAAATGAAGAAAACGTACCGGAGATTTGGACTAATATGATGAAAGAAAACTTTGCCAAAATCTCGCCGCATTTTACTATGAAACGACAATTAGAGGATTATTATAACAAGTTTTATAACAAATTGGAGCAGCGTACCAAAATGTTAACCCAAGACAACGAAAAAAATCTCTATACTCTTTTGCGCTGGAAAGAAAAGATGTTGGCAAACTGGGAAGATATTAAAGTGGTGAATGTTAATCTTGATGGCGGAAGCGACAAAACTTTTTATTTGGGGGAAAGCGCCACTTTAACGGTTGCCATACATTTGGGAACTCTCGTCCCTGAAGATGTTAAAGTAGAAATTTGTTTTATCCAGAATAATAATGGTAACGAGGAACTCTTCTATAAAGAGCTGTTTCATTTTGTAATACAAGAAAACGGGATCACCCATTATGAATGCGAGATAATTCCTAATTATTCAGGCAGTTGGAAATGTGGCGTAAGAATCCAGCCCGCCAACCCAATGTTGCCGCACGATATGGATTTTAATTTGGTGAAGTGGGGGTAGAGACTGTCAATAAAATTCAATATTACTGTACGACAATCAATGGTTATTTATGGTGATAAAAGTATGACTATTTCAGATTTTATAATAAAGAATCAAAAAAGCGTGAGTTTCCCCACGCTTTTTTTGTGTACAATATTATTCACTTATTAGTACATTCCCGGCATTCCGCCCGGCATTCCGCCGCCCATTGGAGCAGCAGGGGTTTCTTCTTTAATTTCGGAAAGTACGCACTCGGTAGTGAGCAACATTCCGGCAATAGAAGCGGCGTTTTCCAAGGCAACGCGCGCCACTTTTGCAGGGTCAATGACGCCGGCTTTAATCATATCTTCATATACATCAGTGCGGGCATTGTAGCCAATTTTGCCTTTGGCTTCTTTCACTGCATTCACCACTACAGAACCTTCTTTTCCTGCATTTTCAACAATTTGACGGAGCGGTTCTTCCAAAGCGCGTTTCACAATTTCCACGCCAATTTGCTGATCTTCGTTTTCGGTTTTCAGTTTGGCAAGGGCATCAATGGCGCAGAGATAAGCAACGCCGCCGCCTGGGATAATGCCCTCTTCAATGGCGGCGCGGGTAGCGTGCAGTGCATCGTCGAAGCGGTCTTTCTTTTCTTTCATTTCCACTTCGGAAGCGGCACCCACATAGATTACGGCAACACCGCCGGCTAATTTAGCCAAACGTTCTTGCAATTTCTCGCGGTCGTAATCCGATTTTGTTTTATCAATTTGCGATTTGATTTGCGTTACACGGTCTGAAATATCCTTTTTTGCGCCTTTTCCGCTTACGATAGTGGTATTTTCTTTATCCACCGTGATTTTTTCAGCAGTTCCGAGCATATTCAATTGGGCGTCTTCCAATTTGAACCCTTTTTCTTCGGTAATCACCAAACCGCCTGTTAAGATTGCAATATCTTCCAACATCTCTTTTCTGCGGTCGCCGAAGCCCGGAGCTTTCACGGCAACTACTTTCAAGCCCGCACGAAGTCTGTTTACTACCAATGTGGCTAATGCTTCGCTTTCCAAATCTTCTGCGATAATCAGCAGCGGACGTCCGGTTTGTACCACTTTTTCCAAAATGGGCAAAAACTCTTTCATGTTGCTCATCTTCTTATCGTAAATCAAAATGAAGGGATTTTCATAAACGGCTTCCATTTTCTCTGCATCGGTAATAAAATAAGGGGAGATATAGCCTCTGTCGAATTGCATACCTTCTACAACCTTCACTTCGGTTTCGGTTCCTTTTGCTTCTTCGATAGTTATAACGCCTTCTTTTTTAACTTTTTGCATAGCTTCTGCAATCACTTTTCCCACAAAAGCGTCGTTATTTGCAGAAACAGAGGCAACTTGTTCAATTTTTTCGTTGTTATCTCCAATAGATTGTGATTGTTTTTTCAGATTTTCCACAACTGCGGCTACGGCGATGTCAATCCCGCGTTTCAAATCCATAGGATTGGCGCCGGCAGTAACGTTTTTCAATCCGGTGTTGAAGATAGCCTGTGCCAAAACGGTAGCGGTGGTAGTACCATCGCCGGCTTGATCGTTGGTTTTAGAAGCCACTTCCTTTACCATTTGTGCACCCATATTTTCAATCGGCTCACTCAGTTCAATCTCTTTGGCTACGGTAACACCATCTTTTGTAATTTGCGGCGCTCCAAATTTTTTGTCAATAATTACATTTCTACCTTTGGGCCCTAAGGTAACTTTTACTGCATTGGTTAATGCGTCCACGCCTTTTTTTAAACCTTCGCGTGCTTCCCATTCATATACAATTTTCTTTGCCATGATATTTTTTTAATGATTAATGTTTAATGATTAATGTTTAATGATTAATGTTTAATGATTTATTATGTCACTCGTCACTTGTCACTACTAAATGATTGCATAAATATCACTTTCCTTCATAATAAGATAGGTTTCACCTTCAAGTTGAAGTTCTGTGCCTGAGTATTTTCCGTACAATACGGTATCGCCGGCTTTCACGGTCATAGGCTCATCTTTTTTACCGGGACCTACAGCGATTACGGTACCTTTCTGTGGTTTTTCCTTTGCGGTGTCAGGGATAATGATTCCACCTGCTGTTTTTTGCTCAACCTCTGCCGGAGCAACTAAAACTCTGTCTGCTAATGGTTTAATTTGTACTTTCATAACGTTATTTTTTTAATAGATTTAATGTGAAAACAGTTAAACAAATTTTTTGCGCGAATATTGTGCAAATACTGTGCCAAAAAAAGCATTCTTTAAACAACAGTCCAATTTTTGGGGAGTATTTCACTTTTTCTTAACCGAAAAATCTACGAAAAATTTATAAAGATTCGTTAAGTTATCCATTAAAGAATTATTTGACAGAAGATACGAGCAAACCTGTCTCCGATTAATAAGTAACTATCCTCGTTTTTTTTGAATTTGTAAAAATGTAGTACTACAATTACATAATACTAAACGCCACCGTCAGTCCTGCCATAACAATGGAAACCATACTCATGAGTTTGATAAGGATATTCAAGCTGGGTCCTGAGGTATCTTTGAAGGGGTCTCCTACAGTATCTCCCACTACGCACGCTTTGTGGGTATCGCTGCCTTTTCCTCCGAATGCGCCTTCTTCAATATATTTCTTGGCATTGTCCCATGCGCCGCCTGCGTTTGCCATAAATATCGCCATAACAAATCCGCAACTCAAACCGCCGATGAGCAAACCGAGTGTTCCGGGTACGCCAAAGATAACACCTACGATAATAGGTACGGCAATGGCAAGTAATGATGGAAAGAGCATCGCTTTTTGAGCACCTTTGGTGGATATTTCAACGCATTTGGCATAATCAGGGGTCGCTTCTTCAGTCATAATACCTTTAATCTCACGGAATTGGCGGCGTACTTCCTGCACCATCTTCTGAGCGGCTCTTCCCACTGCCTGCATTGTTAATCCGCAGAAAACAAATACCATCATCGCGCCTACAAACATCCCGATAATCACTTTGGGATTCATCAGATGTACTTCATAGAAATTCATAAAATCAACAAAATTACAATCGTTGATTGCTTTTGTCATACCTCCTTCAAAATTTAACGTTGTTCTTCCAATTCTTTCTAATCCGATTTTAATCTCTTCCACGTAAGAGGCTAATAGCGCCAGTCCGGTCAGCGCTGCCGAGCCGATAGCAAATCCTTTGCCGGTGGCAGCGGTAGTATTTCCGAGCGAGTCGAGGGCGTCGGTACGTTTGCGCACTTCGGGGTCTAATCCGCTCATTTGTGCGTTTCCGCCGGCATTGTCGGCAATAGGACCGTAAGCGTCTGTAGCAAGCGTAATTCCCAGCGTGGAAAGCATTCCCACAGCGGCGATGCCGATGCCGTAGAGTCCGTTGGTAATATCGCTCATATTAAAAGAGGAGAACGCCTTGCCTTCCACTACGCCGGAAGCGAAAAGGAAAGAGAAAACGATGCCCACCGCTACAGAAAGAATAGGAATGGCAACCGAAAGCATGCCGGTGCCCACGCCCGAAATAATGACGGTAGCCGGACCTGTTTGTCCGCTTTCTGCAATGCGTTTCGTGGGATTGTAAGTTTGCGAGGTATAATATTCGGTGGCTTGACCTATGGTAATCCCTACCAGCAAACCCACTACCACCGAGCAGGAGAGCCCTACCCAGTTGTTAATTCCAAGCGCCCAAAGTGTTAAGAAGGTAAAACCTACTACCAAAATAGAACTGATGTTTGTTCCGAAAGATAAAGATTTAAGAAGGTTTTTCATAGAAGCGTTCTCTTTCGTTCTCACTAAGAAGATACCGATAATAGAGAGAAAAGTACCGATAGCGGCAATGAGCATGGGGGCAATAATTGCTTTTGTTTGCATTTCGGCGCCGAACACTTTATAGGCAGAGGCGCCGAGTGCGGCAGAAGCGAGGATAGATCCGCAGAACGATTCGTAGAGGTCTGCGCCCATACCGGCAACATCGCCTACGTTGTCACCTACATTATCGGCGATGGTGGCGGGGTTGCGGGGGTCGTCTTCCGGAATATTGGATTCTACTTTCCCCACAAGGTCAGCGCCCACATCGGCAGCTTTGGTATAGATACCGCCGCCCACGCGCGCAAACAACGCCTGCGTGGAAGCGCCCATACCAAAAGTCAGCAGGGTAGTAGTGATGAAGATGTTTTTAGTGATGGGATCTCCGCCAACAAACTTGTTCAAGATGAGATACCAAACCGAGATGTCTAACAGTGCCAATCCCACAACGACCAATCCCATTACGGCGCCACTGCGAAAAGCCACTTTCAGCCCTCTGTTCAACGACTCGCGGGCAGCGTTGGCAGTTCTTGCGGATGCGTAGGTAGCGGTCTTCATCCCGAAGAAACCCGCCAAACCGGAAAAGAACCCGCCGGTGAGAAATGCAAACGGCACCCAGTTGTTCTGTAACCCAAAGAAAGCCATCGTTGCAAAAATAGCCGCTAAAATGATAAAAACAATGGTAACAACTTTGTATTGTTGTTTCAAATAAGACATTGCGCCTTGTCGTACAAACAAGGCAATCTTCGCCATCGTTGCACTCCCTTCGCTTTCTTTCATCATTCTGGAAAAAAAGAAATAAGCAAAACCCAAAGCAACAACAGAGGCAACAGGAATTAACCAAAATACAGGTGTAATCATATACGTATAATTTTATTATTAATTGAGCCGCAAAAGTAGTATAATTTTCAAATTACGAATTACTAATGATGTCTCTCAATCATTCTCCACAAATGCACGCGATCTTTGCCACGAACATTATGCTCGTGAGAGGGATACACAAAATAATCTAACAAAACGCCCTGTTTCACTGCTTCTTCTAATAATTCCAATGAATTTTGCTGCAACACAGTGTTGTCTAACGCGCCATGAAAAATCAAAGTATTGGCTTTTATTTTGTCTATTTTATTGATAATAGATGCTTTGGCGTAACCTTCGGGGTTCTCTTC
>WRGQ01000119.1 GCA_009787115.1 Bacteroidota bacterium
CACGGGCCGGGATCGAACCGGCACGAGTGTTATCTCACCGGTTTTTGAGACCGGCGCGTCTACCAATTCCGCCACCATGGCAACAATGGACGGCAAAAATATAAAATTTATTACACCTTTAAATCGTAATTATAAATTTCTCTGCACAAGGCGTCATACTTCCTGTAAATTACGGCGCGTTTCAGTTTTAATGTTTGAGACAATTCACCACTCATCGGACTCCATTCATCTGCAATTAATCTAAAACGTTTTATTTGTTCATGTTCAGATAGTTGAGCGTTAATTTTGTCCACCTCTCTTTGAATACGTTTTAAAACTTCCGGTAGCGTAATCATCTCTTTATTATTTTCAAAATGTACCCGATGTTTGGCGCACCAGAAATGCAAGGCATTCATATCGGGAACAATAATAGCGGAAGCAAATTTTTCGTTTTCTCCAATTACCATTACATTGTTGATAAAAGTAGATTCTTTGAGTTTATTTTCAATCATTTGGGGTGCAATATATTTTCCCAGCGACAGTTTAAAAATCTCTTTTTTTCTATCTGTAATTTGCAAAAATTTGCCTTCTACCATTGTTCCGATGTCGCCGGTATGAAACCATCCGTCTTCGTCAATTACCTGTTTGGTATATTCGGGGTCTTTGTAGTAACCCATCATGAGGCAATGACCTTTGGTGAGAATTTCGCCGTCATCGGCAAGTTTAAACTCAATACCGGGCATAATTTCCCCTACGGTTCCGGGCTTTAAAATTCGTTTTTTGGGATTGTTTACGGCAATCACCGGAGATGTTTCTGTTAGTCCGTATCCTTCATAAACTCTAACTTGCGCTGCGGTAAACAACCTGATAATACGTGCCTGAATGGCAGACCCGCCCGAAACAACAATCATCTCTTTGCCCGACATTTTTGCGCGCCACTTAGAATAAACTAACTGGTCGGCAATCTTTATTTTCAATAAATAAAACCAGTTCTTATTGTAGTTATCATATTTTGTTGCCACCCGAAACGCCCAGAAATAGAGCATTCTCTTTATTCCTTTTAAGTCTTTTCCTACAGAATACAGTTTGTCAAACATCATTTCGAGCACGCGGGGTACTGAGCAAAAACCATCTGCTTTCATATCGTGAATATCTTTGGCAATGGTGCCCAAACCCCCTGCATAATAATAACTTGCCCCCAGAAATTGATAATGATAACATACCGTTCTTTCATACACGTGGCATAACGGCAAAAAACTCAACAATTTGGCATTGTGATCCAATGTCTGCATCTCTGTTAAAGGCATAAAATTATTACATAGGTTTTTATGTGATAACATCACCCCTTTTTGATTACCGGTAGTTCCCGATGTATAAATAATAGTTGCTAATTCTTCTGTAGAGATGGTTTTCTTATTTTCTTCCACTTTGTCATACCATTTAGAGGCAGATGTTTTACCCAGATCAATAATTTCCTGATAGTTCCGTTTGCCTTCAATCACGTCTATGGTAAACACTTCCGGTTTTTGTTCCACTTCGTGCAGAATAGGTTCTACTTTTTTATAAATTGCTTCAACACCTGTAACCACAATTTTACAGTCGCAATGGTTGAGAATATGTTTATATTCTTTTTCATTGAGTGTTGCATAAATGGGGACGTGTACCATATTTGCCAACATAATTCCCATATCCATGAAATTCCATTCTGCGCGGTTGTTCATTATGGTTGCAACTTTATCACCCTTTTGCAAGCCCATCTCCAATAGGGCGTAAGCAATGGTGTGTGCGATATCGTAATAATCCTGAGTGCTGAATTTACGCCATGTATCGCCCGTTCGGTTGGCAAAAATGTCAGGCTTAGGATATTTTTTCTGTTCCTCTAAAATGTCGAAAATGCGTGTTGGGGTCATGGTTTTTCCGATTTGTTAATAAATGTTAATTTTTGCGGCAAAAATAAAAAAAAACAAATCGGTGCGTCACAAATGCAATTTTATGAAGATTATTTTAAAATAAATTGAAATAATTTTTAACCAAAAAAACTACTTTTGCGACCCTAAACGAATCCTTGTTTTGACAACATCTCACCTTTTTAAAAACCTTAAATAAAATGCCTTCCCTTCCTGAAACTCTTCTCTGCCACGACGCTGAACGTAAATACGAGGGCGCTGTTGTGCCTCCTATTTTTCAAAATTCGCTTTTCACTTTCCCCGATTGGGAAGCGATTGACAATGCTTTTGATGCACGACAGGAAAATTACATCTATTCGCGGGGGAAAAACCCAACTGTTGATTTTGCCGAAAAGAAATTAGCAGAAATTGCGCATGCCGACCGCGCCATTCTGTTCACTTCGGGTATGGCGGCTATCTCTGCCGCAGTTCTGTACTGTGTGAAACCCAACAGCCATATCATTACCGTGAAAAATGTGTATGGTCCTACTTCCAATTTTATGGCGAACTATTTGAAAGAAAAACTGAATATTGAAACTACCTACATCTCAGGCGAAAGGGTGGAGGAGTTTAGAGAGCATATTCGAAAAAACACATCGCTTATCTATTTGGAGTCTCCTTCTTCTGCCGTTTTCAGTTTACAGGATTTGGAAGCAGTGGCATATCTTGCTAAAGAAAACAATATCAAAACGATATGCGATAACACGTGGGCTACTCCTCTGTTTCAACATCCGTTGGATTTGGGCATTGATTTAGAGGTTCATTCCGTATCTAAATACTTGGGTGGGCACAGCGATTTGGTTGCCGGTGCAGTAATGGGAAAAAAGCGGGATATGGAGGTGCTGTTTGCCAGAGAATATGAGTGGCTCGGCGGAAAAATATCCCCTTTTGAAGCGTGGTTACTCATTCGCAGTCTGCGCACCTTGCCCATTCGTATGCAACGCCATCAGGAAAATGCGATGAAAGTAGCGCAGTTTTTGGAGAAACAGCCTCAAATTGAGTTAGTGCGCTATCCGGGATTGCCCTCATTTCCACAATATGAATTAGGAAAAAAACAGATGTCGGGCTACAGCGGGTTGCTCTCTTTTCAATTAAAAACAAACGATATAAACCAAGTTAAAGCGTTTTATAATGCATTAAAGATGTTTCACAAAGGCGTCAGTTGGGGTGGGTTCGAGAGCTTGGCTTATGCTCCGGCAATCAGTTATCTAAAAGAACTTCCTCCCGAACAGTTTGCCCAAATGGGCATCTCATTGGGCGATATTCGCATCTCCGTTGGGTTGGAAAATGCAGAGGACTTGATTGGGGATTTGAGGGAAGCGCTGACCATCAAATTCGATTTGCCACTGTAACGACAATCTCTCCCTTAACCTCTTTTGCAGAAAAGTGATTTATAGCATCTTGTATGCTTCCTCTGTAGTGTTCTTCAAAAACTTTGCTGATTTCTCGCGAGACGCAAATTTTGGTTTCCTGTGCAAAAATGGTTTGCATCATAGTTAATGTCTTTACAAGTCGGTGCGGGGATTCGTAAAAAACTACCGTTTCGTTTCTTTCGCTGAGCATTTTCAGTGCAGTTTCTTTGCCTTTTTTATGGGGCAGGAAACCGTGAAAATAAAACTTGTCGCACGGGAAGCCGGAAGTCACGAGCGCGGGAATGAACGCAGTAGCGCCCGGCAAACATTCTATTTCAACGCCTGCCGTTAAACATTCCCGAATAAAAAGATAACCGGGGTCGGAAATTCCCGGAGTACCTGCATCTGAAACCAATGCCGCTGTTTGCCCATTCTGTAACCAACGTACATATTGTTCCACTTGTTTGTGCTCATTATTAATATGATACGCATAACATTTTTTATCAATATCATAATGTTTTAACAGATTTTTCGTAGTGCGCGTATCTTCACAAAAAATAATATCTACCTCTTTCAAAATACGCAACGCCCGAAGTGTGATATCTTCAAGATTGCCGATAGGAGTAGGAACGATTGTTAGTTTCATAGTGTTTAGTGTTTATTTTCGTGACGAGTGACAATCATCACATCATCTCATCTATTCTTCCATCTTCGATGGCTCCAGAGCCAGTATTGTGGAACTGTTTTTATTGTTTTTTCCAATAGTTGAATATATTTTTCGATGATTTCCCCGGTTTTTGTTTCGGTGGGTTTATCTGTAATTAATTCTAAATGAACTTTATAGTAACCACGTTTTGTTTTGATAACTTCGTAATAGATTACCGGAAAATTGTATTTTTTGGCAAAATATTCCGGTCCGTAAATCATACAGGACTCTTGATGGAGGAAAGTAGTTCCGTAACTCTTTTTGAGATTGTTGGGCGACTGGTCTCCAAGCATCATATAAGCGCATAGTTTGTTCTGGTTGATGTAATTTTCAAAAGTATCTCTAACCCTGTCTGCAAAAACTACTTCCGTACCAAAGCGCGTTCTCTTTTTGTTAATCCATTTTTCAAAGCATTTGTTACTGTTTGCTTTTCCTACACCGATGCCGTGATGTAGAAACATCTCATCCAGTCGCAACACCATCCACTCCCAGTTGTTGTAGTGGCTGGAAAGTAGAATTACACTTTTTCCCTGACGATAGAAATCGTTTACCACTTCAGGATTTACGCATTGGTATCTATTTTCTACATCTTTTTCGGAAATAGATAACATTTTTACCATCTCTGCGCCAATATCGGCTAAATGTTTCTGAAACAGTTTGTAAAGGATAAGAATCTCTTTATGAGATTTCTCAGGAAAAGAGAGCGATAAATTTTCTATCGTTATTGTTTTTCTATATTTAATTACATAATGAATAAACAGGTAAAAAGGGTAAAACAATACATATAACACTTTTAAAGGTAGATATGAGATAACGAAGAGTAATGAAAGAGCAAAGCGGAGCATCATTATGGTTTCACATTTAAAGAATCTCTTAACGCGGCAACTCGCTGTTCAACAATATCATCCACTTTATTCATAATTTTCTCCGCATATTTCTCATTCGTAAAATAATATTGCACATTCTCAACAAATATCTCTTTCGTGATGCCGTGTTTTGCAAAAAAATCCTCGTATTTCACTGTTGCATAATCTCTCATATCGTAAGTATATTGTTTGGCATAAATTTCACCTTCTAAGAAATAGCAATCGGCAACCCAGACGGCTACCGAATCTAAAGGAAGTTTATGTGAAATTCTATGAGTTGAGGGATTAATGCAAGCACAACTCCCTATTAATAAGAAGAAAAAAACTTTTAAAAGACTCTTTGGATTCATAGCACAAAAATAGAAAAAAATAGGGTTAAAATTATCTTGAGTTCTTATGAAAAAGAATTAACCAATTTGCTGTACGAAAAATGGAGTACATTATAATTTGAATAACTCATGATATATTTCATAATTAATTGAGAGTGCGAAGATAGATTTTTATTCTGTAGGACTTTAAAAGAATCCTTCATCAATAGATTCCCGCAACACCTCAATTACCTTTTTTTCAGGAAACAGTTCAGATACAATTTGTATGATCTCTTTATGTGTGAGATGTTTATGCTTAATTATCTCTTTTTGAATGGACTCTTTTTCAAGTCGTTTCATTTTAAGCGAGTGCGCGTGGCGACACACATCGCAATTGCCACAGGGTTCGCTCTTTGTTTCCCCAAAATAGGCTAACAATAATTGGCTTCGACACGTTTGACTGTTTTCTATAAAATGCAATACGGAATCCAATCGTTTCTGCGCGACCTCTTTACGCTTCTTATATATATCATCTTTAAAATAAAGATAGTTTTCAGATACTCTGTTTTGTAATAAAATCAGGTGCGGTTTGGCGTTACGTTGCGAGTATCGCAATATATTTTTTCCGGATAATTCAATTAATAAATGTTCAACCTCCTCTACTTTTAATTCGGTACGACGCGCAATCTCTTCTTCATTAATTTTTACATAGTTGGAAAAAAGTCCGCCGTAAGAGCGTAGCAACAACTTTACAAAATCTTCTTTATCACTGTTTTTCTGATAGAAGTTTTGTAGCGTTTCTTCATCGGCAAGAAAATGGAGTGTGGATTGTTTTTTTACATCTTCCGACAACATTAACACCCCTGTTTTTTCTAAAAACGATAATGCGTTTATCAATTCTATCGGTTTTAATTTTAGTTTTTTACACAATTCGTCAGGGTCAAACGGCAGGATTCTGTTTTCACCCTCGCCCATCGGAATTTGGTAATGTTCGCACAAGATCTTGTAAATGTTTTTTATTGTATCAATGGGAGGAAAAGAGAGTTGGAAGTTGGTTTTCAGTTCTTTAATATCGTTGTTATCGTACAGCATTACGGCGATGGAGGGTTTAAGGTCGCGTCCGCCTCTTCCCGCTTCCTGAAAATAGGCTTCCAACGTGTCGGGAATATCTAAATGCACTACCCAGCGCACGTCGGGCTTGTCAATTCCCATCCCGAAGGCATTGGTAGAAACTATCACTTGTGTTTTGTCGGTCATCCATTCCAATTGTTTTTTATCGCGGGTGGCGCTATCTAAGCCTGCGTGATAAAAATCGGCTGCAATGTTGAAGTGCTGCAAATATTCGGCAATCTCTTTAGTGCGTCTTCTGTTTCTCACATATACAATTCCCGTACCCGGATTTTTCTCAATGAGTCTTAACAGTCTTCCCATTTTGTTTTCTTCGTGCATCACAAAATAGGTTAAGTTATCACGTTTAAAACTTTTTTGGAAAACGTTTTTTCTACGAAAATGTAATTTCTCCTGAATGTCGTTTACCACTTCGGGGGTTGCGGTAGCGGTAAGCGCTAACACAGGAACCTTAGGAAAAAGTTTTCTTATTTCCGCAATTTCCAAGTAGGGCGGGCGAAAGTCGTAGCCCCATTGTGAAATGCAGTGCGCTTCATCCACTGCCAGCAAAGCGATATTCATCTGTTGTAAATTTACCCGAAAACTGTCTGTTTTCAATCTTTCGGGCGAAACATACAAAAACTTATGTGCCTTATCGTGAATACAATTGGCTAAAATCCTGTCTATTTCGTGGTTGTTCAATCCTGAATAGATTGCTTCTGCCTTTATTCCTCTTTTTTTCAGATTTTCCACCTGATCTTTCATCAATGCTATTAACGGAGAGATAACCAAACACAATCCCTCTTTTGCTAAGGCGGGTACTTGAAAACAGATGGATTTTCCGCCGCCGGTAGGCAGTAGCGCCAGCGTGTCGTTGCCTTCCAACACAAAACGCGCAATATCCTCTTGTAACGGTCGGAATTGGTCGTAGCCCCAGTATTGTTTCAGGATTTGGTGAAGCACTTTTTTAGTGATTAGTAATTAGTGATTAGATTGCACCTCAATCGGAGCAATAGCGAGGCAAAGATATTTTATTTTTTCAGTTTTGAGAGCAGTTGTTTTTTTCTATTTTCGCACAATATTTTTGGTAATTATTAAAAAAAATCATAATGAAACAGTGTAACATTGTAAACCACTCGAACAACCCATTACCTTCGTACAGTACCGAACATTCTGCCGGAATGGATTTGCGTGCCTTTCTTTCGGAACCGGCAGTCTTAATGCCGATGGAGCGCGCACTAATTCCAACGGGCATATTTATTGAGGTATCCGAAGGCTACGAAGCGCAAGTGCGTCCCAGAAGCGGATTAGCTATAAAGAACGGCATTACCGTACTCAATACGCCCGGCACCATTGATGCCGACTATCGGGGCGAAGTGAAAGTGATACTCATTAACCTTTCCGATGAGCCGTTTATCATTCAAAACGGCGACCGTATTGCGCAAATGGTGATTGCCAAATATGAAAAAGTCTGTTGGAATCAGGTAGAGAAGTTATCTGAAACGGAACGGGGCGCCGGAGGTTTTGGCAGTAGCGGAATCTAATATCAGCACTGCTTCTTTTTTGGCTGAACCGCACCATACGCCCAAACATTTTTCACCCGTACTGCATTTGATATTGGATATGATAGGGGTTGGCGACATAAACGGGTTTTGTCCGAAAGTAATCTCTCCGTTCGCGCTCATCCAAAAACGATACCCCGATTCATCCAACCGTGCATATTTTAAATAGACCGTATCCCCAACTTTATAATTCATTCGGAAATAATTACGCCGTTCTTTTTCACTCATTTCCGGCATAAAGATAGAGGAAGGGGCGCCCCGCATAATTTCATAATTAAAGGAGGTACCTTTAAATGGCGTGTTATCAAAGGCAGCGGGAATTGTAGTAATCCATAAACGATCCTGAAAAGCCTTGCAGTGAATTTTTACTTTAAACTGATAATAGTTATTGGCTGCGCCGTCATCGGTCATCGCAATGCGTAAATTGGCAACCGAATCAATCCGTTCATGCCCGAAAGTAGGGGTAAAATATACACTGTCCAAATCAAAGGTATTCAATATGAAAGTCTCTGAAGTATATATTTTATTGTTCCATTCAATTCGTAAACTATATGAAGTATTGAGTTCACCTTTAAAACCAAATCCCGTATAAGCAAGAAATAACGGCGCTTGAGGAGAAAGCATTAAGAAGAGTTCCTGTGTCTCTCCCTTGCCGGAAGTGACAAAAACTTTAGCGTCTTGAATGATTATTGAATCCATAAGATATTCCAACGACATAGTGGAAAAATAGGGGGCGCTTCGATACAAAGAGACAATAGGATATTCGCCGTTTTCAATATAACCCTCTACTACAATCTTATTGTAATAATCAGGAACTTTCACCTCAATCTCCGTTTGACAGGAGAGGAGTATGAGGAGCGGGAGGAATAGTAGGTATGTGGTTTTCATAAGGGGTTAAAGGGCGAAGGGGTTAAAGGGGATAAAAGGTTTATAGGTGTAAAGTAACTATAATTGTAATTTGTAATGTTTATTATTCACAGGTATTTTCGTTGTATAAGGGTGCGAAAATAGAATTTTATTCAGACCGTAAGACCGCAAGATTGTAAGACCGTAAGATTTTTCCCGCTCACCGCTCACCGCTTCACCACTTTCCTCATCACCACCCCTTTTTCTGTAGTTATTTTAACAAAATATATTCCTGCCGGTAACTCCGAAATATCCATTACGGCTTCGCCGTTCTCGTGACGAGTGACGAGTGACGAGTGACTTTGAAGTCTGCCGTAAACATCAAATATCTCAACACTTTGAATTTTGAATTTTAAATTTTGAACTTTAAATTCTCCGGTGGTGGGGTTAGGATAAATATTGATTGCAGGAATTTCAAGAGTAGTGATACCGGTGCCATCGTTTTCAAAATTGGCAACCAGTTCAATGTCTTCGGTCACACTGAAACTGTACAGATTATGGGAGGAAACCTCTTCGCCGTTTCTTGTCCAGTTTAAGAATCTGCAATGTTCGTAAGCAGTAGCAGTCACGGTTGCTATACTGCCTGTTTCGTAAAGACCATTGCCTGTGGTATAACCATATTCACTATTGTTTGCCTTAGGATTAACCGAAATGCCGTCACCTTCTATTATAAACATATTCCATACATAGTCTGATTGATATGCTAAAACAGCACTTGTAGGTACCCGTAAGGTACAACTGTCAAAATCAGGAGGATAACAAGATACGTTGGAACCAAAAACACATGGACTTATAGAAACAGGTTTAGGATTAAGATTGATAATCAAAGACAATTTATAGCAAGCGGCAAACGATCTGTTTTCAAAACTTGCTACACTGCAAGGGATAGTAACAGAAGTTAAATTTACACATCCAAAGAAAGCAGATGCTTCAATTTTTGTAACACAATTAGGGATAATAATTGAAGTTAAATTCATGCAATTCATAAAGGTAGCATTTCCAATTCTTGTTATGCCATTAGGAAGTATAACCGATATCAGGTTTGTGCAAAAAGAAAAAGTTTCATCTCCAATATCTTTTACACTATTAGGAATATTCATTGATGTTAAAGTGTTGCAGTAATAAAATACCTTGTTTTTTATAATTGTTACACTGTTAGGAATGGTCACTGATGTCAAATGTCTGCAATTTAAAAAAGCGCCATCGTCAATACTTTTTACGTTGTTAGGAATATTATACGCCCCTTCTTTTCCTTCGGGATAACGAATTAGCGTAGTTTTATTTTTATCAAATAAAACTCCGTTTTCTGAAGCATAGTTATTATTTTCACCTGCAACGTTAAATGAAAGCAGACTTGTACAATAATCAAAAGCGGAATTTCCGATATTTGTTACGTTGGGGGTAACGTTGAACACGGTTAGTTTGGAACAGGCATAACAAACCATATTTCCAATACTAATAACATTATCGGGAATATTAATGAAAGGTACTTCAAAGCAAAAGCAAAAAGCCTTATTTCCAATCTTTGTTACTGTGTTTGGTATGCTAATTGAAGTCATCTTTTCACAATAGTAAAATGCTCTGTTGCCAATACTTGTTACTCCGGTTTCAATAACAACGTTATGAATATCATTTCTTGCAATATACCACGGCGCAAAGTGAACCTCGTAATCACTATAATTCGGCATATCCCCTTCGCCGCTAATAGTAAGCGTATTTGTGTTTGCCTCAAATTTCCATGTAAGCGATCCTGTTGTTCCGCCAAGTTGTGCAAAAACGTCTGCCATACCCAACAGCATGACCGCAGCAAAAAGGATAATTCTTATTTTCATGTTTTAACAAATTTATATAGTGACGGGTGACCATTGACGGGTGTTGGATTATTGTTTGATTAGTTTTTTTGTTATGGTTTGTTTTTCGGTAGTTATTTTTACAAAATAGATCCCTGCCACAAGATGAGAGACGTTGATTAGATGATGAGATGATGAGGTGATGAGATGATTAAATTCTAATTCTCTGCCATAAACATCGAAAATTTCAATCTTCTCAATTCGTAATTCGTAATTTGTAATTCGTAATTCACCAGTGGTGGGGTTTGGATAGATATTGATTGCAATTTCATCTTTGGGATAATTTTCAATTCCGGTATGGGTAATAACAGTAACAGGTTTATAGAGATAACGAGCCGACTCTACAAAATGGAGTGTTCCGCCGCAATCGGCGAGCCAATAATCGTGCCCAACTAATTTTTTCCCCTCTTGAAACCAGTAACTATTCAACTCATCAAACTGATAAATATTGGGAAGCAATATAGCTTCATCTTCTTTTATCTCTTCATACTTGTATAAATACCGGTTTAACGGTTTGGGGCTCCATCCGGAATTTAAAGGAATCTGATACAAACGCTCTGTTAATTTGCCCTCATCATTATAATTAAAAGCAAAACGCCAATATTTTTCAAAATCTTCCCCCTGTAATACTTCACTTGTGTAATACAAAATATCACCGAAATCATTATACTCAAAATAATAAATCTCAGTATGCATCCAATCGCCCAACACCCAATCAAAATTGTTCACCCGTTCAAGTTGGTGCTCTTTATTATAGGTAAGTTCCTGTTTTGTACTGTTCAGAGTTTCTCCCTGTGAAGAAATAACCTGATTGAGAATAGTTTCTAATAATGTATCCTGATAGGTATAAAATTTTTGTCCAATAAATTTTAAACCTGTTCCGTAATCAATATAAAGTCGTTTTTCAATAATCTGTTTATTAGCATTGTAACTATTTTCTTCTTTCTCCGTGTAATAGATATGATACTTCATTTGTTGCGTAATATTACCATTTTCATCATATTTATATTCAAATTTATAACTTGAATAATCATCGCCAAACGCCTCTTTGATTTCCGAAATTACCTTTCCGTTTTGATTATATTCAAAATGAATTACAAAAGAGGGGGTTTCAATGGAGGATACTGCCATAAATTCCTCTTCAATAATCTCGGACTGCGAATGCGCGCAGATGGAGAAAATAGACAGGAAAACAAATAATGGTAAGATTTTATGTTTCATAAGTATAAAAATGTTTTTGTGATTAAAAATGTAGGCAAAAATATCAAGATTTTGATTATAATAGAAAAATCTTCTATTTTTTCGGTTAGAAAAAAACATATTTTGTTTTTGATTAATATTTATTAACAAACATTCAAAAAAATCCCTTATTTTGCTGTCGGATTTTAGGGGTATGTACATGTGGAATAGCAAAAAAACAATAAAAATTATCTTCTTCCTCCTCCTTGCCACCCTCTTGCTCTTGTTTTGGCTCTGCCTCCCTAATCCGTTGTTTCGTACCACTTACAGCACAACGGTTTACGACCACAACGGCGCGTTGCTGGGAGCGCGGGTATCCAAAAACGGCGAATGGCAGTTTCCGCCTACCAAAGAATTATCGGAGAAATATGTTACGTGTTTAATAACTTATGAAGACCGCTATTTTTATCGGCATCTTGGCGTTAACCCCGTCTCTTTGTG
>WRGQ01000120.1 GCA_009787115.1 Bacteroidota bacterium
GTTGTTTTTCATTGTTTTCGGATTTAGCAAGCGCATAAATCTGTTCAACCACTTGCAAAGCCGATTGGGGCAAGCCGTCGTTGTTAAAACTTTCCACCTGTTTCCAAAGTTTTTCGTACATTTCGGGGGTGGTCGGTTTGTTTTGGGCAAAAACGTTGAACGTTAATAAAAGCGCGAGGCTGGTCAGGGATACTTTCAGGGTTTTAATCATAATTTTTATTGTTAATTTTAGTTTAACGTAATTCTTATTGTTGTATTTTAAGCAAAATTTAATCTTGTATTTTTTTCCTAACCATAGAGATCTTTATTATAATGTCAAAAAGGTTGTAAGTTTTATTATCAATTAATCACTAATTTTGTTCCGTGCACTTCTTTCACTCCGGTATCCTTCACCAATTGCAGGTAGTTTTCCATAGTGATACCGCTTCCTGCCAAAATAATAATTCTGTTTTCTGCCTGTTTTACGATATCTTTAATAGTTTCGACGCCTTCTATGGCAGTGGGTTTTTGTCCGGAAGTGAGTATTCTTGTGCAGCCGCACTGAATAATTTGTTCTAATGCGATTTTCCAATCGGTGCAAACGTCAAAGGCACGGTGAAAAGTAACTTCCATCGGTTTGGCAAGGGTTACAATTTCGGATGTTTTTTCGATGTCTATAGTAAAATCATTATGCAAAAAACCAACCACCACTGCATTAACCCCCAAATTTTTACAAAACAGAACATCATTTTTAATAAGTTCAAATTCTGCATCTGAATAGACAAAATTTCCGGCGCGGGGGCGCACTAAAACGTTGGTTTTCAAGTTTAGATTATTCACGCAATAGGCAATATTATCATACGAGGGCGTTGTACCTCCGTTTTCAATATTCCGACACAGTTCAATTCTATCTGCACCGGATTTATCGGCTGCCATTGCCGTCACTAAGGTTGCCGCACATACTTCAATAATGGGAACAGAATTTTTCATCTTAATGTTTGAGTGCACAAAGAAAATATTTTTTTATTCAAAACAAAAAAAAATATTTTTGCCGCCCATTAATAACAATCATTTTTATTTATGAATTATTTTATGTATATCTCTTATATTGCGCTGTTGTTTTGTATAACAATGTGTGTATTACACTTTTTACGTCTTGTAAAGTTAGGGGCGCCTAAAGATTTATCGGAAGAATCGGGAAACGTACCTGCCGGCGTTCTCTATTCCAATACAGTAGCGATGTTGCCCAACCACAAAGAATCGGCATATATGCACTTGCCCACATTTACTGCCGGCGCTATGTTTCATATAGGGACTTTTCTGGCATTGTTTTGCTTTGTGCTCTTGTTTTTTAAAGCAGTTTGGGGATTTTTCTTTCAGCACGAGTTACTCTCTTTGCTTGTTGCATTATATATGTGGTTTAGTGTATGTTGTGGAAAAGGGTTAATCATAAAAAGAGTAATATCAAAAAAACTGCGTCCCATTTCTAATGCAGACGACTATATTTCTGTGAGTTTAACTGCCTTATTTCAATTCGCAACGGCATTGTTGTTTACAACATTTGCTTTTCACGATTTTTTTTCTTCGGAGGTTCCCGGTTGGATTATTATCGTCTATTTTGTTGTGTCCACTTTATTGTTTTTTTATTTGCCGTTTGGCAAGTTAAAGCATGCAGTATATTATTTTGCAGCGCGTTATCATCTTGGATTTTTCTATGGCAGGCGCGGCACGTGGCCCCCGAAATCTAAATGTTAATGCCATTTATTGTATATTTTTGCCCCGTTAATTTTTGCAGAAATAGTTATAAAAGAAAACTATGAAAGAACCCACCTCCCAACAACTCGACAATGCCCTTTCCATTTTAAGACAAAACAAAGACAGCAAACTTCTTACGCACCTTAATTCGTGCGTGCATTGCGGTTTGTGCGGCACAAGTTGTATGTATTACTTAACCACCGATGACCCTAAAATGATGCCGGCATACAAAGTAGATATTGTTGCTTCTATTTATCGGCGTTATTGCACAAAATTTGGGAAATTATTCCCCGCGTGGGTAAAAGCGCGGGAGATTAACGAATATACTATTGAAGAGATGATAGACGCGCTTTTCGGTTCTTGCACCATGTGCGGACGTTGCGTAAAACATTGCTCTATCGGTGTGGATATTCCGTTTATTGTACGCACAGGACGTATGATGCTTGCGGCATTGGACTGCGTGCCCGATTCGCTGCAAGCCACTGTGAATGCCGCTATGGAAACCGGTAACAATATGGCAATTCCTACTCCTGAATTTGTGGATACTATTCAATGGATGGAAGAAGAACTGCAAGATGAACTGAACGACCCCGAAGCAAAAATTCCGTTAGACGCCCCGAACAAACGGCTGCTTTACACGCTCAATCCGCGGGAACCGAAATTTTTCCCGCTGTCAATCAGCGCTGTGGCGAAAATTTTCTACGCGGCAAAAGAGAGTTGGACTATCTCTACTGCTATGTACGACATTACCAACTATGCCTTTTTTTCAGGGGATAACAAGAAAGCGGGCATCATTGCGCAACGTTTAAAAGATGAGGTGAAAAAGATGGGTTGCGATACTTTGGTGTTGGGCGAGTGTGGGCACGGGTCGCGGGCAGTGCGGTGGGAAGCGCCAAACTGGCTCGGTATCAAATTCGATTTTAAAACGCTGAATTTAGTGGAACTGCTGGGAAACTATCTCCGCGAAGGACGCATTAAAGTGGATAAATCGTTAAATAATCAAATGTTTACTATTCACGACCCCTGTAATATCTCACGAAACGGAGGACTGGTGAATGAGTTGCGCTTTGTGATTAACCAATGTGTGGAAAATGTAGTAGAGATGAATCCGCACGGCGCCGATTCGTTCTGTTGCGGTGGTGGTGGCGGTCAACTCGCTATGGGCGAATATAATGAACGAAGATTGAAAACAGGAAAACTAAAAGCCGACCAAATCAAAGCCACCGGCGCACAGGTAGTGATTACCCCTTGCCATAACTGCGTTGATCAACTGATGCAACTCAATGCTACCTATAAATTGGGAATAAAGATTAAAACTGTGGCGGAAATTGTGGCAGATGCTTTGGTAATTGGAAATTGATAAAGTATTTTTTATTTTTATAGATTCTATCACCTTCACTCTTCCGTTCTTACACATCCATCATTTTCAGTTCCGGCGAAACTGTCAATATTGCTTCGGTGGCAGCCTGTACATCTTCTACAGAAAACTCAGGGTGAATCTCTTTGAGAACAATCCCTTGCGGGGTAATTTCCATCACGCCCATTTCGGTAATAATGAGATTTACCTGTCCTTTTGCGGTGAGCGGTAGTGTACATTTCTTTAAGATTTTTTGGGCGCCTTTGGCGGTGTGTTCCATAGCGACAATTACGTGTTTAGCGCCTACTAAAAGATCCATAGCGCCGCCCATACCAGGGGTAAGTTTTCCCGGAATCATCCAGTTGGCTAAGTCGCCATTTTCATCTACCTGCATAGCGCCTAAGATGGTGGCGTCCACGTGCCCGCCACGAATAATGGCAAACGACTGCGCCGAAGAAAAGGCGGAGGCGCCGGGTTGCGCCGTAATATAGCCGCCACCGGCATTTACCAAATGAGCCTCTTCTTTGCCCACTTCGGGCGTAGGTCCAACGCCAAGCAACCCATTCTCTGATTGTAACACCAACTCTACATCTGTTGGTAAATAGTTAGGAACTAAGGTAGGAAGTCCAATTCCCAGATTCACTACATCTCCGTTTTTGAGTTCTTTTGCCACTCTTTTTGCAATCACTTCACGTACTTGATTTTTATCCATATTTTTTTTGATTTAATTACAATTAATTTCGTTGCAAAGAAACATTATTTTTTTATTTTTGCAGCCCTAACAATTAATCTTAAAAAACATGAAATTTATTGTATCTCGTGATGTTTTGTATAAAAATCTAAGTGCCATCAGCGGCGTTTTAGGAACAAACAGCACTTTACCCATTTTGGACAACTTTCTCTTTTCCGTTGAAGGGGATTTGCTCACCCTCACGGCATCGGATTTAGATGCTACGATGACGGCAACTGTTCAATTGACCTATGTGGAAGGTGAAGGCGCAGTGGCTATCCCATCTAAAACCATTCTGGAAACCTTAAAATTGATGCCCGAAACACCTGTCACATTTGATATTGACATCGAAAATCATATTATCAAGTTTTCAACTGAAAATGGTGAGTACGACTCTTCCTGCTTCCCCGGAGAGGAATACCCTGCTATGAAAACAATGAATGAACCACAATCATTCGAAATAGAAGCCGTTATTTTACAACGCGCTATCAGCAAAACCCTCTTTGCTACCGGAAACGATGAACTGCGCCCTAATATGATGGGTGTTCTGTGCGAACTCTCTAATGAAAATATAACCTTTGTGGCTACCGATGCCCATAAATTAGTGCGATACACAAACAATGCCGTTAAAGTGGACGACTCGGCTGCCTTTATTTTGCCTAAAAAACCTATCACGCAACTTAAATCTACATTATCGGGAGTGAATGATAAAGTAAAAGTAGAATATACTGCCGATACCCACCATATTCGTTTCTCTTTTGCAAATATTGTGCTCTTCTCTTCATTAAAAGAAGGAAAATTCCCCGCTTATCAAGCCGTTATTCCTAAAGACAACCCTAATAAATTTGTAGTGGATAGAAAAGATTTTCATAAATCTATTTGCCGTGTAGGGATATATTCCAATCAATCCACTTTTCAGGTAAGAATCTCATTATCAGATGAAAAGAAAGTAGTTACAGCAGAAGATTTGGATTTTTCCAATAAAGCCGAAGAGGTTATCAAAGGTTCTTATATTGGAGAAACTATGGATATCGGTTTTAATTCAAAATTTCTACGCGAAATGTTAGAGAACCTTGATTCTGAAACGATATCACTTGAGATGTCTCAACCTAACCGCGCTGCTTTGATTGTTCCCACCGAACAGGATTCTCCGGATGAAGACCTCTTGATGCTGATTATGCCGGTAATGTTGAACTACTAAGGACAATCCTTAATATAAACATAAACAGTAGGGATGTTGCGCGCAACATCCCTACTGTTTTAGAAACCTTTGCTCCGGAATGATCTCCTTCCGTACCTCAAAATCTGCGTTCATAATGAGAAGTGCAGATTTTTCCAGAATCAACTCTTTGTTAATGGTTTTTGTTTTTAAGACATATCTCCAAATCACAGACTGGTTGGGCGCTAAGTTTGTCGTTAGAAACTCCACCCTATCCTCTTTTTCCGCTTTACTATTAGAAATCTCTGTCCATTCTATTTGCGAGTTGAAAAGTTCCTGCCGCAACGAAATTGCCGTTTGATTGACACCGTTAATAAAAATAAAGGAAACTCTAATTGTATTTGGGTTTTGTTCATCTATATGTACAATTTGATTATATTGCCACAATAACTGCCCTTCATTGTTGGTTAGTCTGTTGTTTTGCGCAAAAACAGGAAGGAAGCAAAAGGCAGAAAGCAGAAGGCAGAAAGCGGTGTGCGGTATGCGGTATGCGGTGTGCGGTTTATTCATTCTTTAATTTTTCAATTCTCAACTTGTTTCTCACCGGATTTGCATAAATATCCAGCAAATAGTTTTTCATTTTTTCTTTCGTAACGTCCTGAACGATAGATTGTTCTTCTAAATAATTCATAAAAGATAGTTTATCCTCTTGAGTATAATGAGCAGAAAATCTATCGGAGTTTTCTTGAATGTCTATGGCAATATAGTTTTGAGGATACAGATAATAGTTCATATAGATTTGGCGGTCAATTTGGTCACAGAGCAAAGCAAGTTTTTCGTTTAGTGAAAGTTTTGGAGGAATATTCTCAAATTCCTGTTGCAACGGTTTGCCGATTACAAAATGAACTTCCCCTTTAAAGCCTGTAATTCCGTTAATAATACTTTCGGCGTCTTCGCCGGATTGTTTGGTGTAAGTGGAGTTTTCGGAGAGCGCCAGTTCGCGCGCTTTAAGACAGGCACAAGGTTCATACTGATACGAAACGGTAACCGGCGTAATCTGCATTTGCTTCAGAGTTTCCAAAGGATTTTCAGGGTCAGCCAGCGTTAACATCTTTAAAAGTCCCTGTTGCGTTTTATCGTCTCCATTTTTTGTTCTGCCGTTTCCCTGTGCAATCCACACCGATTCTTTCTCTTCAAAGATACTGTGATGAATATAGGAAGACAATAGATGTGTATGGTTGATTTTTTCTTTGAGCGTGCCGGAACGAAGCACTAAGAACATTTTGTGCAACCGCGCCAATTCAACAAAAAGCGGCGCCGAAATGAGATTGTCCCCAATGGCTGAGCGCGTAGCATCATAGCCGTTTTTAAAATAATAGATTTGTAATAATGATGAATCTAACACAATATCTCTATGATTACCAATAAAAAGATACTGATTGTTGGGGTTAATATTTTCTATGCCTGAATAATGAATTTTAGTGCACGTTTTTTCGGCAAAATAATGGAATACGCGATTCGCAAAAGTCAGGTGAAATTCAAATTGGGTTTTGCAGGCTAACACCTCTTTTACCCATTCGCTCACATTAATTTTATCTCTAAAAATCTCCAGTTGAAGAACAAACTCAGGGTCGGCAAACAGTTTCTTTACCGCCTGCATCGTTTCTTCTTCAGAGTATGGGCGAATATTTTCGAAAAGATTTTTCATTGTTCTTTTTTAAGCGCAACGATTTCAAAAATAGAATAAGCAAAATAGATAACGAGAAACGCAACGGCAAAACGGATACGGTCTTCTTTGTTGAAAAGCATATACAAAATTAGAAAAGCGAGTATGGAGAATATTTTAACGATGCGGGAGAGCATATAGCCGGCAACAAACTTTCTTCCCGAAACCTGATTTGGTTTTCTTAAAACTATATAGAGTGTGAAAAGGGTAATAAAGAAGAAGAAGATAACAACAAAAGGAATAGCAGGCGAGGCATATTTTGGAAAACACCATTGAAACAGCGCCCCAAGTGCAGCAATGATCACCGAGAATAGTATCAGTCTGTACGAAAATTTACGAATAGGGATTTTACTCATCAGAAGGGATTACTCGTTTTCAATACCTGGAATTGGGGTAGGTGATGGATTCTGCATCACACAATTGCCCACAAAGTTTGCACCGGGTTCGATAGAAATTTTACTTACCTTGATATTTCCGGTTAGCACTGCAGACGCTTTTAACGAAAGAATTTCGGTGGCGGTAATATCTGCTTTGGCTGCCCCTTCAACCTCAATGGAATGACATTGAATTTTTCCTTCAATGATTCCTGTTTTACCAATAAAGATTTTTGACTTGGAGGTGATGTTTCCTTTTAAAACACCATCAATTCTGCAATCGCCAGAAGATATCAAATCTCCCGTTAGTGTTGTTCCGGCGGCAATAATATTGATACTGCCTAATTCTTCTTGTTCTAAATTTTTTGCCATAAGGTTTGAATAATTATGTGTTGATGGTTTCGCGGGGTGGGGTGGCGGCTTCCAACCGGACTTCCCTGCGAGCAACCGCCGCAAAAATAGTAAAAGTTTTAAACGGTACGCCATCTACTCATCTTGTACTAAATTTCAAAGTCTGCTAACTGCGCTTTGCTGCTACGTAACATTATTCAATATCTTTTTCTCGTAAATTCTATATCTCTTCTCTATCCCGTCCGACAATTTATTCAGAATGGAGTTCATTCGTTCGTTCGTTACTCTCTAAAACACCTAAAATCATAATTCGGGAGGAATCAACCGTATGTTTTTTGGTTAAGAATTTAAAAAAAACAAATGGAAAAAGTTTACCGTTTTTTAGCTGCTTAAATATTTGGTTCAGATTAGGAACGGCAATTGAAAACCGTCTATTAAGATACCGCAGGAGTCGTTGGTAGTTAAGTTGGTTGGAGCAATCATTTTTGCGATCTCTTTGTTGACGATTTTCTCCTGTATCATATCGTTTTCCCCCAGCCTTGCAGCCAACGATGATTATACACAGAAATTTCTGTACAAAAATATGAAACATTTGAAAAATATTATTATTTCGCAAAAAATATCATTATGAGTCTGAAAAGTTATTTTTTAACGTTGATTTCCTGTCTGTTACTCTATGTTAATAGCGTTGCACAACAAGATATTGTGTCAAAATCTAAAAATGAAAAGAAAGTATTGGGAGGAAAGTTAATCAAAGTATCCGATACGCTGTGGTACAGGATGTATAATCCGGAACAGGGATATTTTCAGAAAGCCAATTTCGATAAAAGCGATCCGAGATTTATGATTGCCAATGAAGACCAAACTTTTAAGTTCGGTATAGGCGGAACGATTAGATTGGTAGCATTTGCCGATTTTGCAGGGAGTATTCCGGGTTATGATTTTGTAACTTCATTAATCCCTATTCCTACTAATAATTACGGACAATTTGACATTTTTGCCAACTATTCGCGGTTGAATGTAAAAGTGGTGGGGCGCATCAAGCAATACCCTATTGTTGCCTTTACTGAGGGTAGTTTTTTGGGCGCAAACAATGCATTTAAGTTACGCCATGCTTATGTCTCTTTTTTAGGATTAACCGTAGGGCAAACGTGGAGTACATTTATGGATTTACAGGCTGCGCCTGCCACCATAGACGGCGAAGGTCCAAACAACCAGATTGCACTGAGACACCCGATGATTCGCTATACTTATTATTATAAAGACAAACTTCAGGCTGCTTTTGCCGTTGAGATGTCAGATCTTTTAATGGAAGAAGAGTATGTTAAACCTTTTAAGATATATTCTCAAAAACAACACATTCCCGATTTTATTGCACATATTAAATATAGTGGAAAATTTGGGCACGTGCAGTTGGGCGCCTTGTTAAGTATGATTAATTACGGAGATTCTGCACAAACAAAAAAATCTGTTTATATCCCTGCCGGTGGTTTCGCTTTAAGCGGTACTTTTAATTTGTGGAAAGAAGCCAGACTCTATTATCAACTTGATGGGGGGAAAGGGATAGCCACCTATATTCAGGATTTGTCTCTGTTTGGTTATGAATTGCTTCCAACTCTTGAAGGAAATAAAAAAGTAAATACTGTGTGGATGTATGGCGGATATTTTGCACTTCAACAATATTGGACCAAAAAAATTCACTCTAATGTAGTTTATGGAATTACAAAATTGGAGACTCCCAAAGGAGATAGAGAACTTTACGAACAGCATGCCCCTTGGTATTACAAATATGGTCATTATTTTGCCGTAAATACTTTTTGGAATTTTTATGATTTCGCCAATGTCGGTATTGAATATGTGTGGGGTGAAAAATGCAATTTAAACAACGCTAAAGGCTACGCGAACAGAATTAATTTGTTGTTTCAGTACGACTTTTAACCGGTTGGTTCTTTAAATTTAATGTTTTCTATAAGGTTTAGCCACTTACCGGTAAAGTTCCGGCATTCGGTTTTATCTTCCAACGCGGCATATTTTCCCAAACAGATTCTCCAGCCTTCGCACGCCGCGCAGGGCGAGGCTTCGTAACAAAACTCCTGCCACGCATTCCCCTCCTTTGGAGGGGGCAGTGGGTGGTTCTTTGTGTCCTTTGTGGTAAAACACTCAAACACATCCGTATCGTTAAAAAACACCGCATCATAATCGGCAATCGTATTTCTGTTATAAATATCATACAGATATTGAAACGGCTCTATCGGTGCGTGTGGAACTTTACCGCACAGCGCATAATACATCAGATCGGTCAGTTTTTCCCAATCCGCATTTTCGTTGATTAAGATTCCGGAATGGACGCCTAACGAAGATAAAATCTGCACGGCTTCATAGTTTTGCTCCTTTCCACCATCAAGAAAAAATTTAATATTCGGCTTTCTAATCAAAGGTAGCGCCCCAATCAAATCTCTAACATTCCCCAAACCTGTGGGATAAAAAACCAATGGTATATTCTGCCACTCTTCTTTAAAAACAATAGATGTAATTTCTTGATTGAGACGCAATTTGACACAAAACAACCGATTGTTTTCTGAAACAGTATCTCTAATATTCTCTATGTTATCAATACGGTTCGTTTCAAAAACAATGGTTTTGCCTTCTACCTCCATCACCTCCTCAATATCCCTCATAATTAAAATATGTTCCATAATATATTGTTCATTATTCATTATTCATTATTCACTAATTGTGCCAAACACCCTCCCGTACACAATTCATTTAAGTACATACAAGTTTTACACTCCTCAAACATCCCCTTCTTATCTTTTCGTAAATTACTGTGCTGTTCGGAAAAATATTTCTGAATATCTTCAATATTATCAAAATCATATAGCGATTTTTTTTCATAAGCGAACAGGGGAAAACAAGTCCACACCTGCATATCCGTATCAATATCAATGGTTGGGGTATCAATATCAATAGTCGGGCAACAGGGAAAAACTACTTTGCCTTTATTCAACCTGAACAAACGACCGATGTCATTATTTGAGAAAATACACAACGGCATTCCGCAACCGAAATCGAGGGTTATTCTGTTTTTTTCCAATATTTCTAATTGATTTCCAATATTTTCAACAATTCCACGTATTTCATTCAAGGTTAAACATTCGTTTTTCTGTTCGCGTATGGGTTGCGCCAACCCTAACCGAATATGTTTTTTTAAATTGTATTTGATAATCGTATCTACAAGAAACTTCAACTCAAAATCTTTTTGAGATAGATTAAAATTTAATGAGATATATTTTGAAAATGTTGTAAGGAACTTGTCTATCTGTTTTGTTTCATTGGCAGTTAAAAAGTCGGGGTGGTTATAATTGCAAACAAAAGAGAGATTTTCCACAGGAATTTTCAGAAGATAGTTTTGGGCTGTTTCCAAAATCCGGTTTGTTACGATGCCGCCGGTAACTACATTGACGCAAAAGTTCCGTTGAAGCAGGTACAGCACATAATCAACAATATCGGGGTGCAACGCAGACTCGTCCCCCAATAGTGAAAGATGTTTTACATTGGACGCTTCAAACAAATCTGCAATATATATCAGGTTCTTCCACGACAGTTTTTTTTTATTTTTTTCGATTAACAGGATGTTTGTCATAGTATTATTTATGATGATTCATTATTTTTTTTTACAATGAAACAAATAAAAAAGCGGACTTGACATATCCGCCTTTGTGGTATGAAAAACATCTGTAATAGTAAATAAATCAAAACTACATACTGCAAATGCTTTTACTTATAATACTTTTGAAGTTTCTCAGGTTTCAAAGGCAAGAACATAGTAACACTCTTATTATCTGTTTTTTCCCGATAAAATGGAAACGATTATATCATACGCATTAAATTTTATTAATAAATCAGGTGCAAAAATAGAAAAATAAAAAGAAATAATATATTTGCCGCCGTTTTAAAGAAAGCGCTGCTTCTTTTAGTAACTCATTATTAAACAAAACAAAATATATTAAAATTTATGACAAATTGCGAAGAATTCATTAGCCAACTTGCAAACAAGTATGGCAGAAAACGGGAAAGTTTGTTGCCCATCATTCATGAGGTAATCAACCAGTACTATTTTCTCAGTGAAGAAAGTATGACGACCATCGCCCGCGAGCTGGATATGCCTGCGGCAGAAGTGTATGGCACCGCTACTTTCTACTCCTTTTTCGACACAAAACCTCAGGGAAAATACGTTATCCGTGTTTGCCAAACTATTGTTTGCGATATGAAACGTAAAGAGGATATTGTGGACGCTATTTACGAACTGCTCCGAATTAAACCGGGCGAAACGACTACCGACGGCAAGTTTTCATTGTACTATACCAATTGCCTGGGAATGTGCCACGAAGGTCCTGCCATGTTAATTAACGACGAGCAATATGCTAAACTTACTCCTGAAAAGGTAAAGGATATTCTCGTAAATTATATGAAAAAATAGGTTTAATCAGTAAAATTATCACATTATGCCAACAAGTACAGTTAAAAGAACAGACCTTATCTTTAAGAAAGATATTGATTATAGCGCTGTGATGCACAAAATTATGAAAATGGGAAAAGATGAGTTTATTGAAGAACTTATTGATTCCGGACTTCGCGGTCGCGGGGGCGCAGGCTTCCCCACCGGTTTAAAATGGAAGTTAGTAAAAGCAGAACAATCCCCTGATAAATACATCATTTGTAACGCCGATGAAGGCGAACCCGGAACGTTCAAAGATAGAGAAATCTTAGACAACGCCGCCGAAAAGGTGATTTGGGGAATGACCCTCGCCGCTTACATTACCGGCGCAAAAGAGGGGTTTATCTATATCCGCGCCGAGTATAAATATATGCAAACCAAATTGCGTATCGCTATTGATAGAATGGAGCAAAATATTAAAGCGCTCGGTATTAAATTCAAATTAGACCTGATGTTCGGCGCCGGCGCATACATCTGCGGCGAAGAAACCGCCCTCATCCACTCTATGGAAGGACATCGCGGCGAACCTACCAACAAACCTCCGTTCCCTGTTACACACGGTTATTTGAATAAACCTACTGTGGTAAACAATGTGGAAACGTTTGTAAATGCGATTATTATCGCTGAAATGGGCGCTGC
>WRGQ01000121.1 GCA_009787115.1 Bacteroidota bacterium
TACATGTTAAATAACGGAAAAGCAGGATTAATAGATCTGAATTTGTTGCAGAAACAGAAAGTTTTAGACGCTTCCTGTTATACCGAAGCGCTTGCCGATTATTCTGTTTTTGCTATGGAAGGCACACCGAAAGAAGGACAGTCATTAGAAGAAGTGAAAGATTTATTGTTAGGACAGTTAGAACTGTTGAAAAAAGGAGAATTTAACGAGGAACTGCTACAAGCCGTTATCAACAACTTTAAATTAAATAAATATTACCAACAGCAATCTACACAATATACTGCTTATCTTCTTTTAAATTCGTTTGTTAACAATGTAGCATGGAAAGATGAAGTTGCAAAAATTGATGAGCAATCCAAACTGACAAAACAGGATATTGTTGGTTTTTGTAATCAATATTTTAACGACAATTATGCAGTGATTTATAAAAGAGAAGGAAAACCAAACGATAAGAAGATCGAAAAACCAACCATTACCCCTATTGCAACAAATCGGGATAGTGAAAGCGATTTTCTTGCAGAAATTAAAGCGCGAACCGTAACCCCCATTGAACCCGTTTTTATTGATTATGATAAAGATATGGCAAAATTATCCGCAAAAAACAATATTCCTTTGTTATACATAAAAAATAGCATAAATCCCTTGTTTGAATTGGTTTACGTGTATGAAATGGGGAATAATAATGACAAAGCGCTGGGAACCGCCTTTACCTATTTAGACTATTTGGGAACATCGCAACACACTGCCGAAGAGATTAAAAGCGAATTGTATAAATTGGCTTGCCGGTTTGGCGTATCTGCTTCAAACGATAGAGTATTCGTGTATATCAACGGATTAAGCGATAATTTTGAAAAAGCCATGAATTTGCTCGAAGAACGCTTGGCAGACGCACAAGCCGATATGGATATTTATGCAGGATTAGTGGATGATATACTAAAAGAACGCGCCGACAACAAGTTAAATCAACAATATAATTTCTCAAGATTAAGAAATTATGCCATCTGGGGCGCTTCATCACCAACCACAAATATCCTCTCTAAAAATGAACTAAAAGCCATGAACCCTGATGAGCTGGTTGCCAGAACCAAAAATTTGAAAAATTATGAGCATAAAATTTTGTACTACGGTCCTTTATCTGAACAACAAATTATGACCTTAATTAATGATAAACACATGGTTGCCGAAGAATTATTGCCCGTTCCAACAGCCATTAATTTTGTGCAACAAGAGGTGAAAGAAAACAGCGTATTGTTGGCAGAATACGATGCCAAACAAATCTATATGGGTATGGTATTTAAAGGCGGAAGCTTTGATAAAAAGATTGAACCGATTAGGGGTCTGTATAATGAATATTTTGGCGGCAATATGAGCAGTATTGTATTTCAGGAAATGAGAGAAGCGCGTGGCTTGGCATATTCGGCTTGGGCTGGATATATTGACCCTGCAAAACCTCAATATTCTTATTACATCCAATCTTTTATCGCTACGCAAAACGATAAAATGATGGAGGCTATCGGCGCGTTTATGGAGATTTTAAACGAAATGCCGGAATCGCAAAAGGCATTTGATATTGCTAAAGAAAGTATGCTTACCTATATCCGTACCGAACGCATATTGCGTGCAGATATCCTTTGGCATTATTTAGATGATGAAGAATTTGGCTACACGACCGACCGCCGTAAAGATGTTTTCGACAATGTTCAAAATATGACTTTAGACGATGTGGTTGCATTTCAAAAAGAATATGTGAAAAACCGACCTTATACCTATTGTATTTTGGGAGATTATAAAGATTTAAACCTCAAAGGTCTGGAAAAAATAGGCAAGATTAAGAAATTGACGAAAGAGGAGATTTTCGGGTACTAAAAAAATAGAAAACAATAATACAGTTTTTTTTTTATTTTTGCGCTTAATTATTCAAAAAATTAAAAATCAACAATATAGGATAGTATGAAAAAAATATTAGTATTGGCTTTATTAATTCTAGGGAGTTGTTGGCTTGCTAATGCTCAGGAAAGTGTTACCAAAGAAGACGTGTTAAAACTTTATCATGCGGCACAGAAAGCAGAGCGGGAAAATAGAAATGAAGATGCGTTAGAAATTTACAAACAACTTCTTATTCTTGATCCTACATTTCCAATCTCTGCTTCTGCGTCTAAGGATAAAACTGAGCCTCCTGCTTTGCTGAATAATGTTTCATCTAACAGTGAAAAACTGAAAACAATTTTTACCACCCCAACCACCCTTACCTCTGTTTATAGTTCTTTGGAGACATTTGAAGCACAACCCGGAGATATCTTTGAGGGAGAAATGAAAAACGGAATGGTCATTCAAGGTAAAGTTATAAGAAATGGAGAACCTGTAAAACTATTTAGAGAAAAAATCAACAACTATTGAAAACATCAATCTATTTCATATTATCCCTGTTCCTTTTATGTGCAACTGAATTGTATGCACAGACTTTTGCTTCCAAAAAACTGACCGAAATCGGAGAGTTACTCCACAAAACCTGCTTGCCCGCAACAGACAGTATCTTCAACTGTTCTCAAATCATTAAAGGAAAGCAGTTAGTTATTCAATACAACAACAAAAAGGATATTGAGCATATCGGGGTTTCTTTGTTTAGTCCTGAAACTAAAAAGATGATCAATGAACCTGTTTGCAACTTTATTGAACGGCTGATGCTCGAATTAATATTGCAAAAAAACGCTGCCGATGTAACAAAAAAACTACAGGAATATAGCATTACTCTTGAAGAAAAAAGTATGCTGTCAGGGGATATCAAAACTCCGACTATCCAAACGTTGCTTGCTAAGTTGCAACCGCCTTTACAATTTACGCTGCTGCAGGAAGAAACAATCTATTATGCCGGTTGGCAATTGAAAAACGGAGAACAGTTTGCGGTTACTTTCCCTGCTTCAAGAGAGCTTATTTTCGGTACTAATAAAAAAGAATCCGACATAACAATCAGTGAACTTTTACCGAATAACCGTTGTAAAAATATTCCCGAAAATTTTACATTTATTACTTCCGATGAATTGGAATCTGACGTGAACAGTCCAAACATTTTCATAAGAAAAGGACAAACATTTACCATGCCCAATCTAAACTCAAACACCTATTTAACAAAAGATACCAATGACCGGCTCGCCCCGATTTTCAATACTGATAACCCTACTTTTTCTTTACAAAATTTGTTACTCATTAAAGAGATTGAAACATCTTTAAAACTACATATCAAACATCGGATGTACGGAAACTTCTCCCCTGAATTTGAAATAAGACCAAGCGATTTTATATGTTTTTTTCAAACTGAATTTGATATTTATACTCACGTGGACGATTCCCAACCGAATATCTTGGACGCCACCGTTATTTTATACAACAGAATGTTCAATTATATGCACTTATTGACCATTAAAACACCTGTCAATACTCTTTTTGAAAAAAATGGAATACTTCAGGCAGATTTCTATTCTAATATTCCACAACATAATATTACAAACCTTTTTAATAGAGAATGAATATGCGCACAAAACTTTTATTTATTTTAGTAATCATATTACTTGGCGGCAGGGTTTATACACAAATAGAAAAAACAAACCTTAGCATTACCGAAGGGCTTAACGATGCAAAACTGAAAGCCAAAATTGAAGAGAATGTATCGCTTTTACTTACCGCAATGGGAAAGGCTATGATGGAAGGGGAATTTCCAAATTTATCAAACATTAATATCTCATTAGATGCATCTATTAAGGTATTGTCTTTGTGGAAAACAAGCGTAATGATTTGTCCGGTTACCAACGTGGAAAGGAAATGCCTTACACGACCTCAAGGCGGTTATCAGATACGCGACATTCCGGTAACTATGCTGGATGCCCCTGAAGAAGAACAGGCACAAGACATCGTCATTAATTTTACCGATGACGGCAATATTGACGATATCCTCGTTGCGGTTCACGCTTTAACAGATTTTTTAGACCCTAACTTTTCCGTACAGGAGTACGCCAGAAGAGAAATAATTGCAGGTTTCGTTGAGGAATTTCGTACAGCCTACAACACAAAAGATATCGAGTGTTTGGAAAAAGTATTTAGCAATAACGCGCTCATTATTACAGGAAAGGTAATTAAAGAAAGACCAAACTCCGACCAGGTGTTAAAAAACAACTTATCAACCGAAAGAATTGAATATGTTACACAAACTAAGGAACAATACCTGAAAAAACTTAGAATTATTTTTAATGCAATAAAATATATCAATGTTGTTTTTAATGACATTGAAATAATGAAACATCCAAAATATCCTGAGATCTATGGAGTAACACTAAAACAATATTGGAATACATCCAGTTACAGTGATGAAGGTTTTTTGTTTCTCTTGATTGATTTTACGGAAGCAGATCCTGTCATCCATATTCGGGCATGGCAACCTTCTGTTTTTAATGGAAAAGAATTATCGCGTGAAGAGAGGTTTCGCCCCACTTCATTTGGAAATATAACCGGTAAATAATATACAAAAATGAATCATCTATTATCTAAAATCCGTTTTTCATCAGCCATAATATTACTCTTGATGAGTATTAATTTTTCGGCAAAATCTCAGCATTTAATTGTCACACAAGATACTGAGTCTCGTGCAGAAACCTGTATCGCGCCAAAAGTAACCGATGCCTGTGTTACTTTTATTGCCAGAAACAATCTTGAGTTGTCATTTACTTCTTCGGTTGATAAAGTTGTTAACGTTGCTTCTAAAAATAACATAGGAGAATATACTGAATACAACTTAACTTTGCCCACTGATAACCTGCAGTATTTAGATAGAATTTTATATGTCAGTTGCCAACTTTTTCCTCAATCTGTCAGTATTAATTTAATGCTGGAAGCCAAAGAATCATTAAGATTTTATGTTTATCTTTCCGAATGTTACAGTATTCATTATAAAAATGCAATCAATTATTTGTCACAAACTGCTTATCAGGAAGCCAAAGAAGAATTTGCCACTGCACAAAAATGTTTTGACGCACCATCAGACGGTGAAGTCGTAGCAAAAATTGTAATCATTGATTCTATACTAAATCTAAGAACAATAGCAAAAGAACAATTTGAGTTATTAGATTATCAGGCATCTATGGAAACCTACACAAAAATTCTTTCTTATAATCCGAATGATAATTATGCAAGACAAAGATATAATGAATGTCAGCAGGAAAATGACAGATTGTGTGATAAAATTATGACAAAAGCTCATAAATATTTCGAAGAGGGGGATTATGAAAAAGCAAAAATATTATACAATAGAGTTGTAAAGTATAACTGCTACACAAAAGATCCCGAAACCCGGAAAATATTGGAAAAAGATTTGAAAGATGTTGAAGAATTTGAGTTGAAGAAAAAAGAACTTCTCGCTGTTATCACCTACCAGTGGGCAATCAATACGCCCTTCGGGGTTTCTGTAGGGAGTTACAGAGATAGAAAATGGGGAGGATACTTCACATTTTTATTTAACCCTGATATATTTGAATCGTTCAGAGGAAATTTCCCCACAAAAAGAGAGAGACCTGAAATTGATGCTGCATTCGGCGCTACTGTAAGACCTTCCATCAATAAATGGACGCCAATTTGGATTGCTTTCGGATTAGGATATACCGCAGTGGGAATACAAACCAACCATGATACATATCATGCCGTTTCCCCTGAAGCGGGAATTTTAGTTAAAATTCCATTTGGCAAAAATCCAAAAGCGGGGTTAGCATTGCGCTACACTTTTCAATACCGTTTTTCAATAGATTTCACACAACAAAAATATGTCAAACCTGTAAATAATATTGTAGGGTTGGGATTTTGTTTTTAGAAAAGATGAAAATGCTATTTTCTGGCTAAAAATCTATTTCTTCTCTTATACCTCATACTCTTCCTTAAACTTCGGCATAGCCACATTTCCAAATCCTGCGTTTACAAGTTTGTCGGCGAATGCTGCTCTTGCATCGTCTTCCCCGTGAATAATAAAGAGTTTCTTAACTAATTCCGGATTTTGAGTATCTAAATAACGCAGCAACTCGTTGTAATCTGCGTGACCGGAATAGGATTGTAAACTTTCCAAATGCGCTCTTACTTTGTATTTAACGCCAAAGATGGAGACCTCTTTGTCGCCGCGCATAATTTTGGCACCTAAAGTAGTGGGTGCACAATAACCTACTGAAAGAATGGTCGTACGCGGGTTGTCAATGTTATTCGCCAAGTGATGCTTTACACGTCCCGCCTCCATCATCCCCGAAGCAGAAATGATAATACAGGGTTGATTGTAAGTGTTCAGTCGCTTTGAATCATCAATGGTTCTGATATAATGCAAATTATCAAATCCAAAGGGGTCAGGATTTAAAAGAATGAACTGTTGCATCTCTTCATTAAACTGCTCCGAATGTAATCTGAAAATATTCGTTGCGGAAACAGCTAACGGACTATCCACAAAAATCCTAATACCTGGTAAATTTTCTGCTTTTTTCAGGCGATGCAGTGCATACACAATCTCTTGCGCTCTTCCAATGGCAAATGCGGGAATAATAAGTTTTCCTCTTCGTTTGGCACAGGCATCTAAAACCACCAGCATAAGTTTTTGCTCAGCATCTTCAATAGAATCGTGCAATCTGTTTCCATAGGTGGACTCGCACATAATGTAGTCGGCTTGCGGTAACAGGCACGGATCGAGTAAAATGCGCTTGTTATAGCGCCCCACATCGCCGGTGTAAAGCAAGGTTTTTGTTTTACCGGCTTCAACAAAAGAGATGTAGATAGAAGCGCCACCCAGAATATGTCCCGAATCGTAAAACTCGAACGAAAAAGCAGGGGTGAGAGAGAACGTAAGATTATACGGAATACTGATGAAATGCCCCATACAGGCTGCCGCGTCTTGCATAGTGTAAAGCGGCTCCACCGGAGGCAATTTTTGCAATGCCCGCTTTTTATTGAATTGCGCCGTATCTGTTTCCTGAATTTTACCGGAGTCGGGAAGCATAATGGCACACAAATCTCGCGTCGCCGGTGTGCAAAATATTTTTCCTTTAAAGCCTTTTTTGTAGATGTAAGGGATTAACCCCGAATGGTCAATATGAGCATGTGAGAGCAGAATAAAATCCACTTCCGAAGGCTCAAAGCCCAAATCGCGGTTCATAGCATCGGTTGCCAAGCCCTTGCCTTGATACATTCCGCAATCAATTAAGATTTTTCTGTTTTCGTTTGTGGTTAATAAAAATTTGCTTCCCGTTACCTCATTTCCGGACGCTCCGATACATTGTAATTTCATATATCAATACATTTTGATTTCGCGATCATACAACACAATTGCTACGCAATTCCTTCTTTAATAATATCATGAATATGTAACACGCCTAAATATCTGCCAATAGTATCCACTACAAAGAGGTTAGTAATATTTTTTGCTTTCATAATTTCTAATGCTTCAACTGCCAGAATATCTTCGGTGATGGTTTTTGGATGTATGGTCATTACGTCTTTGGCGCGCAGGTGCGTGTATTCCGGATTGTTTTGGAGCATTCTTCTCAAGTCTCCATCGGTAATGGCGCCCACTATTTTGCCGTTTTCCATTACTGCCGTAACGCCCAAACGTTTTCCTGAAATCTCTAAAATCACTTCCGGCATTGGGGCATCGGGAGAAACCATTGGGATTTCGTTGAATTTGTAAAGGTCTTGTACTTTAATATACAAACGTTTGCCCAGTATGCCGCCCGGGTGAAATTTAGCAAAATCTTCGGGGGTAAATCCTCGTAATTCTATCAGGCAACTTGCGAGGGCATCACCTATTGCCAATTGTGCGGTGGAACTGCATGTGGGCGCCAGATTGTTAGGACACGCCTCACGCTCTACCGAACAATTGAGTACCACATCGGCTTCCTTTGCCAAAAACGAGTTGGTGTCGCCTACTAAGGCGATAAATTTGTTGCCCTGTTGTTTAAGAAAAGGAATTAATACGGATATTTCCGGAGTATTTCCGCTTTTTGAAATACATAGCGCAACATCTTCGGGTTGAATAATTCCCAAATCGCCGTGAATGGCTTCTGCCGCGTGCATAAAAATTGCCGGAGTGCCTGTAGAATTGAGAGTTGCCACTATTTTCTGACCAATTAGAGCGCTTTTTCCAATTCCGGTAACAATGAGACGTCCGGGGGCATCTTTTATGAGATGTAAGGCTTTTACAAAATCGTCATCAATAAAATCTTGCAAACGCAAAATGGCATCTGCTTCCGATTGAAGTACCTGTTTGGCAATTGCCACAAAATCAGTATTTTTCATTTATTTACGTTTGGATGCCATTACTTTATTTTTAGCAAGGCGAATGTAATCCAACAAGGGACGGTTTGCCGGGCAAGTGAATGAACAAGAGCCGCATTCACAACAATTTAAAACGCCGTTTGCCTCACATTCTTCAAAGCGGTTATTTATGGATAACGCCGATAAGAGATAGGGTTCCAATCCTTGCGGACAGCCGTAGTTGCATTTTCCGCAACGGAGGCAAGGTTCCACTTCACCGCGCTTGCTCTCTTTTTCGTCCATCAGTAACAAACTTGTTAATCCTTTCACAGCGAAGCAATTCATATTAGAAACCGCTTTTCCCATCATAGGACCTCCGGCAATCAATTTTCCGGTGTTTTCGGGAATGCCGACGGTATTCAATATATCCATAACAGGCGTGCCAATGCGCACTTTAAAGTTTCTGGGATGCTCTACTTTTTTTCCGGTAACCGTCAAGTATGTTTCAATGAGCGGTTTATTTTTCTGCACGGCTTCATACACAGCAAAGCAGGTGGTGATATTATTCACAATAGCGCCCACTTCAATGGGGAGTTTCCCGTCGGGCACTTCTCGGTTAATCAGCGATTTTATAAGTTGTTTTTCAGCGCCTTGCGGATATTTTACATGCAGCGCCACCACTTCAATGTCAGGATATTGTTTGGCAACTTCCGTTAAGTGTTTAATAGCATCTTTCTTATTGTTTTCGATACCGATTTTGGCTTTTTTAGCGCCCGATGCTATCATTAAAGCATTCATGCCCACCAGACATTCTTCCGCTTTTTCCAGCATAATTCTGTGGTCAACGGTGATATAAGGTTCGCATTCAGCGGCATTTATCAACAGGTATTCAGCAGTTTTTCCTTCGGGAAGCATATATTTGACGTGGGTAGGGAAACATGCGCCACCCAAACCTACAACGCCACAATCTTTAATGCGTTGAATAATCTCCTGTTTGTTGAGTTTTATCTCTTTAACAATTTCGGGAGAGCGGTCAATGGTTTCTTCCCATTCGTCACCTTCCGCTTCAATAACAACGGCTTTTTTCTTAAAATGGGAACTGTCGGCAATATCGTCCACCTGTATTACTTTTCCCGAAACGGGTGAATGTACGTTAGCGCAGATAAACGATTCTGCCTTTGCCAGCATTGTGCCGACCTTTACGGTATCGCCTTTATTGACTTGACACACAGGCGGCGCACCCAAATTCTGGTGAATAAAAACCGTAGCAGTTTTTGGAATGGGAAACTCTTCTACAGATTGTTGGCTTGCAAATTTATTTTCTTCCGGATGCACTCCACCTAAAGTAAACGTTTTCATACAATATGGGTTTTGTTAAATAAACGTGCAAAAAAACACAAACTTTTCAAAAAAGAGGTATGTTAATGATTTTATCTGATTTTTTATCAGGTTAATCACGCCTGATCAGAGTTATCAGAGTTCTATAAAAACTACTGTATCATCATCTTTTGCGTTATCACCGAGCCGTCTTTTAATATCATAATAACAAAATAGTGTCCGGTTACAGCGTTTTGCAGTTGAATGGTATTTGAAGATACCTTTTGCACTTCATAAACGGGAACTCCCATTAGATTAGTGATTTTGAGACCGGCAATGGCGGTTAGGCGCCGTCAATAATGCACAGTAGTTTTGTGTTTACCCCCAGTATTGCCTTATTTCTAAAATTACTCAACGCAATAAAAATATATTGGTCGGAAGGGCGATAGACCATATTGTTCTGAAACCCGCGCCACAATCCGCCGTGATACACCAAATATCCGTTAGCACCATCCTCAATACGCAAACCATATCCATACAGCTCGGATGGTGTCCCTTTTAACAGTTTATTTTGAGGTTGTGTTGCCTGCTCCACTATATTTTGGGGAAGTACTTTATAATCTATTAAATAGGACTTCATCCAGCGATACAGTTCCTCCACATTTGTATAAACGCCTTTATCTCCAATTACGCCGTTTTGAAAATGGAACGGGCGCTCGCTTCTATCGGCTAAATGTCCTTTGGCGTAATTGATTTTGGTATTTAGTTCTGTGGCGAAACAGGTAAGATGAAGTCCGGCTGGAGTAAAAATCTCTTTTCTTACATATTGTTCAAAAGATAATCCGGTGATCGTCTCAACAATCAATGCTAATAAAGCGTAATTCGTATTAATATATTTAAAGCGTACGCCGGGTTGAAATAATATCTTAGGTTTTATGCGCTCTAAATAATTTTCTAATTGAGTATTACTTAAAGGCATCTGCTGATTAAAATCTTTTTCGGGGAAATCCATATATTCGGGCAAGCCTGAGGTATGGGTCAGCAAATGTTTAATCGTAATATTTTTATATGGAAAATATGGCAGAAACTTCGTAACATTGTCAGTCAAACTCAATCTCTTTTCTTCATTCAATTTTAAAACGGCAGCCGCCGTGAACTGTTTGGATATGGAAGCCAAATCGAAAAGTGTTTCAGCGTCAATGATATTTTCGGGTGTTTTTTTTGCCAAACGTTTGTACCCTACCTCCTTTTTGAATAAAACCTGATTGCCGAATGCCATAAGCACGCTTCCATTCAGATTTTCGCAAAGATGATTCAACTCCGCTTTAAGCGCATCCGATTTAAAGTTTTGATTGACTTCCTGAAACAGTTGGTTAATTTCAACAGTTGAAAGTTGTGCTAACGGCTTTTGAGGTTTCTCAACCGGCGTATAAGTAGCAAAAATAATTTGCAGGAAAATAAAAAAATTGAACATAATATTATTGCTTTTGCAACAGCACTTGTTTTATACTTTGGTCATATTGCTCTTTGGATACAGCGCCGCGAATGGAGGTCGGTTCCCCTTTTGCAGGGACAAGTAAAACCGTTGGGAGACCCTTTATTTGAAACAATCCCTGTAATTCTTTATCCTTATCAGTGTTAATTTTATAAAAATATACTTCGCCATCATACGTATTACAGAGTTCTTCCATAAAGGGGGCAATTTTTCTGCACCACCCGCACCAGTCGGCATAAAAATCAATCACACAAGGCTTGTCTCCCAGATATTTAAATTCATTCGGGCTGGTTTCGTAGTTCCAAACTTTTTGCTTAAAGATCTCTTTTGTTATGAGTTCCGGTTTTTTCCCCGTTTGCGCAAAAGTAGTTAATCCTGTTAATAATAATGTACTTAAAAACAAACAGATAACAGTATTTTTCATGTTCATTGAATTTTTTATAAATGGTTGCGAAAATACAGTATTTTTATCAACTTATAAATTCAAATTAATTTATGAAAAAGAAAAAAATATCTTCCAAAACAGACCTTGCCACTGTTCTATCTTTAGAATTGTTTCTAAATAATTTTGATTATTTTCAGGAATGCTACCAAAACGATAGCAATCTCTCTTCCAAAGCTCACATCTCAATTTTCAATTCTCCATTCTAAAACACTTTCAAATGAGCATCGTTAATTACCATATTATCACCCACTTGCTTAATTACGGCAATCCCCTGTTCGATAGATTCGCTTTCAGACTTTTCTTCAAAATGAAGCGCTGCAATGCCCAAATAAATATCATAATTAGCATACTGCGGAAATAACTGCTTGAAGATTGGCGCTTTCAGCAATAACTTCTGCACATCCTTTTCACGTGCTTTGTATTTTATTTCAATAATAACCACCGATGTGCAGTTATACAGCACCAAATCGTATTCGCCTTGCAGATTAAGTTTTTTGTCTTTTCTTCTAATATTGCTGTCAAAACCATCATATTCTTGTCCTGCAAATTGCATAGCGTTAGAAAAACTGTTTACAAAATAAGATTCTGCTATTTCGCCGTTGCTGGTAGTAATACCTCCCAGATTACGACTAAGTTCTTTTATTTGCCGGTCGGTTTCTTTCATTTGCCGATCTGTTTCGGCAAATTTTTCGTTTAGATAGCGCTCGTTTTCGGCATGTAATTCTTTTAGATAGCGCTCATTCTCTTTTCTTTGTCGGTCAGTTTCTTCCTGTTTTCTGCCGATTTCGACAAACATCGCTTTAATGTTGTCCCAAGATAAATTGTTGTAATTGTTCATATTAGTATATTTTTAAAGGTTATTATTTTCTGTTAAATAACGCGTCGAAAATAGAAAAAAATTTATGCAACTAAAGATAAGCACTGATTGTGTGGTTAAGAAAAAGTTTTTTGCTATAAAAAAAATTAGGTTAATTTTTCTTTTGAGTTTCTATGAAAAATCTTACGAACACACAATTCCAAAGGAATTGCATATTTATAGAAAAAAGAGGTCATTTCGGATGTTCGACTCCTGCGGAGTCGTATATAAATTGGCAATGTCA
>WRGQ01000122.1 GCA_009787115.1 Bacteroidota bacterium
AGCATAATAAAACGAGTATAAAACAAGAAAAACAATTGCAAAAAGTCCAAAGATACCGTGATCTAAAAATGTTTGCAAAAATTGATTATGAGTGTTGATAAAGGCAGTATGGATATTAATAAGTTCTGCATCGGTATCAGATAGATAGCATTCATTGTTATAACCGGTGCCAATACCCCACATTTTGTTTTTCATTGCCAACTTATAACTGATTTGCCAGATATCATATCTTGTTTCAAATATCTCTTCTGCAAAACTCTTGTCTTGAAAATGGTCAATGTTTGCGTATTCTCCTACTCTAAAGGGGAAAAATTTAATGAGCATAACCGCTATGAGCAGTACGGTTGAAAATAGAACTGCCACGCGCCCATACTCTTTTTTGTGGTTATTCAAATAGAAGAATAAAGAGAGAATAAGTATTACGATATAAGCAAAAACTCCGCTTCTTGATTGAAAGAAATAGATTGAAATGCTGTAAAAAAACAATAGAATTACCCATAACCATCTGTTCTTTTTTGCGTGGTTTAAAAAATAAAAGGCAACACAGAATGCAATACAAACAATACAAACGCAATATGAGGGATGCCCAAAAAATTTGGAGAAGTAGATATAGTAAAAACAATGGGGATTCTTTGTTATAAGAAATTGAATAATAGCGTTTCCCCAGCATATTAAAAGCATAATGACAGTAACACAGAGAAAGGCTTTAAATAAATGGTAAAGTTTTTCTTTTGTAAAAAATGCTTTGTCTAACGTAAAAAAAACGAGGGGATATACTAAAAAGGGCAATTTATCATAAGTTCTCATAAGTCCTCTCACTATATCATTAGAGTAAAAAAGTCCGATGACATTTATGAACCAAAACAATACAAAGGCGAAGATAATTATGAGTGTATTTGGTTCTTTCAAACGATTCCATTTTGTTTTCCAATCACCTTCAATAATCCAAACTATTAACAGCAGTGGAGTGGTAAAGAAATATAATAATGAAGTAAAAGGAACGGATAAAACGGAAATACCGATTAAAATAAAATAGCAACGAGAAAAGAATAAAGTTCTATTCATTAAGTTGTTTTTATAAGTGAATTGCTTCACCATAAGCCGCAGCGGTGGCTTCCATAATAGCCTCAGAAAGGGTGGGGTGGGGGTGCACGGAATGTAGAATATCTTTACCGGTAACTTTTTTATTCATAGCAAGCGTTGCACCGGCAATCATCTCCGTAACATTGTCGCCGATAAGGTGGCAGCCTATCCACTCGTGAGTATGTTTGTCGAAGATCACTTTAACCATACCATCTCTGTTTCCTGATGCAGTGGCTTTTCCTGAAGCAGTGAAGGGGAATTTTCCGATTAACACTTCTCTACCTTCTGTAACACAGGCTTGTTCGGTCATTCCCACAGAGGCAATTTCGGGCGAGGTGTACGTACATCCCGGTATTAACTTATAGTTGATGGGGTGTGCGTTTAATCCGGCAATTTTCTCAACGCAAACAATCGCTTCGTGCGAGGCAACGTGCGCTAATGCAGGTCCGTGTACGATATCTCCAATAGCGTAAATACCTTCACAATTGGTACAGTAGAAATCATCAACAAGCACTTTCCCTTTTTCCACTTTTACGCCATATTCTTCCAACCCGATACCCTCAATGTTGGTAGTAACGCCCACAGCAGAAAGCACTACTTCACATTCAATTTCGGTAATTTTTTCTTTAGAATCTTTAACAGAAACTTTGCACAAATCGCCGGAAGTATCTACATTTTCAACGGAAGCGGAGGTTATTACCTTAATACCTTTTTTGCGGAATGCGCGCCCCAAATGATTGGAAATCTCCTCATCTTCAATGGGTACAAGGTTGGGTAAATATTCTACAATAGTTACCTGCGTTCCCATACTTGCGTAGAAGTAGGCAAATTCGCTGCCAATAGCGCCGGAGCCCATTACCACCATTGTTTTTGGAAGTTGCGGCAAGGTAAGCGCTTCACGGTAACCGATTACTTTTTTGCCGTCTTGTGGAATATGCGGCAGTTGGCGAGACCGTGCGCCCGTTGCCAATATAATGTGATTGGCTGTGTAACTTTCTCCGTTTGGCGCAGGTTCTCCTTGTGTAGAAACCACCACAGTATTGTTTTTTTCAATTTTCCCAAATCCTTCAATTACGGTAACGTTGTTCTTTTTCAACAGAAACTGCACCCCTTTACTCATTGTTTCGGAGACGGTACGACTTCTTTTGATTACCGCCTCAAAATCGGGGGAAACAGCGCCATCAATTTTTATGCCGTAGTCTAATGCGTGTTTTGCATAATTATAAACTTGTGCCGATTTTAGCAACGCTTTGGTGGGGATACAGCCCCAATTGAGGCATATCCCGCCCAATTCTGCACGTTCCACAACGGCAACTTGCATTCCTAACTGACTTGCCCGAATGGCGGCAACATACCCGCCCGGTCCGCTTCCTATAACAATAAGATCAAAGTGTTTCATAAGTTTCATAAGTTTTATTGTTTTCTTGCTTCGGGCATTAAAATCGTACGCACATTCTCGTCGTGTTTCATATATTGTGCCGCTTTTTTAATGCGTTCAACGGTAAGCGCATTCACTTTATCTTTATACTCATCTAAAGTGGAAATTTCAACACCTTGATCATAGTAGTTTTTCAACCATGAAATCCAGTTGTTGTTTTCTTTCATTCCTACTTCAAAAAAGCGAATCATTTGTTCTTTGGCTTTATCCAAATCCAATTGGGTGGGTCCATTTTCAATCACTTCGTCAATGGTGCGCCAAATTTCGGTGGTCATTTCGTTCACACGTTCCGGTTGACAACCCAAAGAAACAGTCAGATTTATTTTCTCTACCGGTACTTTTGTGGGACTTAATGAAAAACGCGCGCCATAAGTGCCGCCTAATTTCTCACGGATATTTTCGGTCATTTTAATGTTCATAATATTATTCAGTGCACTATTAGCCAAGTTGTTTTCAGCATTCCATACGTATGGCAACTGCGTAAAATGTCCCATCAACGTTTTATCTGCAATACCAAAATAGATGCTTTCATCTACAACACCTTTTGCCATCGGAAAATCGCGGTTGATAATTTTTTCTTTTTTACCCATTGGAATACCGCCTATATATTTTTCAATCAACGGAATAGATTTATCTATATCCATATTTCCTACAAAAACAAAAGTAAAGTCGGTCGCATTAGCAAAACGTTCATTATAAATTTTAAACATTTGGTCTAAATTCATGGCTTTAATGGTTTTTTCTTCCATAAAAATCAGACGTGGGTTGTTCGGATAGCGCACTTTGGCAGAGAATTTACTGTACTGCCATTCCGGATTATTTTCATAGTTTACTACTTGTTCTTTCCACTGCGCAATATTTCTGTCAAACACCTCTTTATCTTTTCTGGGCGCTTCAAACATCATATAAAGATGTTGTAAAAATGTCTCCAAATCTTTCGGAGCAGTTGAGCCGTTAATGGCTTCTTCATAAGCGTTTATATTTGAATATAGATAATAGTTCTTGCCCGTCATAAATTTAGAATAATCTGTTTGCGAATAGTTTCCGATACCGCAATCATTAATCACCGCTGTAGCGTAAGAAACGTTGGGCAACTGATTGGCTTCATACAAGGAACTGCCGCCCGGACTGAATGCCGTAAAACGAATTTCATCGTTTTTAAAGTCTGTATTTTTAATAATCACAGTAGCACCGTTGCTTAATTGCAACTCTACATAGTTAAATTTCTCGTTAACAGTACGTTTTGTTACTTTTCCGGGGGTTGGATTTTTTGCTAAAAATGGCAGCGTATTTACATTATCAACGTAAGGTTTGGTTTTCATAGCGTTGAATTTGTTTATTATTCCCAACACCTCTTTTTCAGTAGGTACTTTCAACTCTTTTTTCTCAGGCATAGTTAAAACGCAGGAAATATTTTCTTCTGTGATAAATGTTTTTGCCATTTCGTTCACTTCTTCCAAAGTAATATCATAAAGAAAAGTTTTAACAATCTCAAAATTAATAGAATCGCCTACAACAGGATTTTTATCAAAAAATGCTCTTGAATATCTATAGGAATGATTTACGGAATTCGTTTTATTGGCTTCTTTGGCAGCTTTTTCAGCGTAGGTATAATAATCTGTTTTGGCGCGCTCAAATTCGGTAGAGAGAAAACCATGCTGGTCAATACGTTTCAGTTCGGCAAGCGACAGTTCGAGCGAGGCGAGTAATTTACCTTCTTTAGAATCTCCTCCAATTTGGAAAGCATCGTTTTTGCGGGAATAATAGCCTCCCAGATAGCCATAAGCGGAGTTAAAGGGGGTGGTTTTCTTTTCTGCCAACTCGTTGAAACGCGCGTTCATCATTGCGGCAATCAAATCACTGACTAAGTCGCGGCGGTAATCACCGTAGGTTTTAATTTCACTTTTGGGTTGTTTAAAAATGATTTCAAATTGAGAGCTGGTGGCTTCGGGGTCGGTTAAAATTACAATGATAGGCTCTTTATTTCCGGGAATTTCATAATAGGGGCGGTTGAGGGGCGTTGTAGGTTTATTATTCATTGTAAAGAAGTCTTTTACCTGTTTTTCCATCTCTTTTCCATCAAAATCACCCACAACAATTATCGCCATATTATCAGGGCGATACCATTGTTTGTAGTAATCGCGAATAGCCTGATACGGAAATGTTTGCAGATATTCCAATGTGCCGATTACATTCCTTTTTGCAAATTGCGAGCCTTTAAATAATATGGGCAGTGTTTTTTCCCACATACGTTCTTCGGCATTTTGATACAGACGCCATTCCTCAATAATAACGCCGCGTTCCTTATCAATCTCTTCTTCAGTCATTAAGAGCCCAAAAGCCCAACCGTCAAGAATTTTCAATCCCATGTTGAACAATTCTTTGTCATCGGTGGGAAGGTTAACGAAATACTGAGTGGCTTCAAAGCCGGTGTTGGCGTTGATATCGCGCCCAAAGATGATCCCTTTCTTTTCGAGGTCGCTCACTAATGTATTTCCGGGAAACTGCTTTGTGCCGTTAAAGCCCATGTGTTCGGTGAAGTGCGCTAGACCCAACTGGTCGTCGCGTTCAATTACGGAGCCGGCATCAACGGAAAGGAAGAAGATAGCGCGGTTTTCCGGTTTTTTGTTCTCACGAATGTAGTAAGTTAGTCCGTTATCCAATTTTCCTGTAATGATTCTCGGATCCATTGGGAGTGGAGCTTTAAGGTCGGTTTTTTGCGCAAAAGCCGTGAAAAGCGCCATACTGATGAGCAGAGTAAAGAGGAATTTAAAATGTTTTTGCATAAGACATAATGATTTATTTATTGGGCGCAAATATAATAAAATGCTTCAATATTTTTATCATCTGTGTTGTATTAAAAAGAAATTCATGTTTATTTGCCGTTGGAATGAAAAAACGTGTTATTTTCTCGATCGCTGCTGTTTTGATAATGATAACATCATTATTGATGACTGCTATTTTTCAACTATATAAAGACGCCGAGAGTATGCAACGAAATATTTTTTCAAAGGAAGTTTCGGATGCGGTAACAGAGGTAATGAACAAAATAGACCAAGTGCTGAAAGGGGATACTATAGGGATTATATCCACAATGAAAATTTCTGAAGATACTATCCTACCGGTTCTTTTTCAAAAACATGCTAAGAAATATATTTTAGACGCTTCGCGGGTGCAACCTGTCGGAATTATCAATTCTACCATTACTTATATGAGCAATAACTTTGTTTCTACTACATACGATACGGTATATTTTGATACCACCCTGTACAAATCTATCATCCCCTATCCTATGCCCTGGGAAACCGACTTAGCCGCTTTTATTGCCAACCAAAACACTAAAAGAGGGAAAAAAGGACTTGATATTGAATTAATTGAAATGGATAGTAATACGGTGCGACTGCTCAACAAAGAGTTTCTATATCGCATCATTAAAGGCGCATTGCTGGATCAAAATATTACTGCCAATTTTGAATTTGCCTTATATAATCATTATACTACCTCTTTCGTTGTACTATCAGACGAAGATGCTGAGGATAAACTATTACAAAGCAAATTTGTTTACAATTTAAAACCTTCGGAGAGGTTTTTAGCGCCTCACCTGTTAATGCTGTATTTTCCAACGGAACGTCTCATCCTTTTTAAACGATACAGTTTCATAACTACGCTGATTATTGTTTTTGTTTCTTTAATTATGCTCATTTTTATTTTTATGCTGCATATACTTTATCGGCAAAAAAAGATTTCAGATATTAAAAACGATTTTATCAACAATATGACACATGAGTTTAAAACGCCATTATCCACCATTACATTGGCTTGCGAAGCGCTTTCAGGAGAACTTATGAGTTCAAACAAAAAAAACAGAGACGCTTATGTTTCTATTATTGCCGATGAAAACGAAAGATTGAAATTGATGGTGAACAATATTTTACAGTTAGCGCAACTGAAGAAGGGACAACTGAAATTACATATTGAAACGTGTAATTTGCACGAATTGATTATCAAAATCTGCGACAGTTTTTCTTTACTTATTAAAACAAACCACGGTGAACTCCGCGAATACTTATATGCAGAATATTATACATTGCCCATTGATAAAATGCATATTCAAAATGTAATTATCAATTTGATTGAAAATGGTATAAAATATTCCAAAGAACACCCTAAAATTGCTATTAAAACAGAGAATGATAAAAGAAATTTGTTAATTAGTGTCTCCGATAACGGTATTGGGATGAGCAAGAAACATTTAAGACATATTTTTGATGAATTTTATCGGGTTGCTACCGGTAATATTCACAATCAAAAAGGACAGGGATTGGGATTGGTATATGTTAAGAAGATTGTTGAATTGCACGGCGGCTCTATCTCTGTAGTAAGCGAACCGGATAAAGGAACTATTTTTTGTATTGCTTTACCCCTTAAACAAGTATAAATCTTAAAACAACGAAAATATGAACACACATTTAAAAATTTTATTAGCAGAAGATGATGTTAATCTGGGCAAAGTCTTAACATTAAATCTGGAAGCGGTAGGTTACACCGTACATCACGCGGGAAACGGGGAAACAGCCTACGAACTTTTTTGCACTTCCGACATTGACATTTGCCTCATTGATGTGATGATGCCGCTTAAAGACGGTTTCACATTGGCAAGAGAAATCCGCAAATTGGACAAAAAAGTGCCTATCGTTTTCCTTACCGCCAAAAATATGGACGAAGATGTGCTGGAAGGGCTTACCATAGGCGATGATTATATTACCAAACCATTTTCAATGGAGGTGTTGCAGGCACGTTTACAAGCACTTATCCGCAGAACAATGCCCGAAAACCCCGATGAACTCCAAATCATTAAGATAGGAAACTTTGTTTTTGAAGTGGACCACCAAAGACTTTGGATTAACGGCGAAGAGAAAAAACTAACCACCAGAGAAACAGAACTTTTACTGATGTTAGTGAATAAGAAAAACGACGTGCTGGAAAGAGGCTATGCGCTAAAGAAAATTTGGGGAGACGACAGTTACTACAACGCCCGCAGTATGGATGTTTATCTTACCAAACTTCGCAAACTCTTTTCTTCCGATCCCAATATTCAGATAGTTAATATACACGGAATTGGATTTAAGTTGGTGATGTAAGGTTCTCACATCTGCACTACCTTACCCAAAATCTGATGCTTCTCCAAAATTTCGCGCAACCGTTCTTCGTCCGTGTCGGTGATAAAAACTTGCCCGAAATGATGTTGCCCCACCATATTGAGCAATTGTGCAATACGAAAGTTATCCAATTTGTCGAAAATATCATCTAATAACAAAATCGGTTTCATATTCTTTCTGGTAGCAATGTAATCGTACTGTGCTAATTTTAAGGCTAACGAAAACGATTTCTGCTGCCCCTGCGACCCAAATTGTTTTAACGGTTTTTCATTTATTAAAAATAAAAAATCATCTTTATGAATTCCGAAATTGGTGTAGGTAGAACGAAAATCCTGTGTCTCATTTTCCTGTAATCCTTTTTCAAAATCAAGTTCAAAAAGTTGAGATTGATAAACGATAGATACCGTTTCATTATCGCCGGAAAGCGTTTGATAATAACGTTGAAAATCAGACAGGATATTTGAGATAAACTGTTTTCTCTTTTCAAAAATATAGTTTCCCAGCGGAATCAGTTGGTTGTTATAAATTTGCAACAAAGACAAATCTACTTTATTCCCCAATTGATATTGTTTTAACAACTGGTTACGTTGCTGTATAATTTTTTGATACACAATCAACTGTTGCAAATACTCCTTATCAAATTGAGAGATAGTGATGTCGAAAAACTTGCGGCGCGTATCGCTGCCTTCGTTGATAATATCATTGTCGTAAGGCGAAACCATAATGAGCGGAAAGAGACCGATATGGTCACTCAACTTTTGATACTCTTTTTGATTGGCTTTTACGATCTTGCGACCGTTTTTGAACACACAGCCTATTTTGGTAGTCGTTTTATTTTCAAAACTCTCAAATATTCCGTGAATAGCAAAGAACTCGCAGTTAAATCTGATAGAATAAGTGTCTTGCGAAGAGAAATAACTTTTGCAAAACGACAAATAGTGAATAGCATCCAGCAGATTGGTTTTTCCACTGCCGTTTTTGCCTACGAAACAATTTACATTCTCGTGAAAATCGAATTCGTTTTCTTCGTAGTTTTTGAAATTGGAAACCTGCAAGTGTTTCAGATACATTATTTTGAAAATTCAATAATGGCAAAAAAGATGGCAATAACAAAAGTAACGGCTAATATTCCTCTTCCGGTCAGGTCGTATTTCAGTTTTAACAAATAATAACGGAGTAACAGCACATTAGGAATAATGCTAATGAGTATGAGCCGTTGTAAGGTAAAGACATTGGCATCTTTAATCTGATGCGGCAAAAAATAGATAATCAATTCTAAGAAACCAAAAATGAGTGCAGGAATTACTGAACCTAATAGCAATCCCATCCAAAAAGAATCTTGACGAAGTTTATCAATCATATTCCAAATATTTTAATTTATCAATAGTTTGATGTGAAGTCATATCAAAATGCACGGGGGTAACAGCGACATATCCGTTTTGAAGCGCCCACTCGCAGGTATCGGTGGCTTCTTTTTCCAAATTTTCCAAATGTCCGGCTAACCAATAGTATTTTCCACCAAAAGGGTCAATATGTTCTTCCAAATCTTCATACCAGTAGCCTAATGTTTGTCGCGTAATTTTAATCCCTTTAATTTCATTAAGCGGTAATTTTGGAATATTCACATTGAGGCAAATATGTTTGGGTAATCCATTTTGCAATACTTTTTGAATGATTTGCTTAGCAAAAACAACGGCTGCGGAAAAGTCGGCTTTATGAGAATAATCCAACAAGGAAAACCCAATAGCAGGCGTTCCTTCAAAAGAGGCTTCAATAGCCGCTGCCATAGTGCCTGAATAAATGATACTTACCGAAGAGTTTGAGCCGTGATTAATGCCCGACAACAAGAGGTCAATTTTTCTATTACGCAGCACCACGCGCTGCCCCAGTTTCACACAATCCACCGAAGTTCCGTTAGTTCTGTAATATTCAATTCCGTTTTCGGTTTTGTAGAGTTGTATGCGCAACGGTATGTGCATCGTAATGGCATGTCCCATTCCTGAGCGCGAGCCGTCAGGGGTAATTACCACCACTTCGCCGAAATTTTTGGCGGCATCTACTAAGGCTGCCAAACCGGACGCTTCAAAACCGTCGTCGTTGGTGATAAGGATTAGAGGAAGGGACATATTTTTTGAAAAATTTTATTTTCTCACCTTTTTAACAAACTCCTCAACTTCCGGTACACCGCCTTGATACACTAAATATCCGTTATAGGGCTCACGTTGTGTAATCTCATCATTAACAGGAGTAAGCATCAATCTTTTCACTTCGTCGGGGTCATCGGTTTGTCCTAATACCCAGCCTAACTTGATGAAAGCCACTTCAGGTAGCATGTTGCCACAAGGAATAATTCCCTTTTTCATCATATCGCGACCGGTATCGTAAACAAACATGTGTACATAGCCCCATATAGTTTGTAAAGTCATAAATTGGTGTACACCTGCTTTTTTGGCGCGTTCCACTGCCGGATACATCTCTTTGTTAATGTGTCCCAGTCCTGTGCCTACCCAAACTACACCTTTATAGCCGTTGTCGGTAATAGCGTCTAACATATCGGGTTTCATACCCGGATAATAATAGAGCATTGCTACGCGGTCGTCGAAAGTGGGAATGATTTTCACGTTTTTATCTTTTCTTCTCGGGTTAAAATTTTCGTGAATCGGTTCAACTCCTTTTTTGGTGATTATTGCCACAGGGGTGTCGCCAATAGTTCTAAAAGTGGAGCGGTAAGAGGAGTGCATTTTGCGTACGCGGGTGCCTTTGTGTAAAAAGCCGTACTCGTCGGAGGTTGGACCGAACATACACACCAGCACTTCTGCAATGTTACCGTGACCTGCGGCTGTCATAGCGTGCATCAAGTTCAGCGCTGCGTCCGAACTCGGGCGGTCGGAAGAGCGTTGCGACCCCACCAAAACTACCGGTACCGGTAGGTTTTGGCACATAAAGGTGAGCGCTGCGCCGGTGTGGTGCAGGGTATCCGTTCCGTGACCAATCACAATGCCGTCCACCCCTTTTTCAATCTCTTCGCCAATTTTTTTAGCAAGCGCTATATATTGTTTAGGACCCATATTTTCTGAAAAAACGGCGAAAATTTTCTCTGTCTCCAAGTTACAGATGTCGGCTAATTCGGGCACAGCGCCATACAGTTCTCCCGGAGAAAATGCCGGAATTACAGCGCCCGTTCTGTAATCCAGACGCGAAGCGATGGTGCCGCCCGTTCCCAACAGTTTCACGTGCGGAAGTCCGGGCGTTTTTGGAAACTCTTTTTCAGGAATTTTATAGTTGGCTTTTTTATAGCCAATCTCTTTCATATCGGTAATGGTATCGGTATCCACACCTATATTATAGCCGGTAACTACTTTCATTACGATGTGTTTGTCATCGTCAAATTCGGCTCTGGGTAAGATGGTGCCGCTAAAATCGCCACGGGTGGTTTTTACTTCTGCCGTGCCCCAAACACGCACGTTGTACTTCTTCAATAACGCTAACGCTTCTCCTTTGTAACCTTGAAAAATATCTTCGCTCATTATTTTAATAAAAAATTTGGCGCGAAAATAAAAAAAAAATAAGATTTAACCCTTGTCACTTGTCACTCGTCACTTGTCACTATTTTTATATTTTTGCGCCCCAATTTTTAACCACTAAAAAAATATGATTTACGTACAAAGAAGAAAACTCGTGATGGTAGCCTTCGGCGGCAATGCAATTCTTCGCAGCGGTCAAAAAGGAACTTACTATGAACAACTTCAAAATGTAATGGATACCTGCAAATCATTACATCGTCTTTATGAACAGGATTGCGACTTAGTCATTGGGCACGGCAACGGACCGCAAGTGGGTAACGTGATGTTACAACACGACGCCGGCGCAAAAATGTATGGCGTTGAACCTATGCCTATGGATGTTTGCGTGGCTGAAACACAAGGATCTATCGGGTATATGATTGAACTTGCATTCAGAAATATCTTCTTTAAAGAAAAAATTCGTAAACACGTAATTACTTTGGTAACCCAAGTAGTGGTTGATGAAGATGACCCCGCATTTCAAAATCCTACTAAACCGGTAGGTCCTTATTATACCAAAGAACAGGCAGATAAGTTTGTTGCAGAAACCGGCGCTAAATACGTTGAAGACCCTAAAGGCAACGGCTGGCGCAAAGTAGTTGCCTCCCCTGTTCCTATACATATAAGTAATATAGATGTAGTACAACGTTTGGCAACCTCCGGCTATGTGGTAATAACCTGCGGCGGAGGCGGTATCCCCGTAGTACGTAACGAAAAAGGTGGAAAAGGTATGGAAGCCGTGATTGACAAAGATTTAGCCTCAGCGCTCGCCGCTTTGGAAATGAAAGCAGACGAGTTTTATATTTTAACCGATGTTCCCAAAGTATATATTAACTTTAGAAAAGAAAACGAACAGGCTTTAGATACGCTTTCTGTTGCCGATGCAAAAAAATATTTAGCAGAAGGTCAATTTGCTGAAGGATCTATGGCGCCCAAAATTCGTGCCGCAATCTTCTTCATTGAATATGGCGGTAAAGAATGTATCATCACCGAAGCCTGTCAATTAGGTAACCCTAATTGCGGAACACGGATTGTGAATTAAAAATCTTAAATCTTAAATCTTAAATTATTATTATGCCAAGAAAAAAACTTCAACACCCGGAAGATGAGCCATTGCAAAATCAAGAGGTGAATGCCGGCGCTTCTCAAGAAGCCCAACCCAATGCGGAAACAGAACTTCCCACTCCTGCCGAAACCCCGACAGAAGAAATCCAAACTACAAAAATTGAAGAAACTGTTGAACCTGTTGTAGAAGAAACAGTTGAACCTGTTGTAGAAGAAACAGTTGAACTTGTTGTAGAAGAAACAGTTGAACCTGTTGTAGAAGAAACAGTTGAACCTGTTGTAGAAGAAACTGTTGAACCTGTTGTAGAAGAAACAG
>WRGQ01000123.1 GCA_009787115.1 Bacteroidota bacterium
GAAATTATTCCCGAAAAATGTATCGGTTGTCGTTTATGCAAAAAAGCATGTCCTGTTGATGCTATTGACGGTGAACTAAAGCAATTGCACTCTATTCGCCAAGAGAATTGTATTCGTTGCGGCGCGTGCTATGAGAAGTGCAGAAGCGAAGCGGTGAAAAGAGTTTAAAGTTTAAAATTTAAAGTTTAATGCTCAAAATTTATGGATTATCTTTTAAAAGGCGCCAAACAAAAACTCATTTCGACACTCCGAGAAAAAGGAATATCAGATGAAAACGTCATTGCTGCCTTTGAAAAAGTGGATAGACATAAATTTATAGAATCTTTTATGTGGGATAAAGCCTATTTGGATATTGCATTGAAAATCAAATATGACCAAACCATTTCACAACCGTTTACCGTAGCGTTTCAAACTCAATTACTACAAATACAAAAAGGAGATAAAGTATTGGAAATAGGCACCGGCTCCGGATTTCAAGCCGCCATATTAAGTGCAATGGGCGCTAAAGTCTATACTATTGAACGGCAGGAAGGACTATATAATGAAACTTTAAAACTTCTTGAAGAAATTGACCACAAAATATTTGCATTTTTTGGCGATGGTTTTGAAGGGATTCCGCGATACGCTCCTTACGACAAAATTATTGTTACCTGCGGTGCGCCAAATATCCCCTTGTCATTAATTAACCAATTAAAAATAAACGGATTAATGGTAATACCCGTAGGCGAAAACTCCCAAAAAATGCTCCGTATTACCAAAACAGGAGAAAAAGAGTACACCGAAGAAGAATTCGGGGATTTTATTTTTGTTCCGATGTTAAAAGATACAAAAACAATACATTAAAGTAAGGAATTATTATTCCACTTCCTCAAACTCTAGATTTTTCACTTGAATGAATCGAGTTTTAACATTTTCAAACCCGCCATTCAGAATTTGTTGCCATTTAAAATGATAGGATAAAGGTTTGAACTGCACTTCGGCGGGTGCAAAACCGGCAAAATAAAGATCAATAAAATAGCGGGTGATATCATAACCCTGATAAGAATAATCGGCTAAATCTGCCGGCGCTTCGTAGTAAAAGGTATAGTCGGTTTGAAACTGCTTTACTCTGTCACTGTTTTGCTCTACAAAATAATTTGTAAAATAATATAAATCAGGAAGATTATAAAAATCTTCGGTGAGCTCGGAAATAGAAAGCCATTTTTCGGGTACCACCACTATCCTGCTTCTCTCCTCCTCCTGATTGATGAGCGTATTTACTCCGTGAATAACCCGCTCCGGTTTATCAAAAAGAGCAATAATTAAATTTGTTTTTCTAATATCTTCGGGGATATTTAAAGTGTGAATCTCTTTAAAACGAATATGATGTTCGTTAAAAAAATATTTATAAGCTTGTAATTCAATATTTACCGCTGAATCGCCCCACAAAATTACATTGTATTGCTCCGGTTGAGAAAGAAAATGCGTTGTTATGATTTCAGGGCGACTTACAAAAGGAGGCACCAATTTATACATGTATGGATTGTTTTCCACAAAATCATAACGGGTAGAAAAGGGATTCACTATAGTAATACAGTGATTTTTAGCATATTCAGCCGCCACAGGGAAAAGAGAGCCATAAAAAGGACCAATGATAATATCCACATCTTTCATCAAGAGGGCATCATTTAAAATTCTATTCAGCGCAGGTTTATCTTTAACCGCATCTCTTACAATAACACGAACTTTTTTATCAGTAGATTCATATTCTTTTAGCGCCATTTTAGCGCCGAGCCAAAAACCCATCATCTCAAACTGTTTCACTTGATGTATTTCGGTACTGTTTTTCAACGAGGAGGTGGATATAAAACCTTCATTTAAATGAAAAGGTAACAAATAGAGTATGGTAACTTCATTTTTAGTTTGCGAAATACCTGATAAAATAAAGGATAAAACGCATAATAAAAAAAACAGTTTTTTTTTCATAAAAAAAATTGATTTAGGGTGCAAAAATAGATAATTATTTTATTTTTGCGCCCAAAAATTTTTAAACTATTAACTTAAACCAATAAAAAAATGGCTTTTAAAATTGACCCTGAAATTTGCACCGCTTGTGGCGCCTGCAAAGACGAATGTCCGGTAGATGCTATTGCTGCCGGTGATGTTTATCAAATTGAAGAAGATACCTGTATTGATTGCGGCGCTTGCGAAAGCAGTTGCCCAAGTAATGCAATTCACGATTAATTGGTAACATTTAAAACAAGAAGAGGTTGTTCAACACGACATTGAACATCCTCTTTTTTTTTTCAATTTAATTCTTTAACAATGAAAAATACAATCTTAACCTTTCTACTGTTTTTTATAACGGGAACTATTTTTTCTCAAACACCCGCAAAATATTGGGTACAATTTAAAGAGAAAGACACCGAAAATTACTCCGTCAAAACACCTGAACGGTTTTTATCGCTTAATGCTATTGAGAAGAGAGCAAAATTGGGCATTCCCATCGCGGAAGAAGATATTCCGGTGAGTAGAAAACATATTGCAACGGTCTTAATGTTAGACAGTACCGCTGTTTTATTAACGACCTCTAAATGGCATAACGGCGCTACTTTCTATTCTGAAAATCCTGATTTTATTACTGTAATGAATCATTGTGATATTGTGCGCTATGTAGAGCAAACCTTTACCTGTAAAGAGCCGGAATCTTTTATTTTGGAAAATATAAACTATTTTAACGAAAACACCCCTAAAGCAGATATTCCTGATGATTTGGATTATGGATATGGGACTAAACAGATACAGATTAATAATATCCACTGGTTGCACCGGTTAGGTTTTAAAGGAGAAGGAGTTTTATTGCAGGTACAGGATGGTGGTTTTAGAAATTCAGACAGTATCCGGCATTTTCGTCAACATTTTGAAGATCAGCGAGTGCGTGGTGTCTTCAATTTTGTTCAACCTGCAAAATCCACTTTCAGAGATGGCTCTCACGGAACAGGAGTTTGGTCGTGTATTGCTTCATATCTTCCGGGTGTGTTGGTGGGAAGTGCACCGGCATGCAGTTTTTATTTAGTTCAAACCGAAGACCCGCGTACGGAGAATGTGATTGAAGAAGACAACTGGGTGGCAGGGCTTGAATTTGCAGACAGTCTGGGTATTGACATTCTTACCTCCTCATTAGGATATACCACCTTTGATGACAGTACTTACTACAGAAGTTACAGCAGTTTAAACGGTCAAACCAGCCGTGCCTCATTGGCAGCCGACATCGCCGTTTCTAAAGGAATGATTGTGGTAAACAGCGCGGGCAATGCGGGGAGAGACAAGTGGCATTACATCGGAGTTCCCGCAGACGCCAACCACGTGCTTAGCATTGGCGCCGTGAATACCGAAGGAAAAAGAGCCCCTTTCAGCTCTTACGGTCCTACTTTCGACGGCAGAGTGAAACCCGACGGCGCGGCTGTCGGTTGGAACACTATGGTGGCAACACCTAACGACAAAAGTTTTCCCGGAAGCGGAACTTCCTACGCCGCTCCCATATTCGCCGGAATGGTTGCTTGCCTCATACAGGCATTTCCTGACAGAACAAACTTTGAAATCATTGATGCCGTACGCAAAAGCGGAAATCAGTATGCCACCCCTGACTCCGCGCTCGGATACGGTATTACAGACTTCCTGAAAGCGTACAACCTGCTGTTACAACCTGAAAATAAAAATCTTGATATAAGTTTTAACACGTTTGTAATTCATAATAAAGATAAAAATATCTCTTTTAACATAGCAACAAACAACAACACAAAAATTACTATAACTTACGGTTTAAGAGATGTTGAAAAAAAGAAATCGAAAAATTTAATTTTGAAACTCTGTGTAAATAAAATCACATTGCCTATTCCCAAATTACCTAAAAACAGGAAATATGATTTTCTTGATATTAAGATTGACGATGGCGAAACTGAATATCATTACGTTTTAGGAAGAGAATAACGATTAGGTGATTTAATCACTAATCATTTTTTTATAAATCCTTCTCCGTATCAACAATTTGCTATTATATTTCATCCAAATACGGTGGGCTTCGTTGTCTTCTAACTGGGGATTAGCAATGGCGGTTTTGACTCCTAAATCTATGTAATTTTCATGCATAACAGTGTAATAGATAGAATGAACACCTTTGTTTTGCCATTCCGGAGTTACGCCGGTCAGCAACAGGTCTATTTTTTCATAATTTTTTAACGCTCTAAGCAAATAAAACCAACCAAAAGGAAACAGTTTGCCCTTGCATTTTTTCAGCGCTTTGGAAAGTGAGGGGAACGATATTCCAAATCCCACAATATCATCGTTTTCATCTACAATAAAACAAAGCATCTTCAAATGGAGAAAAGGAAAATATTGTTTCAGGTAATAATGAATCTGCTTTTCGGTTAGCGGAACAAATCCGAACAAGCCGGTGTAGGATTTATTGAGGGTTTGAAAGAATTTTACGCCGTAACGCTTTGCCAATTCTTTTTTAGATATCCTCTCCAGCACTTTAAGTTTGTATTTTTCTTTAATCAGATTGTTAATTTTTAATATTTTTTCCGGGACAGGCTGCATTGCGGGCAGTTCGTATTGAATAGTATCCACCTCTTTTTGAAAGCCCAACTCTTCCAAAATTCTCGGATAATACTCAGGGTTGTAGTAGCAAGTTCCGGGCATTTCCACATCAAAACCATACACTATCATTCCTGCTCTGTCCATATTACAAAAACCTTGCGGACCCACCATTTCGGTCATACCTTCCGTTTTACCCCACTCTTCCACCGCTTTTAAAAGGAGTTGAGCGACCTCTTTATCCTCTATAAAGTCGAGCCACCCAAAACGGATTCTTTTCTGTCCCCATATTTCATTCACCTGAGTATTAATTATTGCCGCAACTCTACCCACAACTTTATTCTCTTTATATGCCAGAAACATTTTAGCCTTGCAAAACTCAAAAGCAGGATTTTTTTTGGGATTGAAAGTAGTTTTTTCTTCCCTTAACATCTGCGGCGTCCAGTATTTATTATGTTGAAATAAAGTATATGGAAAATCAAAAAAAACATTGAACTCTTTTTTGCGGGCAACTTCTTTAATGGTAATGGGGGAGTTCATTTGTTTAAAGTTTAAAGTTCAAATTATTTGTGTCTTTTATGCTTTTTTGTGTATATTTTGGTTAAAAAAAGTTTTGAGCCATTCCCAATTACATTTTAAAAAAAAGAGCGGAAAACGGGATTCGAACCCGCGACCCTCAGCTTGGGAAGCTGATGCTCTACCAACTGAGCTACTTCCGCAATTGGCGAGCAAAAATAGAGTTTTTTTTTTTGATATGGTATGCAGTATTAAACGGCATTTAAATCATCGCACTTTTAAACAGTTCTATCCTGTTTGCCACATTCACTTCGCTCGTGCCGCCATCAAAATCTAAAGACAGAAGATTCAGTCCGGGGAATTTGGCTTTTAACTTCTTCTCCAAACCTTTAGAGATGATATGATTGGCAATACACCCAAAGGGTTGCAAACTTATGACATTATACACGCCTCTTTGATAATACGCCGCAATCTCTGCCGGTAATACCCACCCTTCCCCAAATTGACACCCCAAATCAATAAGTTCTTTGGCTTGCTCCGCTTCGTGAAAAATATTAGGTATGGGAGTAAAATATTCAAAATCAGCACAAATCTTGTTTATTTTGGTAATATTTTTTTGAATCAACGCATAAAATCCGTCAAAAATAAATTCAGGAATTAAAGATTGTGTAAAACCATAGTTTTTGTTCACTTTTCTATTCACAAAACTTTGCAGAAAAAACGGTGCAATTTGCGGAGGCAATACTTCAACTCCTTCTGTTTGCAGTTGTTTGATAATATGACGGTGTGAGAAACTGTTGAATTTAAGAAATATCTCCCCTACAATACCAGTCTGAGGAAGTTTCTTGTGAGGCAGAGTTATTGTGTTAAAATCATTTACGGCTTCTTTGAGCAGTTGAAATAATTTTTTAGATTTATTTTGAAGAATCATATTGCCTGCTTCTTTCAGATATTTATCTTTTAGCAGATTGGCAGCGCCGTTTTTAGTTTCGCGTACGATACTTGCCGCGTGAAGTTGTGCCAAACAATCTGAAAATAATACAGCATTCAACAGCGTTGGCAACATTTTGAGCCAGTTTACTTTAAACGCGGGTTGTTCATTAAACAGCGCGTCGGAACCGGCAATAGCCACTACGGGGATATTGGTAAAACCGTTGTCTGCTAATGCTTTTTTCAAAATGGCAATATAATTGGTGGCGCGGCACTGTCCTCCCGTTTGGGATAAAGCCACCGCCGTATTGTTCAAGTCGTACTTCCCTGACTTTAATGCTTTCAGCAGGTCGCCAACCACTAACGTAGCAGGAAAACACACTTCGTTGTGCGCTACTTTGAGTCCCATCTCAATCGTTTCATAATTCGGCTCGGGCAATATTTCGAGGTTGTAGCCTGCCAGTTTAAAAACAGGAGGCAACAACGGAGAGTGAAATTCTGAAAAAAAAGGAGCAATAATTAAACGGGATTTGTCTTCGTTTTCAAATAGTTTCTGTTTATATGACTGCGCTTGTTTTACGGTTTTGGTTATCTCAGCGGTACTCAGATTTTCAATCAGCGATCGCACGCGCAGGCGCAACGAACCGATGTTATTTACATCGTCAAGTTTCAGAATGGTTAATGTTTTTCCCTGTTTTTCAAGTACCTGTTTTACATCGTCCAATAAAAACGCATCGGGACCGCAACCGAAAGAGGTCATTATGACAAATTGCAAATTTTGCGGCTCACGGGAAGCAAACTTTGCTGCTTTTAATATGCGATTGATATAATGCCACTGTGTAATAGTATAAGTATCTGAGAGTTCTATCTCTTCAAATCGCATAATATCTTCAGAAATCACGTTCACGCCCATATCGCTCATCATTTCCGCCAGTTTGTGTTGAACTAAGGGGTCGGCGTGGTAGGGTCTTCCCGCGAGGAGGATGGTAATTTGAGATTTAAGATTTAAAGATTTAAAAGTTTGTGTGGGGGGCTCATGTGTTGGATATATTTCTCTGTTCAGGTGATAGATTTTCTCGGCGTATGATTTTTGGGCAAGCAGGGCTTCTTTAATAGCATTTTCTGCTGTTTTTTTATCTATTTTTAATGTTTTCAGATAACGGACAACATTCTTGTACAATCCTTTTTTTGTACGAAAACTGATTACAGGAGCGTCTAAAGGTATGATTATTTGTTCTCCGGATTTTAAAACTTCGGAGTAGGCAAAAACAATGGGACAGTTGTACGAGTTTGCGGTAGTGGCATTCGGCTCTTCGTAAATCGTCATAGGGTAAAAAATACGGGTAACATTCTTTTTCAGTAAATCCCGAATATGGCTGTGTATCAATTTTGCAGGAAAACAAATATTGTCGGACATCACATCGGAAACGGCATTTTCGTAATCTACATAATTGGAGTAAGAAGAGAGAACGACCTCAAATCCACATTGAGTAAACAGTTGATGCCAGAAAGGATAATTTTCGTACATTCCCAACGCACGCGGAATGCCAATCTTTATGGGAGAAGATACTGATTCTCTTTCAAATAACAGTTTATACTTTTCCGTATAGATATTTCTTCCTTTTCCTGAAACCGCCCCTCTATTGCTGTATAGTTTTTCGCATTGATTTCCGGAAATAAAATGTTGCCCGTTTGCAAATTTATAAACATTAATATAACACTGATTATCACAACCTTTACAATAAGAATTTTGCAGTGAATAATCACAATTTTCGAGTAGCCTTGAAATCTCTACGGGGGGGTGTGTACTATGTTGCATATAATAGCAGAAAAAATAACGGCTATTTATTTCACCACTAACTTTCCGGTGATGTCGAAGATATCTAATTGCTGTATTTCATCTGTGGCGAAAATGGTTACAATTCCCGAAACGGGGTTGGGAGCGATAGTGAGCATTTGTTTGGTAATTTTTGTCATTATAAAATCCTTATTATTCATAAATAAATCGTTGCCGCGAATAAACATGAATTTTTTAAAATACACAAACTGAAAATAAAAATATTTTTTTATCCGTCTGTATGTATTTTTTTTAAATTCATGCTTATTTACACTTGTTTAAAAAATAAGAAATGGAAACATCAAGAATAAGCAATTGTTCTCTTTATGGAAAAATAACTTGGAATTAATTATTTTTTTGTTTGAAACACACAATCTTGTAGAATTGAGTAATGATGATGTTATTGCACAATAACAGGTGAACAAATAATAGTACCTCAAAAAAATAATTGCGTCAGATCTACTGAAACAACAAAGAGTGTTTTGCTACGAACAATTCTTTGCATACAGTGCACAACCGAATGCGCCCATAAATTCAGGGATATTGGTAAAAGAGACCTCCGTTTGGGTAAGTTTCTCCAAGGCTCTCACAATAGCATGGTTTTTCATAGCGCCTCCTTGTACGGAAATATGTGTGCCTAAGGCTGAAAAGTCGTGTAAACGAAGTACTTTAAACAAACAGTTTTTAATAACCGAGTAGGATAATCCTGCGGCAATATCTTCATTTTTAGCGCCTTCGCGGAGAAACTGTTTTACTTTAGAGTTCATAAATACGGTGCAGCGCGTACCCAAATCACACGGATTTTTGGCAAAACAGGCTTTCTCTGCAAACAGTTGCACGGAGTAGTTCAGGGTTTTTGCAAAGGCTTCAATAAAAGAGCCGCAACCCGATGAACACGCCTCATTGATTTCTACTCTTTCTATAATGTTGTTCTTGATAAAGAGCGCCTTCATATCCTGTCCGCCGATGTCAAGTACAAAAGTAATTTCGGGGTTGTTATATCTGGCGCCTAAGTAGTGGGCTTTGGTTTCTACAATACTCTCGCCAAGATGAAAAGCCGCCTTCATCAAATCTTCCCCATAGCCTGTGGAACACGAATTTTTTACAAAAAATTTTCTGCCTGTTTTTTGAGCTTCTTCTAAAAAGAGACTCAACCCTTTTTTGATATTCAAAATGGCATTGCCCTGATTGGGAGCATAATATTTAAAAACTACACGGTCGTTCTCATCCAACAAAATGATTTTTCCTGTGGTGGAGCCCGAATCAATTCCCAAATAGAGATTTTCGGAACAATGCTCAAGACTCTCTTCGGGAATAAATGTGGTTTGCTTTTGCGCTATCCAATGTCGGTATTCATCTTCAGAACTGAACAGGGGCATTAAGGATGAGATTTTTTCTAATGATTTGGCAGGATTATCAATTTGTTGAATTAAGAGTTTTAATGAACTTTGTTGCTTCAATCCGGTACTTTTCAGTGCGGCGCCGAAAGCAGTTAAGAGGTTGGCATTTTCAACGGAGATAATATCTTTTTCATCTAAATTAAGATAGTTTAACAGCGCACTCTTTAATGCGGGTAGAAACTGAAACGGACCGCCGCTGAGCAAAATGGGCGGGGTAATTTTCATTCCTTTGGAAAGTCCGCCTACAATTTGCACTGCCACTGCGTGAAACACCGAAGCGGCAATATCTTCCGAAGGGATATGTTTGCTAATCAAATTCTGGACGTCGGTTTTGGAAAAGACACCGCACCGCGAAGCCATATTATAAATCCGATTGCTTTTTTCGGCGAGGAGGCTTAACTGTTGAGTAGAGCAGCCGAGCAGCAGCGCCATCTGGTCTAAAAACGCACCGGTACCGCCGGAGCAGTTGCCGCTCATACGCATCACAGGAATCGTATCATCTTTTAGAAATACCATCTTTGCATCTTCACCCCCCATATCAATAATGGTTTTACAAGTCGGATAGTTTTGTTTCACGCATTCCGTTTCCGCAATCACCTCTTGCACAAAGGGAAGAGAAAACCGCTCGCACACGCCCATACCCACCGAGCCGGTAAATGCCAGCGACAGCGGCGCCTCGCCAAACTGTGTGTATAAATCTGTGAGTATTGATTTTAACAGAGGTAAATACTGCGTATGGTGAATTTGATAGCCCGATGCAATAACCTCATGCTTTGCATTTAGCGCTACATATTTTATGGTGGTTGAACCTATGTCTATTCCTAATTTTATGCCCGTTTTCATATTCGTCGGCAAAAATAGATTTATCTGAATACATTATCAAACGACGAAATCTGTAGTTGGATACTTGAAATGAAATCTGTCTATAAAACTGATATTGCCGTTAGTGAAATATTATTATTAAAAAAAAACGTATCCTAACTTCTCTATGTTTTTTACTAACTCTATACCGGAGATATTGACGCTAAATAATTGCCTCTATTTGTACCTATTGGGAATATCCTGTAGTAATGATGAAAATGGTAATAAATAATAAAAAGGTGGTTATTTTTTTCATAAAAAAACTATGTTTGGATGAATATTTAGGGCGAAAATAGAATTTTTTTTTGCTATCATTGTCCATTGTTGTAATTATCGGCTAAATCTTTTTTTCTTGTTATTTGAATAATAATTTTATTTTTGTCCACCAAAAAAAAACTCAATTATGGATTTCTTAAACCAGTCTTTCACCTTGCCGTTAGAGAATCCTGTTCTCATTTTTGCGGTAATTTTAGCCATTATTCTTTTCGCTCCTATATTATTGAATAGAATAAAGATACCCCATCTGATAGGCTTGATCATTGCGGGCACAATGATAGGTCAAAATGGATTTAATCTCATCGAACAGAGCAATGTTACCCTTTTCGGAAAAGTAGGATTGCTCTATATTATGTTCCTCGCCGGATTGGAAATAGATATGCAGGAGTTTAAGAAAAACAGTCTAAAAAGCGCAGTCTTTGGATTTTACACATTTACAATCCCTATGGGGTTGGGCTTTCTGGGCGGCTATTATGTATTAGAGTTTCCATTATTGACCTCCATTCTTTTGGCAAGTATTTTTGCTTCCCACACATTAATTGTGTATCCCATTCTCAGTAAATTCGGGGTTACTAAAAACAGGGCAGTAAATATCACTATCGGCGGAACCGTCATCACCGATACTTTAGCGCTGTTGGTGCTGGCGGTGATTGTAAAAATGACGCACGGCACGGTAGATAATATGTTTTGGATTATCCTTTCTGCTTCCATTATCGTTTATGGTTGCGTGGTTATTTTTATTTTCCCCATTATCGGCAGATGGTTCTTTAAACGAAACGATGATAATATCTCGCAATATATTTTTGTGCTGACTTTGGTGTTTCTGGGTGCGTTCTTAGCCGAAGTAACAGGAATAGAATCTATTATCGGGGCATTTTTGGTAGGACTTGCACTCAACCGCTTAATTCCTCATACCTCTCCATTAATGAATAGAATAGAGTTTGTAGGGAATGCCCTCTTTATTCCCTTCTTCTTAATTAGTGTCGGGATGTTGGTGGATTACCGGCTGTTTTATAAAGATTGGGAAACACTTAAAGTAGCTGCCATAATGATTATAATAGCAACATCGGCAAAATTTATAGCAGCGTGGCTAACCCAAAAAACATTCCGGTTTTCAAGAGATGAAAGACGTTTAATTTTCGGGTTGAGCAATGCGCAGGCGGCTGCTACCTTAGCCGTTGTTTTAGTGGGATATAATATTGAATTATCACAGGAAACCATAAATATGTTAGGTTTTGAAAATTTATTGAAAGCGGGAAGACTACTTGACGAAAACGTATTTAACGGCTCTATCCTGATGATTTTAGTAACCTGTACCATCGCTTCATTTGTGGCGCAAAAAGGGGCGCAAAATATTGCTTTGTTAAACACATCGAAAGATGAAACGGAAAAAGATGAACATCAGGAAAAGATTCTCGTTCCGGTAAATAGCGCGGAAACCGCTGAAGAGATGATGAACCTTGCGCTTACCATAAAATCGAAAAGTAACAGATATGGCATTTTTGCATTGACGGTTGTGGATACCAATGAACAGGACAGTATTATGGACAAAAACGCGAAGAAAATCCTTTCAAAAGCAACCAATACAGCATCTGCAGCGGATGTGATATTGAACGAACTCTTAAGATATGATCTCAATGTGGTCAATGGTATTACAAATGTAGTTAAAGAACATAAAATCACAGATTTAATATTAGGACTTCAAAAGAACAAAGGTATTTCCAGTAATTTTCTGGGAAATCTTACCGAAGGTATTTTAACGAAATCTAATACCACCACATTAATATACAAACCCTATCAACCTATATCCACCATAAAAAGACATTTAATTATTGTTCCCGACCGTGCCGAAAAAGAGATAGGATTTCCGTTTTGGCTGCTTAAAGTTTGGAATATTGCTAAAAATACAGGCGCTAAACTTGTTTTCTATTCCTCTGAACAAACATTAAAATTTATTAAAGAAGTAAACAAAAAACATCCTGTAGAGTGTGTGTTCAATGTTTTTGAAGAATGGGATGATTTTCTGATTTTATCCCGGGACGTGAAACCGGACGATAATTTGATTTTGATTTTAAGCAGAAAAGAGCGACCCTCTTATGATGTAAATATGACCAAAATTCCGAGCTATCTGAATAAATATTTTAAAGATACCAACTTTATTCTCATCTATCCTATGCAAGCCGGCGTTACCGATGAATCTCATACCGCCTTCAAAAATGCCTCCGTATTAGAACCGCTCGAAAAATTAGATGACTTAGGAAAAATTATTAGTAATTTGTTTAAGAGGAAGTTAAAGTGATGAATTACAAAAAAAATATCTCATTATCTTTTTAAATCAAAAAAAGTATATTTTCGCCGCCTCATTCAGCAAAACGCCGCGTTCGTCTAGCTGGCCCAGGACATCAGGTTTTCATCCTGAAGATCAGGGGTTCGAATCCCCTAC
>WRGQ01000124.1 GCA_009787115.1 Bacteroidota bacterium
AATTTAATTGACCAAATTAAAGCAAGCGCCAAATTGGCAAACAAAACTATTGTACTCCCTGAGGGTGAGGAAGAAAGAACATTAAAAGCTGCTGATATTGTAGTGAAAGAGGGCTTCGCAAAAATTGTGTTGCTGGGAAATAAAGAGAATATTGAAGCCAAAGCCAATGAATGGGATTTAACCCATATTAAAGACACACTCATTATTGACCCGAAAAACAATCCTAAAAAAGAACTTTATGCAGCAATGCTGTGCGAAATTCGCAAAAGTAAGGGAATGCAAATGGAGGAAGCCTTACGCTTAGTAGAAGACCCGCTCTATTTAGCTACATTGTTAATCAAAAATAAAGAGGTGGACGGCGAAGTTGCCGGCGCACAAAATGCTACCGGAGACGTGCTTCGCCCGGCGTTTCAAATTGTGAAAACCTTACCCGGCGTTTCCGTAGTTTCCGGCGCATTCATTATGGTAATGAAAGACCCGCAATGGGGTGATAATGGCGTAATGGTGTGGGCAGACTGCGCAGCACACCCCAACCCGAATGAACGTGAATTAGCGGAAATTGCAGTTGTTACCGCGCAAACCGCCAAATCTATCGCAAAAATAGAGCCTCGCGTGGCGCTGTTAAGTTTCTCAACCAAAGGCTCCGCAAAACACGAAATGGTGGACAAAGTAGTGAATGCTACCAAGATAGCACAAGAAATGGCGCCCCACTTCAAAATTGACGGCGAACTGCAAGCCGATGCCGCCATCGTGCCAAGTGTTGGAAAATCGAAAGCCCCCAACAGCGAAATTGCCGGAAAAGCCAATGTATTGGTTTTCCCAACGTTGGAAGTAGGAAATATTGCTTACAAATTGGTGCAACGTATTGCCGGCGCAGAAGCCATTGGTCCCATTATGCAAGGAATGGCGGCGCCTATCAACGACTTGTCGCGCGGCTGCTCTGTAGAAGACATTGTAAGCCTCGTGGCAATAACCGCCTGCCAAGCATGTAAATAGAGTTTAAATATTAGAGTTTAGAGTTTATTCGTAATTTATCACTCGTTCTATTTTATTTGTGTATTTTCGCCAAACATTATTATTAAATAATAAACATTAAATCAAATAATTAGCAATGAAAAAGTTAGTTTTTATTTTAATATGCATATCTATTTGCGCAATGGCTTGTAAACCAAAAACAACATCGCAGGAGAATCAAACACAAAACAGCACTGAATTCGCCGACATGGCAATTTGTCAAAGTTGTGCTATGCCTTTAACTGAAGATCTTTACGGCACAAATGCCGATGGAACACTCAACCCCGAATATTGCAAATATTGTTATACTGATGGAAAATTTGTGGCGCCTGATCTTACAAAGAAAGAAATGATTGAAATCTGTGTTCCATATATGGTTGAGCAAGGTATGCCGGAAGGGAATGCCCGTATTTTACTTCAGGAATATTTACCAAAACTTAAACGCTGGCAAACACAGGAGGAGATTGCATACCAATAATGGTTACTAAATTGTAAAAATAATGTATATTATCCCTAAAACACGTCTCTTCGTAGAAAAGAAAAAGGGGTTTCAGATTGAAGCCGAATCTTTAAAAAATGAACTTAATAATAATCTTCATTTACACATCAAAGACCTACGGTTAATGGTGGTATATGATGTTTTTAATATAGATGAACAATTATTGGAAAATGCTATGGCATCGGTATTTTCCGAGCCTGTAACAGACAACATCTGTCATTCCGTGCTTGACACGGAATCTCTACATTTCGCCATTGAGTACCTCCCCGGTCAGTTCGACCAGCGCGCCGACAGCGCCGTGCAATGCCTGAAACTGATTGACCCCAAAAGCGAAGTCGTTATCAAAAGCGCCAAACTGATTGTATTAGATGTTTCTGTTACAGCTAAAGATTTACAACGTATTAAAAAATATTGCATTAACGAAGTCGAAGCACGAGAAAAAAATATGGATCTTTTAGATGCTTCCGAAAATGTTACGATTGCAGAGATTCCGATTTTTAGTGGTTTTATAGATGTATCAGAAGAAAAAATTGAAGATTTTAGAAAAACACACGGTTTGGCAATGTCGTTGGAAGATATTTTGTTTGTGCAGCAATATTTTAAAAACGAAGAGCAGCGCGACCCTACCGAAACTGAAATCAAAGTTTTGGATACCTATTGGAGCGACCATTGCAGGCACACTACTTTTGAAACGGAAATAGAGAAAGTAACTTTTTCCCCGTCTCCTTTTCAGGAACAGTTGCAAGATGCTTTTAACCGGTATATAGAGTTAAGAAACCGCGTGCATAGCGGAAAAAAACCGATGACGTTGATGGATTTGGCAACGATCTGCGGCAAATATGAACGCAAGAACGGCAATCTCGATGATATGGAAATTTCTGAAGAGATTAATGCGTGCAGTGTTTATGTAGATGTGGATGTGGACGGAAAAATAGAGCAATGGTTGTTGATGTTTAAGAATGAAACACACAACCATCCCACTGAAATTGAGCCTTTTGGCGGCGCTTCTACTTGTGTGGGCGGCGCTATTCGCGACCCGCTGAGTGGCAGAAGTTACGTATATCAGGCCATGCGCGTTACCGGCGCCGGAGATATCACCGAGCCGGTAGAGAACACTATGGAAGGCAAACTACCCCAGCGCGTTATCTCTAAAACCGCGGCGCACGGCTACTCCTCTTACGGCAACCAAATCGGGCTGGCGTGTACCCACGTTCGCGAGATTTACCACGAAGGCTACAAAGCCAAACGTATGGAAATAGGCGCGGTAGTGGGCGCTGTTCCTGCAAGTTATGTACGCAGAGAAAAACCGCAACCCGGAGATATCGTCATTATGTTCGGCGGCAGAACCGGACGGGACGGCATTGGTGGCGCCACAGGCTCCTCCAAAGAACATACCGAAACTTCATTAGAACTGTGCGCAGCGGAAGTGCAAAAAGGAAACGCCCCCGAAGAACGCAAAATACAACACCTCTTCCGAAATCCCAAAGTAACACAATTAATTAAAAAGTCGAACGACTTTGGTGCGGGTGGCGTAAGTGTTGCCATCGGTGAACTTGCAGACGGATTGGATATTGACCTCAACGCCGTGAAAACCAAATACAAAGGACTGAACGGCACCGAATTGGCAATCAGCGAATCACAAGAACGTATGAGCGTGGTGGTTGCTCCGGAAAATGTAGAAACATTTATTGAACATTGCAGAAAAGAAAACATTGAAGCCACTGTTATTGCCCGCGTTACAGATAATAACCGCCTGAAAATAAGGTGGAATGGAAAAACTATTGTGGATATTTCCCGACCATTTATCAATACCTCCGGCGTACGACAAAAATCAAACGTAACAATAGCCCCCCCCATTTCACCTCTCACCGCCAACCGCCAACCTCTCACCGCCAACCGCATCTGTTCCGTTTTATCCGATCTCAACGTCGCATCGCAACAAAATATGATAGAGATGTTCGATTCCACTATCGGGGCATCAACAGTATTAATGCCTTTTGGTGGGAAGTACCAATTGACGGAAACGCAGGCAGGCGTGCAAAAATTACCGGTACGAAACGGACATACAGACACTTGCAGTATTTTAACTTTTGGCTACAACCCTTTTATTTCGGAGTGCTCGCCCTTTCACGGTGCACAGTACGCCATTATTGAATCTATGGCAAAGTTAGTGGCTGTGGGCGGCGATTACCGCAAAATCAGATTCACTTTTCAGGAATATTTTGAGAAATTAGGTAAAGATGAAGAAAAATGGGGAAAACCCTTTGCTGCGCTTTTGGGTGCGCTCACTGTACAAAACTTCTTCCATCTGCCCGCCATTGGTGGAAAAGATTCGATGAGCGGTACTTTCAAAAACTTAAATGTGCCGCCTACCTTAGTTTCATTTGCCATTGCCACTGAAAAAGCCTCCAATATCATCTCTCCTGAATTTAAAAAACAGGGAAATTATATCTATCTCATTAAACATCAACCGGATAATTTAAGCAATCCCAACCTTGTGCAGTTGAAAGAGATTTTTAATTTTATGGTTGAAAATATTCGTACTCAAAAGATTATCTCTGCGTTTACCTGTCAGTTTGGCGGAGTTGCAGAGGCATTGTGTAAAATGAGTTTTGGCAACAACCTTGGATTTGATATTCACACACAGGAAGATATATTTTGTTACAACTACGGCAGTTTTATTGTAGAAAGCGAGCAGGAGTTAATTTCCGAACATGCCGTTTATCTTGGAAAAGTAGCCGATTCGTTTATCATTAATAATGAAAAAATTGATAAAGAGGCTTGTTTAAGCGCGTGGCAAAAAAAATAATTGGTTACTACCCCACCAACTCCAGCGTATCTGTTGCGATGACCAATTCCTCGTTGGTAGTAATTACCATAGCGGCGGTTTTGCTATCGGGTTTTGTAATCAGTTTGTCTTCGCCACGTACGTTGTTGGCTTCAGCATCAAACTCAACGCCAAAGAACTGAAGATTACCGAGAATTTCGGCTCTTGCATTGATGTCGTTTTCGCCAATGCCGCCGGTCATCACAATCAGGTCCACACCATTCATAGCAGCGGCGTAAGCGCCGATATATTTCTTCACGCGATAACAGAAACATTTGAAAGCGAATAAACTACGTTCGTCTCCGGCATTAATTCCTGCGTCAATATCACGCATATCGGAACTTTTGCCGGTAATTCCTGCCAATCCCGATTTTTTGTTAATCAGTGTGTTCATTCCCTTAAAATCCAAGCCCTCTTTTTCGCCGATATAGAGCAATGCGCCTAAATCCAGATCGCCGCAGCGAGTGCCCATCACCAAACCTTCTACCGGTGTAAATCCCATAGAGGTATCCACAGATTTTCCGTTTCTGATAGCACAAATAGAAGCGCCGTTGCCTAAGTGGCAAACAATAATTTTTAGATCTTCATAGTTTTTGTTCAATAATTTAGCTGCTTTTGGCGCTACATATTTATGGCTGGTACCGTGAAATCCGTATCTGCGAACTTTGTTTTCTTCATAATATTTATATGGAATAGCGTACAAAAAAGCTTCTACCGGCATAGTTTGGTGAAAAGAAGTATCGAAAACGCCCACCTGTTTTACATTTGGCAACATCTTGAGCATCACTTCAATGCCGAGCAGATTGGCGGGATTATGCAACGGCGCCAATTCACAAAGATTTTTAATTTCCGTTAATTCTTTTTCTTCTAACAGCATACTGTGTTTAAAATATTCACCGCCGTGCGCTACACGATGACCTACTGCGTTTATTTCTTCTAATGAAGTAATTACGCCATAGTTTTTGTCTAACAGTGCTTCTAAAACCAACTTAATTCCTACTTCGTGATCTTTGATGGGGGTTTGTACATAATGTTTGTCGCCGCTGGCGGGTTTGTGAGTAAACTCACCCATTTCCAAACCGATACGTTCAACTAAACCTTTTGCCAACACATTGGCATTTTGCTTCATATCAATAAATTGATATTTAATGGAAGAACTTCCGCAATTTAAAACTAAAATTTTCATAGATTAATGATTTATAATGATTAATAATTATGGTATCTTCATATATTTATGGCTTTGCAACGAAATGCGCCACTGAGGGTTTTTCAATATATAATCAACAATTTCAGGTATTATTGTAATACGCTTGCTCCATTCGGGTTGCAACAATAAGTGACAATTTTTGTTTACATATTTGGCGTTTTCCTCTGCCCAGACAAAATCTGTTTCATTACAAATAACCACTTTTAATTCGTTGGCTTGTAGTAACACGCTTTGCAACGGTGGATGGTTTCTTTTTGGAGAAACACAAATCCAGTCCCATATTCCGGATAAGGACTCTGAACCCGAAGTTTCCAAATACAACTGGATATTGTTGTTTTTCAGTGTTTCACACAGATAATTCAAATTATACAACATCGGTTCTCCGCCGGTTACCACAACAGCACGCGAAGGATTTGCAACAATTCGTTGCACAATTTCATCTACCGGTGTTAGGGTGTGTTTATGGGCATTCCATGCTTCTTTCACATCGCAAAAACGGCAACCCACATTACAACCGCCAATACGCAGAAAATAAGCTGGGTTTCCGGTGTGAATACCCTCGCCTTGAAGAGAATAAAACTCTTCCATAACGGGGAGTAAACAGGGAGAATGATTTTTTACGGAAGATATTATCATATATGTCTGATTGTTACTTTCCTAACCTCTTCTTTGTGCCCCTGCTATCTAAGAAAAAGGTATTTTACCAACGGTTGTTATTATTACTTCTTTTATAACCGCCGTTATTATTATTTTTAAAATTGCGGTTATTATTATTCTTTGGTCTTTCTACTCTGGGGCGTGCTTCGGTAACACTAATAACCTTACCTTCATGTTCGGTTTGGTCTAATTCGTTAATTGCATTTACTGCTTCTGCATCGGGCATTTCAACAAATCCGAACCCTTTGGAACGTCCGGTAAATTTGTCTGAGATTACTTTTGCCGAGATTACTTCGCCGTATGCAGCAAATAATTCTTGCAAATCATGGTCTTTTACTTTAAAATTCAAATTTGAAATGTAAACATTCATTGTAAATAATTTTAATACTAAGTTAATACTAACTGTGCAAAAAAAAGTAGAAATCAAGTAGTATTAAATATTATTTGAATATATAAACTATGCCTGCCTAAATTTTTTAAAACAACGCGGCAAAAATACATGTTTTTTAATATGATACAAAAAGGGGCGTTGCACGCAACACCCTACACTGTCCTCCTTTCTTCGGACAGCAAGTTAAGATTTGTTAGACAATATTTTTTTGTCTTAACTTGCTGTATTAAAACGGGGGGACATTATCATTTATTTTTGTCGTTGGTAAAAATAAAACAGAAATCTCATCGTTTACTTGCCAAAATTAAAATAATGAAATTAAAAACCCTGATTTTTTTTCTACTGTTCTTACTTACAACAACATATTCTTTTGCTATGTATCTGTTTATTCCAATGGATATGGAGCAGAAAAATCACCTGAAGGCTTATGGTATTGCCTATTTTGCCATTACTAAAGAGATAGATGTGAGTTGGCTACTCAACTATCGCGGGGGCAGTTTTATGTGCGTATTCAATTCAACAGTTGAAGACGAGTGCGTCATTCGCGGGGTTACCTATCAGGTGATTGCCGATGTGCAGGCAGCCGCTATTTTAAATGAAATTGCCGCCACCGAAAGCAATATGGATGAGATTAAATTGACCAAAGTACCCAAAATTGCTGTCTATTCGCCAAAAAACAAGTTGCCCTGGGACGATGCGGTAACTTTGGTATTAACTTACGCCGAAATTCCTTATGTGATTCTTTATGATGAAGAGGTGATAAACGGAGACCTTCCCAAATACGACTGGTTGCATTTGCATCACGAAGATTTTACCGGACAATACGGAAAGTTTTGGTTTTCTTACAGAAATGCACCGTGGTATATAGAAGATGTCAGATCTCAGGAGGCTACGGCTGCAAAAATGGGATTTCCAAAAGTGTCGCAATTAAAATTGGCAGTCAGCAAGAAGATACGTGATTTTGTGATGGGAGGCGGTTATCTGTTTGCAATGTGCTCCGGACCGGACAGTTTTGACGTAGCGCTCTCTGCCGACGGCGTGGATATTTGCGAAACCCCTTTCGATGGAGACCCAATGGATCCCAACGCACAACAGAAATTAAACTACGACAACTGCTTCGCTTTCACAGACTTTAAAATTGTAACAAATCCAAGTATCTACGAAATCTCCGATATTGATGTTGATCCCGTCATACATATTAAAAACAAGAAAAACGATTATTTTACTCTTTTTGAATTTTCGGCTAAATGGGATCCTGTACCCACAATGCTCACACAATGCCATCAAAATGTGATTTCAGGTTTTATGGGACAAACCACCGCTTTCAATAAAAACAGAATCAAACCGCATATTGTCATTCTTGGCGAAACCAAAATCTTTGATGAAGCCCGTTATATTCACGGCACATATGGCAACGGTACTTTCACTTTTTACGGGGGACACGACCCTGAAGATTATCAACACTTTGTAGGAGACCCGCCCACAGACCTGAACCTCTTCCCCAACTCTGCCGGCTATCGTCTCATTCTCAACAATGTACTCTTCCCCGCCGCAAAAAAACAAAAACAAAAAACTTAAAACTCCTTATTACTCCCATTCAATCGTAGCCGGCGGTTTGGAACTGATGTCGTAAACTACCCGGTTGATTCCTTTTACTTTATTGATAATATTATTAGATATTTTCGCTAAAAACTCGTATGGGAGTTTAGCCCAGTCTGCCGTCATACCATCGGTAGAGAGAACGGCACGGAGCGCCACCGCATTTTCGTAGGTTCTTTCATCGCCCATCACACCTACCGATTGAATGGGCAGTAAAATTGCGCCTGCCTGCCATACCTGATCGTATAAACCGTGTTCTTTTAAACCGCTAATGAAAATATCGTCGGCATCTTGCAACATACACACTTTTTCCGGCGTAATTTCTCCCAAAATACGTACGCCCAAGCCCGGTCCCGGAAATGGATGTCTTTGTATCAACGATTCAGGGATACCCAGCGTTTTGCCCACTTTGCGCACCTCATCCTTAAACAGCAACTGCAACGGTTCCACTACTTTCAAGTTCATTTTTTCCGGCAGTCCGCCTACGTTATGATGTGATTTAATGACCATACCCGTAATAGACAACGATTCTATTCTGTCGGGATAGATGGTACCTTGCGCCAACCATTTAATATCTTGCAATTTATGCGCTTCTTCATCAAACACATCAATAAAACCTTTTCCAATGATTTTACGTTTGGTTTCAGGATCGGCAATCCCCTTTAACGCTTCGTAAAAACGTGAGGCAGCCTGAACGCCAATGACATTTAATCCCAACGTTTTATAGTTTTCCAAAACGGTTTCAAACTCGTTTTTGCGCAACAGCCCGTTGTCCACAAAAATACAGAAGAGGTTTTTGCCAATCGCTCTATTCAATAAAACAGATGCTACGGTAGAGTCCACACCACCCGACAATCCGAGTACAACACGGTCGTTTCCCAATTGTTCTTTCAACTCTTTGACGGTAGTCTCAATAAAAGAAGCGGGTGTCCAATCCTGTTTGCAGCCGCAAATATGCTGTACAAAATTATTGAGGATAATAGTACCATCTTCACTGTGATATACTTCCGGATGAAATTGCACTGCCCAGGTGTTTTCGTTTTCAATTTTATAAGCAGCCACTTTCACATCCTTAGTGCCGGCAATCACTTTAAAACAGGAAGGGATTTCGGTAATAGTATCTCCGTGTGACATCCACACTTGCGAATTTTTTCGTACACCTTTCATCAACACATCGGTTTCGTCAATGAACGAAAGGTGTGCGCGTCCATATTCGCGAGTTCCGGCTTGCGCTACCGTTCCGCCCTCTTTTTGAGCCAGAAGTTGCGCCCCGTAACATATTCCCAGTAAAGGAAATTTGCCTTTAAACAAATCGAAATTGGGTTTAAATGCTTCCGGTTGATTTACCGAAAAGGGACTGCCCGACAGGATAACACCTTTAATTCCTGCTGTATTTTCAGGAAATTTATTGTAAGGAACAATTTCGCAATATGTATTTAACTCACGTATGCGTCTCGCTATCAATTGTGTAACTTGCGAGCCGAAATCTAAAATGATAATTTTTTCGTTCATAAAAGCGTTAATATTCCATTACAAATACAACTCATCTCTGTTTATCTTAATATATCTGTTTACAGAAAAGAAAGAAACGATAACGGTAAACAGCACAGAAAAGACAAAAATAGAAACAAGCAATATTGAAATTTCCATAATATATTGAAAATCTATAAACTCCGGTAAAATAATATTACCTTCCAACAGTGTTAATGCAACTAAAACAGCGGCGATAATTCCTCCCCAAATACCTTGCGTAAATCCTTTAATGATAAATGGTTTACGAACGAATGCGCGAGTGGCGCCAATTAACAGCATACTCTTAATACTGAAACGTTTGGAATAGATATTTAAGCGAAGTGAGTTTCCTATTAAAAGCATAGAGATAAGCATAAAAATTGTACAAATGACCACAATAGCTATTTGTACTTTCAGAAAGTTATCCAGTACAGTTTTTACGATAGATTCAGGATATTCAACATCCTGTACATTAGTATTTTGTTTTAATTTTTTGATAACGGCTTTGAGCGAATCTCCATTAGCATACTCCGGGATTACATTGATAAGTATGGAAGCATTAATGGGATTAGTAATAATTTCGGTAAAATCGTTCCCAATAGTTTTAATTGCTTCTGTGGTGTTATCTTCTTTGGAGCAAAATCGGGATTGTGAAATATAGGGTTCTATCTTCAGTTGTTGTTCAAAAGCCATAATGTCGGCTTCTTTTACATCGGAATAGAAGAGTATTTCCACTTCCACTTTTTGAGAGAGATTGCGGATATATTGCATAGAAAAGAAAGCAAAAAATACTAAAGTTCCGATAAAAAACATAGTAAGTGCAATACTGATAATAGAGCCGACAGCAGAGAAAAATAGACGGGTACGTGTTATTTTATCGAGCGAAGATTGCGATGAATTCATTGGATTATTTTAACTCGAAACTTGTTTCACCCAAAAACAGGTTTTCTGTATAAATTTGCACGATATACTTTCCTTTCACTGCTTTATCGCCTTCGGGCAAGTCCCAAAAAATAGAAACAGTTTCAGCGTGATTATTATAATTTACAATTTTTTTTGCCGAGTATTGCAGTTTCTCTCCGTTAAAGTCAAAGGTAAAAGCATCACCGGCGCCGGGGGTTAAAATTCTTCCGGTACCCGGTACGGCAATACGGCAGTAAAGAGTTACCGGACCTGTTGGAATTAAGGAGTTAGCGCCCAGAATAAAACTAGTTTTTATTTGTTCAACACGATTGGCTTTTTCCGTAATTATTTCATCTGTTTTGTTTTTACTTTTAAAATAAACAGCCCTGCTATTAATATTGTAAGCCTGGTGAACTGCTGCCGAACTAATAGTTTGATCTAATTCTGCCTTATCTTTTTTAATCACTTCAATCTCTCTTTTGGATTCTGCCAGATTGGCTTTTACCTGTGTATTCTCTTCTTTTAATTGTTGATTTTCAGTATATAGTTGATCTATTTCTGCCACGTACTCTTTTGCAATATTTTGCAGACGTTCTAGTTGACGTTTAATTTTTCTATAATCAGCCTGTTCTGCAATAAGTTTTCTTATTTCATTTGCATTGGCTAAAATAACACTGTCTTTTTCGCTCAACTGTTCCGATAAGGTTCCATATTCTACCTTAATACGTTCGTGCTCATACAGTAAAGAATCTAATTCGGTTTGCAAATATTCTTTCTTTGCAAATGTTTTAGCATACTCTTTATTGAATTTTGGTGTTGCAAAAAAACAGAAATAGAGAGCAGTTACTAAAAAGATTGCAACTAAAACTGACAGTAAAATTACCCATTTCTGTAATGGATTATTTTTGGTTTCAGGGTTTTTCATAAATAAAATAATTTTAATGTTAAAAACGATAATTAGAGTTGCAAAAGTATATTTTTTTAGATTAGTTCATACCACGTGCTTTTTTAATTCGTTCGTACGACTCGTTTAATTTGGCAAAACGTTCTTCGGCGGCTTTTTTAATATCATCTCCCAAATGATTCACTTTATCGGGATGGTGTTTCATAGCCTGCTTGCGATATGCCTTTTTTACCTCTTCATTGGTAGCGGTAGAATCAATTTCAAGAATTTTGTAGTCGTTTTCAATATTATTATAAATAGAACGATAAGCGGAAGAAGACGATGAATAACTGCCGCCGAAATTACCTTGCCATCCGAAGAACATCGCTTTCAACGATTCAAAATCATGGTCGGAAATGCCCATTCCTCTTGAGATGAGGCGGATAGTTTCCATTTCTGCCGGGGCTACCGTACCGTCGGTAGCGGCAAGTCCAAACAGAAACTGCAACATGGTCAGTTTTTCGTGAATAGAAGCATTTCTGCCAAATTGTTGCGCTACAGAAGCAATATCAAACTCCTTGTCTAATATATCACGAAGAACCAATAATGCCTCCTGCGTTTTTTCAGTACCTAATATTCTTAACAGATACGCTTTTACAAACTCCAACTCAGAGCGAACCATTTTACCGTTATCCGACTTTACCACCGCACCGGTAAAAATGAGCAGCGTTTTAATAAAATCATCGCGAGTAGTGTTTCTTCTATGGATATTAATTCTAATTTTGTTAGTAGAATCTAAAAAACCACCGATAAAAAATCCCAATAGCCCAACCCAAAATTTACCACTAATTATCCATCCGAGAAGTAAACCGATGAGTTTGAACATGAAAGATTTAAGATTTAAAATTTAAAAAACGAATATATTTATAAGCAAATATAAATTATAGGCGGCAAATATATTTTTTATTTTGTTTAAAAGCGATAATATTTTTTTCAAAATTTATTTTAGGACTGCCCCGTTTTTTCACTTTTATTTCAAAAAAATGCCTTCTCCTCTTGACAAACGCTTTCGTTTTATATATATTTGCCGCGAAATTGACGCAGAGAAATATTAGTTTTACCGGTGCTTTTCATAAAACAAAATCAACTTATAATTAACTAAAAATGAGCATTATGAACAGTTATACACCCCAAAATCCTGCCCCCACTTTTGAAAGTGTATGGGCTGCAATTCAGGAAAATAATCGTTATTTAACGGAAAAATTTGCCGAAACAGACCGGCAAATGCAAGAAACCGACCGGCAAATGAAAGAAACTGACCGGCAAATGAAAGAAACAGACCGGCGAATGAAAGAATTGCAAAAAACACTTGGCGGT
>WRGQ01000125.1 GCA_009787115.1 Bacteroidota bacterium
TTAATATCAAGCGGTTGAAATTGGAGCATATCATTCATTAAAAAAGCGTGCAAAAGTAATATTTAAAGAATTTAACGTTACTAATAAAATTTATTTTTGCAACAAAAAAACTATGCACACCTTTATTAAATCGCAATTTTATTTTATCTTTTTTATCATTTTATCTTTTTCGTTATCAGGTAATTCAATAGAAGACAGTGCGGTTATTTATATGCAACAAGCCAATGTCGCTTATCAATCGAATGATTTTAAAGATGCCATTGAACTTTATACAAAAGTAGTTGATTTGCAATATGAAAGCGCAATTCTTTACTATAATCTCGGCAATGCTTATTTTAAGAGTGGAGATAATGCACGGGCATTGCTTTGGCTTGAAAGAGCCTGCAGATTAGCCCCAAGTAATGAGGATATTATCCACAATATCAGTTTTATTCAGCAAAAATTAATTGATAGAATTGAACAGCTACCCGAACTTTTTATTGTAAAATGGTGGAACAACTGCTCAAAATTATTAACAGGAAACCAATGGGCAGTTTGTAGCATCGTTGCCTGTACCTTATTGGTGTTGTGTTTGCTTTTCATATTGTTAATCAGAATTCCGTGGATTCGTTCCCTATCTGTTTTCATCACCGTACTTGCTTTGTTTTTTGCGATTTTCTCTATTATCTTCTCAAAAAAGGAGAGTTCACGCTATGTGCAGCATCCTGAAGGAATCGTTATGGGCTATGTGGTAAACGTAAAAAGTACGCCTACCGAAAAAGGCTCCGATCTATTTGTTATTCACGCAGGATTGAAAGTAGGCATTACCGACCGGCTGAACGAGTGGGTAGAAATCAGGCTGCCCAACGGAGAAAAAGGGTGGATACAGGCGAGTTTGCTTGAGGAGATATAATGATTTTTTTCTGCGGTCATTTACCCATTATACCTTAACTCTTTCAACCCCTGTATTGTTTCCATCGGGTTTTCCGAACCAAATACCGTATTGCCGGCAACTAAAATATCTGCGCCGGCATCTACCAAGAGCGGGGCATTGTCCAAGTCCACACCGCCGTCAATCTCAATCATAGCATTAGATTTGTGTTTGTCAATCAGTTTGCGAAGTTCTTTTACACGTTTGATACTGTTTGCAATAAAGCGTTGCCCGCCAAAACCGGGGTTCACCGACATTACCACCACAAAATCAACATCATTAATAATATCTTCTAAAAAACCAATCGGCGTGTGCGGGTTAATGGCAACGCCCGCCAGCATATCCAAATCTTTGATTTGGTGAATGGTGCGATGCAGATGCGTGCAGGCTTCCCAGTGTACCGAGAGACAGTCCACACCGGCATTTTTAAAATCTGCAATATAGCGTTCCGGTTTCTCAATCATTAAATGCGCATCTAACGGCTTTTGCGCCACTTTTTTAATAGCGCGAATCACCGGCATACCAAAGGTAATGTTAGGTACAAAGTTACCGTCCATAATATCCAAATGTATCCAGTCGGCTTTCGACTTATTAATCATTTTAATCTCTTTCTCCAAATTTGCGAAATCGGAAGAGAGTAGTGAGGGAGCAATTATCGGATTCATAATTATCTTAATTAAAATTCATTACAGTTTTAACGGCGTTGTTTCCGTTAAGTTTTCCAAAAGTTTCATCGCCAATCATCATAGCAGGCGCTAAAGAGCAGCAGCCCAAGCAAGAAACGGCTTCCAGCGTAAATTTACCATCTTGAGTGGTTTCGCCGTCTTTAATTTGCAGATGTTCGGATAGCGCATTCATTATAGCATTGGCATTTTGAACGTGGCAGGCGGTTCCTTTACACACTTTTATAGAATATTTTCCGGAAGGGTGCAGTTTAAATTGTGCGTAAAAAGTAGCCACCGCATACAGTTCGCTTAAAGGATAGTTTAATTCTTCTTCCACGCGCTTTAATGCCGCTTTCGGTAAATAGGTATAAACGGCTTGGATTTCTTGTAAAAGCGTAATCAATCCGCCTTTTTTCCCTTTGTATTTTAGAATAATGTTATCTATCAAAGAGATATCAACATCTTGAGTGGGAAAAACGGTGGGGTTAGGGATGCGTTGGATTCTCATAACAGATTTAAGATTTTTTAGGCTGCAAAGAAACGATTTTTTTTCTTTTCAAAAAAAATATATCTTTGCGCCCGAAAAACAGTGGAAAGATTTGTTATGATTGCAACCACTTGAAAAAATGCTAAACCATTTTTCCTTGTTTTTCCGTACCAATATTAACTTGAAAAAATTAATTTTAAGATACAATTATTATGAGTTATCTATTTACATCAGAATCGGTTTCGGAAGGACATCCGGACAAAGTGAGCGACCAGATTTCAGACGCATTATTAGACGCATTTTTATCACAAGACCCCAACTCAAAAGTAGCCTGCGAAACGTTGGTAACTACCGGTTTGGTAGTTTGTGCAGGCGAAGTGAAAACCTCCGGTTACGTACCTGTGGACGACGTAGCCAGAAGAGTAATCAAAAAAATTGGTTATGATCAAAGCGACTATCAATTTGATTATAAGTCGTGTGCCGTACTTTCTTCTATTCATTCACAATCTTCGGATATTAATCAGGGGGTTGAACGCGCCAACGCTGAAGAACAGGGCGCCGGCGACCAAGGTATGATGTTCGGATACGCTTGCCGTGAGATGGACAATTTTATGCCGATCTCTTCAGAATTATCACACATCATTCTTCAAGAATTAGCAGAAATAAGACGCGAAGGGAAAGTAATGATCTACCTGCGCCCGGATGCAAAATCGCAAGTAACTATCCAATTTAGTGAAACTGGAAAACCGGAACGCATTGACGCTATTGTGGTTTCTACGCAACACGATGACTTTGACGCAGACGAAAAAGCGATGTTGGCGAAGATTAAAAAAGATGTTCAGGAAATTTTATTACCAAGAGTAATAGCCACTTGTCCTCTCAATGTACAGGCATTATTCCATCACAACTATACACTTCACGTGAATCCCACCGGTAAGTTTGTGATTGGTGGTCCTCACGGCGACACCGGCTTGACGGGGCGTAAAATTATTGTGGATACTTACGGCGGTAAAGGCGCACACGGTGGCGGCGCTTTCTCCGGTAAAGACTCTTCAAAAGTGGACAGGTCGGCGGCTTATGCTGCACGGCACATCGCCAAAAATATGGTGGCTGCCGGCATCTGCGACGAAATTCTGATACAGGTAGCGTATGCTATCGGCGTGGCAAAACCCGTTGGACTTTACGTAAATACCTACGGAACAGCACACGTGAAATTAACCGACGGCGAGATTGCTAAAAAAATAGAGACGATTTTCGATATGCGTCCCTACGCTATCGTGCAGCGTTTCCAATTGAAAAACCCAATTTTTGAAGCCACCGCCTCTTATGGACATTTTGGCAGAGACTTTTACGAAAAAGAAGTAGAAGTTTTCTATAAAGATGAAAATACTTACACCAAAACCGTTAATGGCGAAAAGAAAATGTTTAAAAAAGTGTCGTTTTTCGGTTGGGAAAGGTTAGATTATGTGGATATTTTGAAAGATGCGTTTGGGTTATAGAATATTCCAAAACTGATATAGTACAAGGATAAGCATTCTGTCTAAAAAATGATACTTTGCCCTTACAACGAAATCTGTGGACAAAAAAAACTATTTTCGCAGTGTTAAAAAATAATAGATAGTGAACAAAATAATACTTTTTCTATTGGGTATCAGCCTCACTCTTTGCGCCTGCAGTACACAGCCGTCTGTTACTCAAATTACAGGCGAAGGAATTGGTACTTACTACAAAATAACAATAGCAGATAAAAACAATATTACTCAATTTCAAATTGATTCTCTAATATCGGTATTGAATAACACGGCATCAATTTTTAATCCTAATTCATTGGTTTCAAGAATTAATAGAAATGAAACAGATACGTTAAACGCTATTTTAAAAGAGATTTTAGAAGTTGCGCTACAGGTTTCCGGAAAAACAGACGGCGCTTTTGATTGTACGGTAGGCGCTTTGGTAAATTTGTGGGGGTTTGGAAATGCTCCCCAAAAAGAGGTAACTCAACAAGATGTAGAGAAAGCATTAGAAACCGTTGGTTACAAAAAAATTAAAATAGAAGGAAATAAAATCGTGAAAGAAAACTCTGAAACACAACTCAACTTTAATGCCATTGCCAAAGGGTATTGCGTGGACTTAGTTGCAGCGTTTTTAACAGGGAAGAATTTGGAAAACTTTTTGGTAGATATCGGAGGCGAATTGTGCATTCGGGGAAAGCGCGCTCCAAATCAAAAATGGCGCGTGGGGATCCAAAAACCTACTGAAAACAGAGAAGGTGGTTTTGTTGCAGAAGAGATAATGGATCTGCAAGATATCTCCGTTGCTACCTCCGGGAACTACCGCAACTATATTGAAGAAAACGGTAAACGGCTCGGACACACCATAAACCCCAAAACCGGCTATCCCGAAACCAACGACCTGCTAAGCGCTACCGTATTGACGCCTGCTTGCGCCCTTGCCGATGCTTACGCCACCGCCTTTATGGTGATGGGCGCCGAAAAAGCAAACCTGTTCCTCACCCAACACCCGGAAATTGAATTGCGGTGCGCACTAATCACTAACCACTAATCACTAACCCTTAATCACTATCAAAATGCAAACTTACAACAATCAAAACTTTTTTCTCATCGCGGGTCCCTGCGTAGTAGAAAATGAAAACATCACATTGCACATTGCACAGACCATTGACGCAATATGCAAACGTTTGGAAATCCATTTCTATTTCAAGGCTTCTTACCGCAAAGCCAACCGTTCTTCCGTCTATTCCTTTACCGGTATTGGCGACGTGGAAGCCTTATCCGTATTAGCAAAGGTGAAGGAACAGTTTGGGCTTCCCATTGTTACGGATATTCACGCGCCCGAAGAAGCGGCTTTTGCCGCGCAGGTAGCCGATGTGCTTCAGATTCCGGCGTTTTTATGTCGCCAAACCGACCTGTTGCAAGCCGCTGCCAAAACAGGCAAAGTGGTGAATATCAAGAAAGGACAGTTTTTATCGCCGGAGGCGATGCAGTTTGCCGTTGAGAAAGTTCGGGCAGTCGGAAATCCCCACGTGATGCTCACAGAGCGCGGCACTTGCTTTGGCTATCAAGACCTTATCGTGGATTTCAGAGGCATTAAAGCGCTGAAACAAAACAGATGTCCGGTAGTGTTAGATTGTACTCACGCACTTCAGCAGCCCAACCAGTTGGGAGGGATAGCGGGCGGGCAACCCGAACTCATCGAGACTCTGGCAAAAGCCGGAATTGCCGTAGGTTTCGACGGTATTTTCCTTGAAACACATCCCGACCCTAAAAATGCACTTTCCGACGGCGCCAATATGCTCCCGCTGGCACAGTTAGAGCCATTGCTCAAAAAACTGCTGAGAATCAGGAATGCAACGCTTTAAACGATAACCCGTCTTACCCCTTGCTCCAAGGTTAAAAATGCCTGTTTATAAGCATACTTTCTTAATTTTGAAAGGTTTGCCTGAAATACCAAAGGTTCCTCTTTGGGATAGACTAATATCAGTTTCTTATCCTGTGGTGCAAATTTATTAACAGTATCTGTCACCGTTTGCAACGGGCGTGCAAAACCTGTCCCTGCTTCATAAATGCCGCTTTGCGGAGTATGATTTAGAAAATAGAAAAGTATCTTGCACACATCGTTCACATAAATATAATCTTGAATGATATTTCTTTCTGCAAAAAACATAGTTTTATTTTCTGTAACATTGAGAGCCATCTTATACACAGTAGAAGCATTTTCTGCCTTGTGCGCTTCATTGTTACCATATACCTGAAAAAATTTTAATCCTGCCCAAAAAGGGGGTGTTTGTTGCTGTTTTTCAAGCCAGTGGTCAAAAGTTAATTTAGATTTTGCATACAAGGAAAGTTGTTGAGGGTTGTTTGTCAGATAAGAGGAGGCATAAATCAGCGGAATCCGTTTGTAGGTGGCAAAACTCCAGACTCTTTGAGAATAATCAACATTGAGTGCGTCAAAAATGTCGTAATCGGTAGCATAGTAATCGGTTCGTGCGCCGAGATGGAAAATAAAGTCAATATGTTGCACATTTTGCTCTGCCCACTGAAAAAACCGCTCTCTTTGAATTTTATCCGTATATTCTAAATTTTCCCAGTTCTTTTGTTTTCTTTTCTGCGTAAAATCATCTACCAAAATGATATTTTTTATACCGTGTGAATTTAGTTTTTTACACAAATGACTTGCAATAAATCCGGCGGCTCCTGTTACAACAATCATGGTTTTGAAAATTTAGGATTTGTGAGAAACTCCTCATCGGTTAATGTATTTAAAAACGCTTTTAAATCAGCAATTTGAGATGGCGTTAAGCAGGCGCCACCCTGTTCTGCTTTGTGCATTAGCGGGTGAACATACGGAGAGTTTTGCAGTCCTAAATTATAAAAATCAAGCACTTCATCAATAGTTTTAAATCGCCCGTCGTGCATATAAGGTGGCGAAAGTATAATATTTCGTAGCGAAGGCGCGCGGTATGCGCCAATATCCCTGTTGTTGTGAGTAAAAGCAAAACGGTCTCTGGAATCGTCAAAAACTGTAGAGAGCGCATTATTATAATACAGATTTGTGGTAAACAAAGGAGTTCCGTCCCCGCCGTGGCAATGGAAGCAATCTGCGCCTTCTTCCGTTGAAAAAAGAAGATAGCCGCGCATCTCCGCATCGGTTAATTTTTCCGTACCACAATAAAACCGGTCAAATTTAGAGTTTCCGGAAACCAATGTGCGAATAAACTGCGCTATCGCTTTTTGGATACGCGAAATATTAATCTCTTCCGTTCCGAATGCTTTTGTAAAGAGCACGGCGTACTTTGGGTTTTGGCTCAACGCATACACAGCGCGTTCGGGTGTACTGTTCATCTCGTGCGGGGCAATAATTCCCATTAATACAACATCTTCCAATGAGCGTTGCAGCACATTCGGGTTGCTTTCGTGAATCATTCCGTTCCAAAAATAGCCTTCCCGATTAAAAACCAGATTCATTAGCGGCATAGTATTGTGCGGGGTTGGTTTTCCCGACAATCCGAAGGTTTTGCCATCGGGGAAGCGGGTGTTGTTCATTCCAACGTCAAAATTGTTTGCCTGTACGTGGCAGGTGGCACAACTCATCATCGAATCGGGATTATTGCCGAGGTAACCGCACAAACGTTCATCGTAAAAAAGATGGCGTCCCAACTCAATCCCCTCAACGGTGAGCGGATTTTCTTTTGGAATGTGCAAATTTGTGGGAAAATAGCGCGGAATTTCGAGTGTATAGGGAGTGGCAGCGAAAGGTTCTTCGGGCGGTTTGGGACAGCCTGTCAGGAGCCATAAGAGCGGAAACAGGAGTGGTAATATGTAAAAAAAATATATTTTTATTTTCATTATTAAGAAGTTAGCATATTCATAAATGAACACGCAAACGTAGCAAAATATTGTCATCATAAAAAAAAATCGTTCACAAAAAAGGGAGTGAAATAAGTGTATTTTTGCCGCGGAGAGGTGGCAGAGTGGTCGATTGCGGCGGTCTTGAAAACCGTTGAGGTGAAAGCCTCCGGGGGTTCGAATCCCTCCCTCTCCGCAAAAATCGGCTAAATTAGGGTAAAATTGCCTGTTTCTATAATCTATTTTTGACAATTTGTCATTAGAGCAGGAATGTATCTACAAGGGTATCGCCATTATCAAACAAGTAAGGGATAGCGTGATTATTAACGACGCACATTTGGAAGCGTTTTAGTGGCGTGCGGTAATATTACACCTCAACTCTTTAACTCCTTTATTTCAAACCAAAACCTGCTTCCTGCCCCTTCCGTACTTTCCACGTTTAACTTACTGTCGTGTTTTTCGAGCAGTTCTTTGCAGACGATTAATCCTAATGCCGACCCCTGCTCACCTGCGGTTCCATAATGCGAATGCGCACTTTCCAACCGGAAGAGGTTGCGGATATGTTCTTGCGACATTCCTATGCCGGTGTCGGTAACAGAGATGACAGTTTCTCCGTTATCTTCGGTAATTTCCAATGTTATCATTCCCCCGCTTGCCGTGAATTTCACAGCATTGGCAAGCAGGTTGCGGATTACGGTTACAAGCATATTCTGGTCGGCGGTAACAACGAGCAGTTGAGGCATCCGTGTTTCAAAGGTGATGTTTTTGTGTTCTGCCATATTTTTGATAACCTTTATATCGGATCGTAAGGCGGCGACAAGGTTAAAGATTACGGGAGTGTGCGTGTTTCTTCCCAACTGTATCAGCGACCAGTCAAGCAGGTCTTTCAGTAAATCAACTAGGGCGCCCGACTGTTTGAACAGTTCTTCGGAATAGTCGGATAAGGTGTTGACATCCCATTTATGTACATTATCTGTTAGTAGTTGTAATGCGTTGTATTGCGTAATGACCGGATTTTTCAGGTCGTGAGAAATAATGCTGAAAAATTTGTTTTTGATGGTGTTCATTTCGGCAAGTTCGCGGTTGCGGCGGTTGCGCAGACTGATGATATATATCATAAATCCTATTATTAATAGCGCCAACGCCAACATGAGTATTTGAAGCACGAAAAGCCGAAACAGCAACTCATTTAGCATCTCCGGAAAGTCCTGCAGCGTCGTTCTCTACACAAGGTAATGGCATTGTAGAAAACCCATTTGAAAAAATACAAGTTTACAGTTACACAAACTCTGTTTACATCAAAAACGAGTCTAACACCCCGCTCAAATCGGTAGAAATTATGGATATGTCCGGACGCCTGATATACCAAAGCACAATCACCGATACGGAAACGGTAATCACACTCAGGGTAAGCAAAGCCATTTACAACGTAAAACTCATTTTGCAAGACAACAAAACGACAGTATGGAAACTGTTTGTAAATGGTGAACGGTAGGCGGTATAAAGTGTGAGATTCAAGGTTTAAAGTTTAAAGTTCAAGGTAATATTCTTTGAACTTTAAACTTTGAACCTTGAATTTTATTACCTTATTTTAAAATAAAATCAATACTTTGTGCGTTTTCTTTTATCACAAAAAAAATCTATTATGAAAGCCATTTTTATTTCCGCTTTTCAGGCATTTTACGATGAAATCATCGCTATTTTCGATACATTAACAATCAAAGGGTTTACCTATTGGAGCGAAACGCAGGGTCGTGGCTCAAATGCAGGAGAACCCCACTATGGCACGCACGCGTGGCCCGCCCTCAACTGCTCTTTCCTTATTTTTGTTGAAGATACAAAAGTAGATGAACTGTTAGAAGCATTGAAAGTATTGGATCAAACAGCAGAACAACAGGGACTGCGCGCTTTTGTGATGCCCTGTGAAAATATGCTCTAATCGCAACTCTTTATGAATCCGGGAAAACTTATCATTTTTGCTGCCCCCTCCGGCTCAGGAAAAACTTCTATCGTGAAGTTCTTATTAGAACAAACGCTACCTCTAAAATTTTCCATATCTGCCACTACACGCCCTAGAAGACCCAATGAAAAAGAGGGCGTGGACTATTTTTTTCTATCCAAAGAACAGTTTCAGAAAAAAGTTGAAGCCGGAGATTTTTTAGAATGGGAAGAAGTTTATTCCGGAACATATTACGGAACTCTTAAGACAGAAGTAGATAAACTGTTGGCAAAAGGTGAAAATCTACTTTTTGATGTGGACGTTCTCGGCGCATTAAATATTAAGAAGATTTACGCAGAACAGGCATTAGCGCTATTTGTAAAACCACCCTCTTTAGAATCTTTGATTGAACGTTTAACAAACAGAGGTACAGAAAGTAAAGAATCTTTAAAAAGAAGAATTGATAAAGCCGCTTACGAACTCTCTTTTGAACCTGATTTTGATAAAACTATTATCAATAAACACTTGGAAGAAGCGCAAAATGAAGCAAAACAGATAGTTTCTGATTTTATAAAATAGTGTATCTTCGCTGCCAATTTTTAAAATTTTTCTTATGGATAAAAATACAGTCGTTGGCTTGCTCTTAATTTTTGCTATTATTTTGGGAGTAAGTTTCTATAATTCATCACAACAAAAGCGAAATGCGGTAAGCGATGAGCGGTATGAGGTGAGCGATGAGCGGTATGAGGTAAACGAACCGCAAACTACAGACCTTGAACCGCAAACCGCAAACAACGAACCGCAATCCGTAAACTTCACACCGCTCACCGCAGACGGCGAACCGCAACCCGTGAACCTCACACCGTTCACCGCAACCAGCGAACAGCAAACCGCAGACTACGTCGTAGAAACCAAAAAAGCAATCTATCATTTCTCTAAATTCGGCGGATATTTGAAATATGCGCAACTGAAAGATATTTATGGCTATGCGCCGAAAAGCGAAGAAAAACCACCCTTAGTTTTGTTTAATGGCGAAAATACCACTATGAATATTGAGTTGATGCTCCAAAATCAAACGTATGTGAATACGCAATCTTGCTTCTTTGCATCGGAACAACCGGATACATTAATCGTTGATAACAACAATAAATCATTGTCATTAAGATTATTCCCCATAAAAGATCAGCAAATTGATACTGCTGCTTATATCGAATATGTTTATACATTTAAAAATGATGATTATAGTTTTGGTTTTCGCGTTCATTATGTAAATATGCAAAACTATTTGTATCTCAATACCAACATTTTTACCTTGCAATGGGAATCTGCATTAATTAACGTAGAACGTAATTTTAATTACGAAAGGGATATTACTTCTATTTACTATATGGATAACTTGGATAAAGTGGATAACTTAAGTCTCACAAAATTAGAGAAGAGAGAGATTTCATCGCAACTGAAGTGGGTATCGTTTAAGCAGCAATTTTTTACAACGGTTTTGGTTGCCGATTCAGGGTATTTTTCTTCGGGGCAGTTGGCAACCGCATCAAACGAAGCGCCCCCTGCACTCAAAAACTTAACCGCCAATATGGAGTTTGACGTCAAAAACCTGTACAACGGCTCGTTTGATATGACTATGTATATCGGTCCCAATCAATACAAATTACTGAGAACTTATAATTTGAATTTAGAACGTCAGGTTTCTATCGGTTGGGGGTTCTTCCTGCTGCACTGGATCAATCGCGGTGCGGTAATCCCTATCTTCGACTGGCTCTCGAAATATGCGCTCAATTATGGAATTATCATTCTTATATTAACCATACTTTTAAAAATTGTTTTACTGCCCATTGCTTATAAAACTTACACCTCTTCGGCGCGGATGCGTGTTTTAAAGCCCGAAATTGAAGAAATTAGCAAGAAATACCCAAAGCAGGAAGATGCTATGAAAAAACAACAGGCAACGATGGCGCTGTATCGTAGCGCCGGAGTAAACCCTATGTCGGGATGTTTGCCTATGCTGCTGCAAATGCCTATCCTCATTGCAATGTTCCGTTTCTTCCCCTCTGCTTACGAATTGCGCCAACAACCGTTTTTATGGGCAGACGACCTCTCAACCTACGATTCGGTGGCAAACTTCGGCTTTAGTATTCCGTTCTACGGAGATCACGTGAGTTTGTTTTGTTTGCTAATGACTGCTGCCACTTTGGTTTACACTTGGTTAAACAACAAAATGATGACAATGGGAAATCAAGACCAAATGAAAATGATGCGCGTAATGATGTATATTATGCCCATTATGTTTCTGGGAGTTTTCAACAGTTTTGCTTCAGGATTAACCTATTATTATTTGTTAGTGAACTTGATTACCTTCCTTCAGATGTGGATTTTTAGAATCAGTGTAGATGAAGGCAAAATCCGTGCCCGTTTACAAGCCAATATGACTAAGCCCAAAACGAAATCAAAATGGCAAACCCGTATGGAAGAGATGGTGAAACAGCAACAACAGCAACAACAACAAAAACGCAAGAAATAATCAGATATTTAATATGTAATTTGTGCTACGACCGCCACCTTCCTCCTGTTGTAAAATTGCTTTTTCTATTAAATCTTTAATATCACGAATTGCCGTGTCCTGAGAACATTTACAGATTTTTGCCCATTTTGAAGATTGTAATTTCCCCTCAAAACCGTCAAAAAGTTTGTTGATTATTAAACGTTGTCTTTCGTTTATGGAGGTATGCTCGTGAATTGACCAAAATTTTGCCTTCTGTAAAATCTGTTCAGTCGTATTTTCGGCAGCAAGTAAAGCATTTTTCATACAACTTAGAAAAAAGAGTAACCATTCGGTAATGTCGCTGTCAAGATTATGCTGGACTTTTTGTAAAACATCATAATATTGTTTCTTTTCTACAAGTATTTGACTTGACAAACTGTAAGTAAGTATGCTGGGTATCAGCGATGCCGCCGAGAAATTGGGTTTCAAAACGCTATTTTCAGCGATACCATTGCCCGCAACATTGCCGTGAGTGACGAGATTATAGACACTGCACGGTTGCTTCACGCCGCCAAAGTTGCCAATATTTTGGAAATGGTAGAAAGTTTGCCATTAGGTTTTAATACAAAAATCGGACAAGAGGGACAAGACATCAGTCAGGGGCAACGGCAACGGATTTTAATAGCCCGTTCGGTGTATAAAAATCCGGAGTTTATCTTCTTCGACGAGGCTACTAATGCGTTAGATGCCAACAACGAGCGTGTTATTATGGAAAACCTGAACGAGTTTTTTGAGGGTAAAACGGTGGTAGTGGTGGCACATCGGTTGAGTACGGTGAAAAATGCAGATAATATTGTGGTGTTGGAAAAAGGACGGATTGTGGAGCAGGGAACGCACAAGGATTTGACGGCGTTGAAAGGAATTTATTATGAGTTAGTTAAAAATCAATTAGAACTCGGAAACTAAAACAATTACGAATTAAAAATTACGAATTAGGAATTACGAATTACGA
>WRGQ01000126.1 GCA_009787115.1 Bacteroidota bacterium
TAAATCTTTTCATAATGTTAGTATTTAATATGTTAAAATATTCGTGGCAAATGTAATAAAATATTAATTCGATGGTTAATTCCATAATTTAAAATTTGATATACCTTTGCGCCTACAAAAAACAACTTTAACATTAATTAATTTTAAACTTTTAACATTATGACAAAAAAAATTTTTTCGGAGATGATCGGAACTATGGTATTGGTTCTAATGGGCTGTGGTGCGGCTGTTTTTGGTGCCGATTTAATGTATGCTATCGGCGGTATAACCTCTGCTTCCTGGATTTTGATGGTGGCTTTTGCTTTCGGACTGTCGGTAATTGCTATGGCTTATACCATTGGACCTATTTCAGGCTGCCACATCAATCCCGCTATTACTTTAGCCGTTTATATTAACAAAGGGATCACCTGTAAAGACCTTTGTCTTTATATGATCGCACAAATAGTGGGTGCTTTTATCGGGTCGGGTATTCTTTTTGCTTTGGTGAAAACCGGCGCTACCACCGGCGGTATTACTACCACCGGCGCTAACAATTTCAGTGATGGAATGTTGCTACCCGCCATAATCGCTGAAACCGTATTTACCTTTATCTTCATTTTGGTTGTTTTGGGCGCAACAGACAACAAAAACAATGCTCCAAAATTTGCAGGTTTAGCCATAGGTTTAACATTGGTATTGATACATATTGTTTGCATTCCCATTACCGGAACGTCGGTAAATCCTGCGCGCAGTATAGCCCCCGCCGTTTTTGAAGCCTTCAATGATATAACTGCATTAAAGCATTTGTGGGTATTTATCCTCTCTCCTTTTGCAGGTGCAACATTAGCCGCTTTCACTTGGAGATGTTTCAAAAAAGAGGATATGGCTCAAAAAAAATTAGATGTTTTACTTGATTAGAAAAGTAAACTTATCGAAGTTTTTCAGGGCAATGCTGGTGCCGCGGGCAACTGCTTTGAGCGGGTCTTCGGCAACGTGTACTTTCAGTTTGGTTTTCTTGGCAATACGTTTGTCTAAACCTCTTAACAATGAACCGCCGCCTGCCATATAGATACCCGTTTTGTAAATATCGGCAGAGAGTTCTGAAGGGGTATTTTCCAAAGCATTAATTACCGCCATTTCAATTTTAGAGATGGAACGGTCTAATGCCTGCGCAATTTCCTGATAGTTCACTTTCACAGCGATAGGGATACCCTGTAACAAATCGCGCCCATATACTTCGTAATCTTCCGGTGGATTTTCCAAATCTTCGATGGCAGAGCCTACATTTATTTTTACCTGTTCGGCAGAGGCTTCCCCGATAGCAATGTTATGTTTTTTGCGCATAAAGTCAATGATGTCATAATTAAATTCATCACCGGCAACTTTAATAGATTTACTGGTAACGATACCACCCAGCGCTAATACAGCAATTTCGCTGGTACCTCCGCCAATGTCAATTACCATATTTCCATTGGCATCTAAAACATCAATTCCAATACCAATAGCCGCCGCCATAGGTTCGTGAATCATACGCACCTCTTTGGCGCCGGATTGTTCCGCAGAATCGCGTACTGCACGCTCTTCCACTTCTGTTATGCCTGAAGGAATGCATATCACCATTTTTAGCGCAGGCGGAAAAAGCAATCCTTTGGAGCCTGTCATTCTGATAAATTCCCGGAGCATCATTTCTGTTGACTGAAAGTCAGCAATAACCCCATCTTTAAGCGGGCGAATGGTTTGAATGCTTTCGTGTGTTTTACCATGCATAAGAAGCGCTTTTTTTCCTACCGCTATTACACGGCGGGTGGCTCTATCCAAAGCAATAATAGATGGTTCATCTATAACCACTTTTTCATTGTGCAAAATTACGGTATTTGCAGTACCTAAATCTATCGCTAACTCTTTCGTAAAAAATGAAAATAATCCCATGAGTTTCTTAAATTGTATTTTTTTTATTAAGCGTGCAAATATATAAAAAAATAAGCTATGACAAATTATTGATTGTTTTTTTTATTTTTGCCATTATTTTTTATTATGAAACGAAGCGGATTATCTGTTCTTTTATTATTCCTATTTACGCTGTGTGCTGCACAAAGTAATGTTTCCTGTAATATAGAAAATGAGATAAATATATTAGAACAACAATATATTGATGTCTGGAAAAAAATAAAGAAAATTGAAGGATTTCGTATTCAGATTACCTCTTTTTCAGGAATAAATTCTAAAACTTCAATCGAAAACGTTGCGAAACAATTTAAACAATTATTTCCGGATATTCCTTGTTATACTACATATTCCGAACCAAATTTCAGACTGAGAGTCGGCAATTTCCGCACAAAAATTGAAGCGTATAAGGCTTTACAAAAGATTGTACCTTCTTTTACGGGTGCGTTTGTGCTGAAGGATCTAATTGAGTTTAAAGAACCCTAATTAAAGAATTTAAGTTTAACAGTTTATTAAGCATTCCTCATTCCCGCAATCTCCCTCACTGCCCGAATAGCCGTATCAATATCTTCTTCCGTATTGAATGCCCCAATACTCAGTCGTACAGTACCATGAATAGGCAGTGTGCCAAGATGTTCGTGTACTTTTGGAGCGCATTGCAAGCCTGTGCGGCACGCAATTTCGTAGTCCACATCAAGCATCATTCCCACATCGGCGGCTTCAAAACCGTTGATGTTAAAACTCAACACCGCATTTCTTCTTTCGGTGGAGTTGGCGCAATAGGTGGTAACGCCTTTCGCATTTTGAATGCCCCTGCGAAGTTTCTCCCATAACATCATCTCTTTTTTGTGAATATTTTCAATGCCCTGTTCCAAAACCCACGAAACCCCTGCGTAGAGTCCGGCAACCCCTACCAGATTCAGCGTGCCGTATTCCAAACGGTACGGGTACTCTTCCAGATGTTTGGGATAGGCAGAACGTACCCCTGTGCCGGCGTAGCGCGTGTGTTTAATATGCACGCCCTCGCGCACGTAAGCGCCCCCGATTCCGGTAGGTCCCATTAAACTCTTATGTCCCGTAAAAATATATACATCAATATTGTCGGCTCGCATATCCACTGTTGTTGCGCCCGCGCCCTGACTGCCGTCCACAACAAAAATCAATCCGTGTTCTTTGCAAATCTTTCCAATTTCGTGCAGCGGTTGTGTAGTACCCAGCACATTAGAACAGTGTGTACAAACTACAAACTTAGTATTGGGACGAATTGCCCTGCGAAAATCCTCCGGATCAACATAACCCTCATTGTCGAAAGGCAGATAAGTAACATCCTGAAGTTTTCCCTCCTCTTTGAGGCAATACAGAGGACGCAGTACCGAATTATGTTCCAGCATAGTAGTGATGACGTGTGCGTTCGGTTCTGCCAGCCCTTGAATGATGAGGTTCAAAGAATCGCTGGCGTTATAGCTGAAAGTTAGCCTGTTAAAATCATCGCCCCCATTAAAAAGTTCCGTCATCAGTTTGCGCGTTTTTTGTACAATCTCTTCTGTTAAGATGGCAGCGTCGAAACCTGTCCTACCGGGGTTTACGCCATGTTTTTTATAAAACCCGCTCATAAACTCATACATAGAGTCGGGTTTGGGAAAGGTGGTTGCTGAATTGTCTAAATAAATCATAAATCTTATTTTTAATAAACAGCGGCAAAATAATATAAAAAAATGAGATGATTAGGTGATTAGGATGATGAGGGGTGTACGGTGAGCGATATGTGGTGTTTTTTTACAAAATGATATTTTTTTGACATAAAAAAGACTTTTTTTAACTAATCATAACATTTTTTACTACTTTTGCGCGCTTAATAAAAAAAATCTTTTTAATCAATACATTTTATGAAAAAATCAATTACCTTTTCTGTTATTTTAGCTTTATTTTGTACATTTTCTTTTGCACAAAGAGGCTATAATGTTAATTTTTCACAACCCAACCCAAGTGAATATCAAATTTCATTTGAAGTAACGCAATGGAATTTACAAAATGTTCAATTTGACGGGGTGCAGTATCAACAAATCATTTTCTCCCGCAGCACGGTTACCAACGAAAAAGGTTGGGCGGAGTTGCCGTTTGTTACTGCTTCTGTACAACTTCCTGCACAAAAAGATGTGGACTTGAATGTGGTTTACACCGAATATCAAGATATTCAGTTGAATGACCCGTTGTTGCCGTCGCGTGGCACTATTCTTCGTAATCAAGACCCGTCAACCATTCCGTATCAAATTGACCCGAACTCTTTGGTAAATTCGTTTTATCCTGCAAGCATTGCGATTGCCGAAGAGCCGTTTATTATGAGAGATGTACGCGGTACTACAGTAACTGTTTATCCGTTTCAATGGAATGCGGTTACTATGACGCTTCGCGTGTATTCCAAAATGACCGTTATGCTTGTTGAAAACAACCAACCGGCTACTAATCCGCTGCTGACGGAAAATCCCAACCCCATTCGTGAGGTTAGAGGAATGTATAAAAGCATTTTCATTAATTATCAAGAACCGAGAATCCCTTTGACGATGGCTGAATATGGCGATATTTTAGTGATTACTACTGCCCGTGACGAAGCCGCTATTCAGCCTTATATTGACTGGAAATTGGAAAAAGGATACAATGTTGAAAAAGAAGTGGTGGCAACCGGATACTCTGCAACTCAAACAAAATCATTAATTCAAAGCAAATATAGCAGCAACCCTAATTTAATGTATGTTTTACTTGTGGGCGGTTGGAATGATATAAAAAGTGAGTCGGCATCATTTGGTTCATTAGGAAGCGGACCTACAGACCCCATGCTGGGCGACTTAGCCGGAAATGCCAACGACTATCGTCCCGAGATTTCTATTGGACGTATGTCGGCAAATAATGCAACGGAAGTTACTACGCAAGTAAATAAAGCCATTCAGTATGAAAAAAATCCCAATATGGATGGTTGGTACTCCTCTTTTATCGGTATAGGATCTAATGACGCCGGTCCGGCAGATGATGGCGAAAGAGATTGGCTTCACATTCAAAGAATTTATAGCGAACGCCTTGAACCCACCTATAATTATACTACACATTACAGGCTTTACGCCAATGAGGGCGGCTGTACCGCAGCTAATTTAGCCAATTATATCAACACAGGCGCTTCTACTATTGCCTATTGCGGGCATGGCGATTGGAATCAGTTTGTTACCACAGGATTTAACAATAATAATGTAAATCAGTTAACCAATGGAAACAAACTGCCTTTCATTGTTTCCGTTGCCTGTCTCAATGGAGCCTTTCATAGCCATGGGGGCAGTTGCTTTGCCGAAGTATGGTTGAAAAAACAAAACGGCGGCGCAGTGGTAACCTGGATGTCCACCATTAATCAACCTTGGGCAGAACCTATGAGAGGTCAGGATTATTTTTATGATATTTTAGTCGGAGGATTTGATTATAACCAATACCCCGGACAAAACGGTATCAATACCAATGAACTACGTACTCACTGGGGGTCTATTGCAGTGAATGCTGCCAACCTTATGCTGAGCGAAAGCTCCCAAGCCGATGACAAACATACTGTCAGAACTTGGACTACCTTCGGCGACCCGAACTTGCAGTTGCGCACCAAACAACCTGTTGAGATAGTTTCTTCTATGCCTGTTATAACTCCCGGAAGCTATGAAACAACCATTACCGCCGGTGGCGATCCCGTTGAAGGCGCTTTGGTGTGCATTTCTCAAGATGGTGTTTATTATAGCGCATTTACTGACGAAAATGGCATTGCAAGTATTGAAAACGAGTTACTCCCCGGTGAAGCGCTTCTCGTGGTTACAGCATTTAATACTACTACTATTTATGAAACCCTACCGGTAAACGGCAATTTGGAACTTAACGCGCCTTTAAACCTTACATCTGCCGTAGAAATCGCCAATCATGTTATCCTGAACTGGGAAGCGCCGAAAGAAGGGAAGGGTTTAACCGTTAAAGGGTATAACGTGTATAGAAACGATGAATTGATTACTATAGAACCCGTAAGAGAAGGACTTACTTATACCGATATTGCGCCTGTAAACGGCGAATATAAATATGAAGTAACCGCTCTGTACAACACATCGGGAAGTTTGGAAAGCGAGAAATCAGAGCCTGCAATGGTTGTTATTGACGGTATGTGTGTGCTTGTGAGCAATATTGATATTAATGAAGAAATTGAAGATAATACTATCCTCATTACTTGGAATGCCCCTGCTTATGAAGGCACGGAACTTGTGGGTTACAATATTTATCGTAATCATGAAAAACTTAACGCCGAAATTATCCCTGTTGAAATATTGAGTTTCTTAGATGAAAATTGCGCTTTAGGAACCAACTATTGCTATCAATTGGAAGTGATTTATAACGATTGCGAAGAGGTGATTTCGGAAGAGATATGCCATACCCTGTCTGTTCCGGATATTGCAGGTTATCAGTCATTCAGTATTTTCCCCAATCCTGCCAATGGAAATGTTACCATAGAAGGGAACGGACTTAACCGAGTTGAAATGTACAACATTCAAGGGCAAAAATTAGCCGATTACCAAAGCTTAACCGGTAAACTGCAAATGAATGTGAATTCATACGGAAACGGAATATATTTTGTAAGACTCTATTCAGATAATAGTGTTGTGGCTGTAAAAAGGTTGGTGGTGATACAATGATAAAATGATAAAAGGATAAAGGGATAAAAATTGTCACTTGTCACTCGTCACTTGTCACTATTCTTTCACAAACCGTTGCACCGGAAAACCCCGCTCCGTTGTTATTCTTACAAAATATTAGAATTACTTCAAACTTTTCAGAAGCAATTCGCCTGTTCCAATTCTATATCCTTCCGATTTGAATACTAATTTGCCTTCTTTATTTACAATGAATACTAAAGGATAATCTTCTCTAAAATGTTGTTTTGTAGATGTTAAGATATAGTTGATGAATTTTGATTTTTCATCAATAGTAAAGATGGCGTTTTTGGGGAAGTTCCGGTTTTGGAGGTCGAAATCATCGGTTTGTTTTTCATTTGGGGTAACAAACAGGATATTTCCATTCCATTGTTCAAAGTTGCTTTTAAGTTGCGCCATATCGTTGAACAGGTGTCGGGTGGGTTCGCGGGTGGGGTCAATGAAACATAGTATCAACTCTTTTTCAGGCATTAGGTCAATGAGTGTTTTATTCAGTTTTGTAATACGATAACTTACATCAACAGTTCCATAGTTTTTATTGCGCGGGGTAAGTTCGCGCAGGGTAATTGTTTTATTTACTGTTTTTCCGGATTCAATATTAAAGAACTCTAATCGCGAGAGCGCTTCGCCGTCGCTGTAACGATTTCCTGTAGAGAGCATATAGTAGCCGGGCTCTAACTCCAGAGTGGCGGGGAAGTTGGCTACACGCGGATCGGCTTCGTAATCGAAAGTTACAAAATCGCCATTCACAAATTTGGCGATAGTGTAATGCACCCAATATTCGGGGTAGGGAAAATTTTTCGGGGCATTCAGGTGCAGGCGCCCACATCTATTATCTTCTATCTTCTGCTTTCTGCCTTCTGCATCTAAATTCACGGTTTCCCATTTCCCATTTTCCCAAACAGCCAATTGATTGGTGGCTCCGTCTAAATATGCCGGAATATCTATGGCACGGCAGGCTGCCACAAAAAAAATGTTTAACGAATGATCGTCTGTTAATTTTAAATCATAAACCCCTTTTGGTGAGATGGGCGCACGGTAATAGTTATCGTTTGGAAGTATTGTTATATGCTCATCTATCCAATCTTTACATTGTTGTACGGTGGGTGTTTTTCCTAATTCTTCCGTTAATTTTTCGTGTAAATAATGTCGCCACGTGCGTAACCCTTCGTTGGCAATGCGCGCAGGAAGTATCCCCTTTATATAAACCTCAGCAGGATATTTTTCAGGAGCATACAGGGTAATATGTTCCTGCAATATGTCGGCAGGCGCATCACGCAGGTCTTTGTCGGATAGCGCTTTTAAAAATTCGTAAACCAACAGTCCTTCCTCATAGTTTCCGTTTTTCTCAATAAACTGTTGGATTTCCGCATAGTTTCCTTCGCTTTTTTGAATAAAGAGCCACACTTGTTCCGGAGTAAGATTTTCAGTAAATATTTTTTTGGCTTCCTCCTCTTTCATAAAAGTGTTTCGGTAAGCGTTGCGTAAAGAATCTTCATATCGCAAACGCAGGTTATTGATTGCGTTTTGTTTCGCGGTAGCCGTATTCTTTTGAGTTCCGGCTTCGGGAGGGCAAATATCCAGTTCTTCAATATATGCTCTTCCTGCTTCATTGTCAATAGTTAAGGTAATTTCGTCGTTTTTACGCACGTCAAACTTCCTGTAGCCGTATTTTTCGTTTTTCGATGCCCACACGAGCAGGTCTCCATAGCCGGTAGTAAGGGTAGCAACGCCGTTTGTATCGCTCAGGATAGAGGCTAAGGGATAATATTCAGCGTAATTATAGAGTTTAAACTTCACGGTAGCATCTTTCACAGGCATTCCGGTTTTGTCGGTAATACAAACTTTAATCTTCTTGGTATCTGTATAGTTAGAGAGCATATTGATCACGGAGTAGCGTTCTGTTTCCAAATTTTTCTCGCCGAAGTTGTTGCATTTACCGAATACGTTGCTGTGTACCATCATAGCGCGGGTAGCGGGGATTGTAAACCAGGCAATATCCAATTCGGGTTCAGGCTCGCAGGCTCCCAGATAGCGCCATTTGCCGTCCACCCAAACCTCAACCCAAGCGTGGTTGTCATCGCAGTGCGCCCAGCGTGGGGTATAGCATTGCCGCGCGGGGATTCCCATTGCACGCATAGCAGTAACCGTTAAGGTAGATTCTTCACCACAACGCCCCAAACCCGTGCGAATGGTAGCCAGCGGCGATGAAGTTCTGCTGTCGGATGGGCGGTAGGTTACTTTTTCGTGACACCAATGGTTGATTTCCAATGCGGCATCGTTCATACTCATCTTAACTATTCTCTCTTTCAACTCGTTGAAAATCACCATACGCGCAGTGTCGAGGTTTTCGTTATTCACCCGATATACCAATACAAAATGGCGAAAAATATCTTCAGGAATATCTTTACACCAAGGCATTTCGTTTTGTGCCTTAAATGCGTAACGCACCTGATTTAAAAAGAAACTGCCGTCATAATCGGCTAAATCGCTCAACGGCATAAAGGCATATAGAAATTGTAATGCTTCTTTTTCTTTGAGGGTTAAATTTTCATTATCAAAAACGGAAAACAGTTCTGTAGCACGGTTTTTCGCCAACTCTTTCCGTGCATTAAAATCGATTTCTACTTGTTGGCGATAGTTCTTGTCTTTAAGAAAATGAGAGTTACGATTACACGAGATAAAAAGAAAAAAAGCAAGAATGAATAAAAATACCCGGATTAGGTATGGTTTGCAAAGTTTCATTTTTGATAAAACAGTAAATCTGTCATTTTTAGTTTACAATGATTTTTTTTACAGAAATGCCGTTTGAAGAAGTTATTTTCAGGAAGTAGATCCCTTCAGCCCAAGATTCTATATTGATAGTTTTATGATAGTTTCCGGAAAAGCCTGTTAAGTTTTCGTTATATATATTTTGTCCCATCATATTGTATATTTCAACTTTAGGATTGGTGTTGCCGGAGATAGAAAATGAAAGATTCAATTGGGTTGAAGCAGGATTTGGGGAAATGGTCAATGCTTCTACTGCCTGATTTTGTTCCTCAATCCCTGCAGGTACAACTGCTTTATAGTTCAATTCAAAACCTTTGGCGTTATTAAGGTCAGTTGAGGAAAAATAGATTTGTGCTTTTCCGGAAGGCACTGAAACAGAAGGCAAGTTATCTTTTGTGTAAACACCTGACAAAGATGCTATTAATTTATGATCTGTTAAATCGTATATCCTTACAAAGTCTTTTTCTGCTTCGGTTTCAAAATAGTTAAAAGTAATATCAATACGGGTTGCATTGTTTGGGATGATTTGCCATTTACAGGTAGTAGAGTTTGGATAGTAGTAATCTTCTCCCGACCCATCGTCAAAAGTTCCTTCCTGTTCTGTTAATATAGTTGTTACATTAGGATTACAATATTTTACAGAGGCAAGTTCATAATTTAACAGAAATCCTTTTGCGGTTGCCGAAGTGGGACTGGTAGTAAAACGAATAAATGCTTTCAGTCCGATGGGTTTTATTTCCTGTGGTTGAGAATCTGCCGTATATTCAGCCAGTAATGGACTTGTTTCACTATCGCCATCGTAAATTCTGAGATAATCACCCTGCGCAAGGTCTAATTCTTTCAAATTAATAGTAAAGATTTTCTTCGACAAGTCGTCTTCGGGAGCAATCAACCACGAAGCAGAGATGTTTGGGGAGTAATTGTGTACCGGTCCTGAACAATCGGCAATAGTGCCTTCTAAAAACGGAACAAGAGTAAATTCTGAACAATTAGAGGGGGGATATTGTGTTGCGTTCGGAATAAAATTAACGATTGCGTTTTGCCAGGAAGAATAACCGTTAACACCGTTTACGGTATAATATCCGTTTGATGAGCCTCCCCATCCAAAATTATAATGAAAGAGGTCGTCACTGTTATAACCATCACAAACAAAAGCGTGGCATCCTGTCTCTGAACATCCGGAATTGTAAATCGGATACCTTTTGTTCAAATCTGTTTTCAACAAATTTTTCCATTGTTGATCGTTCATATCCTCTTTAGAATAAATCGTAGCGCTGTTGTCGTATTTAAAGTAAGTTTGGATGGCGTAAGGCACATCTCCCGAGAAGGCTCCGGAACCGGAATGGCAGTACATCATATCAACAGCCACGCCGCAGTGATACATCAACAAAGCGACAGGATTATCCAAACCTGTATGAATGGTGTTTGCCATACCTTCAAAATGGTACTCGGTTGCACCGAAATTGGCTGACAACACAGGATAATTAGTGTCACAATATCCAACATTTGGATTATAGGAATGGTAGCCGGTACCTTTTTGGGGCCAGCGCCAATAGTGCATAATAATACTCATAGCTGTGGCTACACAGCCTGCATACGCTCTTTTACCCGGTCCTTTCGGATCTAAAGGAGCGTAGTAGTTATAGGGATAGTTTTGATTCCACATAGCCGAACAAAGCGGGGGTACAATAACCTCCCGACCTCCACGTGATAACAACGATTTGTCTGCCGTTAAATGTTGCCACATCTCGGCATATTCGGGGTTAGTTTCAAGCAGCTCTCTTTGCCCGAAAGCGATCATATCCGCAAATTCATTCATCAACCACTTCCAATTTTCGGGAGCATCGGTTTCACTGTACGTCCCTTCGGTATTATAGCCGATAATAGGGGTAAACAGATCGTCTGCGGAAACGATTACAAAACCTCCGTTTACAAAATTAAAAGCATAGTAAACACTGTTTCCGTCACGCTTGACGTCAAAGATTTCAGAAACAGAAATTTGGTCATATTCAATGTTTTTAGATGCTGTTACTTCGTAGTAGAAGTTTTTGGCAACTTGCAAAGCGGTTTGTTGATTTATCTTTGCTGCTAAAAGATACGATGTTGTACATAGCAAAACTATTGTACTTAAATAATAATGGTAATTTTTTTTCATTGTAATCGTTTTTTATATTTTGATTTTTCAAAAGAGTCGGAGGTTTTAAAGGCTTTTTAAAAAAGCGGGTCAAAAATAGTATAAATATTTACTTAAACAACTATCTTTCTCAAAAAATATGCAATAAAAAATGCGGCAGTTCCGAAGACCCACCGCATCACTTGTCACTTGTCACTCGTCACTAATACTTAAACCGTTCCGTATAATACGTATGCAGCAATTCATGCGACAAATGCCCGTTCGGTTTGCCCAGAAATTCTTCATAGATGGCTTTAACTTCGGGGTTTTCGTGTGATTTTCGGAGCGCCATTTTAGCGTCAGCTTTGTAGGTACCTTCCATACGAGCCGTACGGATGTCAACGTTAGTTGGGATAGGTTGTCCGCCGCCACCGATGCAACCGCCGGGGCATGCCATAATTTCAATGAAATGCGCTTCAATAGTACCGTCTTTCAAGCCTGCCATCAGTTTATGCACATTCTTCAATCCGTGCGCAATGGCAACTTTTAATTCAACGCCTTCTAAAAACTTCCATTCGGGTAATGTTCCTTCAATTAAGAGCGAAGCCTGTTTGATGCCTGCAAATCCGCGTAACGGAGTAATATTCAATCCTTCGAAAGGCACTTCGCGACCGGTAACAATTTCGTAAGCTGTACGGATAGCCGCTTCCATAACGCCGCCGGTAGCGCCGAATATCACGCCTGCACCGGTAGAAGCGCCCATAATATTGTCGTATTCTTCGTTTTTTAATGTAAGCACGTCAATACCGGAATGATGCATCATACTGGCAAATTCGCGGGTGGTTAATACGTAGTCCACATCTTTATAGCCGCTGTCGCGCATTTCGGGACGGTTAGCCTCAAACTTTTTCGCCGTACAGGGCATAATAGAAACAGAAACCATATTGGCAGGGTCAATACCTCTTTTCTTTGCATAGAAGGTTTTTGCCAATGCGCCAAACATTTGTTGCGGTGATTTACAGGTGGAAAGATTGGGCAACATTTCAGGATATTGGTGTTCCACAAATTTAATCCAACCCGGCGAGCAAGAGGTAAACATAGGTAATGCTACCTGTTTGTCGCCGTCAACCAATGCTTTTTTCAAGCGGGAAAGCAACTCCGTCCCCTCTTCCATAATCGTTAGGTCGGCAGTAAAATCGGTATCTAAAACAGCGTCAAATCCCATTTTGCGGAGCGAGGCTACCATTCTTCCTGTAACCTGGGCGCCGGGGCGCACTTTGAACAGTTCGCCTACAGCAACACGTACCGCAGGAGCGGTTTGTACTACTACAAATTTTGACGGGTCGTAAATGGCTTCCCAAACCTGTTCAACGTAAGATTTTTCGGTTAATGCACCGGTGGGACAGCGGTTGATACACTGTCCGCAATTGGTACA
>WRGQ01000127.1 GCA_009787115.1 Bacteroidota bacterium
TCTTTTTTAGATGAGGGATTTTTGATAGATTTTTTAACGGCAGAAGAGTATTTTGACTTTGTAGCAAAGTTGCACAATCTTTCCACAGACGACTTGAACTTGTTTTTAAACTCAATGGAAGAGTTCTTCAACGGCGAAATTCTGGGAACAAAGAAATTAATCCGCGATTTTTCCAAAGGCAACCAAAAGAAGATAGGCATCGCTGCCGCACTGATTGGAGATCCAAGTTATCTAATTTTAGACGAGCCATTTACAGGACTTGACCCCTCTACGCAAATTCGTTTAAAACGCTTTTTGAACGATTTGCAGAAAAACCGAAATATCACTATGCTCATCTCAAGCCATGATTTAAACCACATTACCGAAGTCTGCAACCGTATTGTGATTTTGGAAAAAGGACTGATTATTAAAGATATTCAAACTAATGAGGATACTTTAGGGGAATTGCAGAGTTATTTTGCGGTGTAGGATAAAATCTTTCTTTTACTGTTTCAACCCTACCGTTTTATTAAACACCAACTTTTCTTCCGTAGAATCTTTGTCTATACAGAAATAACCAATGCGCTCAAACTGGTAATATTTGGCAGCGTTTTCTTTGGTGATATTCTTTTCAATCAATCCATTAACCAAAGTTAATGAATTTGGATTGAGGTAGTCTAAAAATGTTTTTCCCTCTTCGGTGTTATCCGGCTCCGGAACGGTAAACAGACGCTCAAACAAGCGAATCTCGGCAGGTTTGGCAAATGTTTCCGAAATCCAATGAATCGTGGCTTTTACTTTACGTTGGGTTTGCATACCGCTTTTCGTTTCAGGGTCATACGTGCAATGTATTTCGGTGATGTGTCCTTCGGAATTTTTTACAATATGCGTACATTTAATGATATAGGCATATTTCAATCGCACTTCTCGGTCAATGGTTAAGCGGAAGAAGTTTTTATCGGCATCTTCTTTAAAATCTGTGCGTTCAATATATAATTCTTTGCCAAATGGAATTTCTCTAACACCTGCATCCGGGTCTTCGGGATTATTAACGGCTTGCAGCCATTCGGTTTTATTTTCCGGATAGTTGTCAATAATCAATTTTACAGGATCTAGCAGCGCCATTGTTCTGGTAGCCACTTTGTTGAGGTGTTCGCGGGCGCAAAATTCCAACAAACTCACATCAATTATATTTTCACGTTTGGCAACCCCAACGGTTTCTGCAAAATTGCGAATGGCTTCCGGAGAATAGCCGCGCCGGCGCAATCCCGATATGGTAGGCATACGCGGGTCGTCCCAACCCATTACATATTTTTCTGTAACCAACTGCAACAGTTTTCGTTTGCTCATAATCGTGTAGTTCAGATTTAAGCGGGCAAACTCAATTTGTTGCGGATGATGAATTTCCAAAACTTTGCAAAACCAATCGTACAACGGACGGTGTACTTCAAACTCTAACGTACAGATAGAGTGTGTAATTCCTTCAATAGAGTCGCTCTGACCGTGCGCATAATCATACATCGGATAGATGCACCATTTGTTGCCGGTGCGGTGGTGTTCGGCAAAGAGAATGCGATACAGGATAGGGTCTCTCAAATGCATATTTGGGGATGCCATATCGGCTTTGGCGCGCAACACGCGACTGCCTTCGGGAAACTCGCCCGCACGCATCCGACGAAACAAGTCCATATTTTCTTCCACGTTTCTGTTGCGGTATTTGCTTTCAATTCCGGGTTTTGTCGGGATGCCGCGCTCGCGGCTAATCTCTTCTTGCGTAGAATCGTCCACGTATGCTAATCCGCGCTCAATCATCCACTCTGCCCATTCATACAGTTGGTCGAAATAATCGGAAGCGTAATATTCAGCCGCCCATTGAAAACCAAGCCATTGAATATCTTCTTTAATAGAATCTACATATTCTACTTCCTCTTTGGTGGGATTTGTATCATCAAAACGGAGATTGCACAAGCCGTTGTATTTCTTTGCCAATCCGAAATTTAAACAGATGGATTTGGCATGACCGATATGCAGATAACCGTTCGGCTCCGGCGGAAATCGGGTATGCACGCGCGAATCGTTTTTTCCGTTTTTCAAGTCTTCTTCAATAATTTCTTCAATAAAATTCATATTTAATGATTAGTGGTTATTATTTATTTGTAATAGTATCGTAGTGATAAAATATTATCATCGTCATCTGAAATTGTCAATATTAATCTTCAATCCTTTGCCATTCATAATATTCGCTTCGGCACTGTTAATACGTTTCATCATAACAGGTGAAGAAGCAATATAGGCAGTTTCACTTAATGCGTTGTATTCTTCCAATGAAATAATAACCACGCTGTTACTGGAAGAACGATGAACAATTAACGGTTCTCTATTCTGCACAACAGTATCTAAATATGTGTTTAATCCGATGCATAATTCGGTATAATTTGCCGTCCTCATTGTATAAAAATTAGTTCATAAAATTTCGTGTACAAAAATAAGTACTTTTTAATACAAAAAAAGTAATTTTGAAAAAAATATTTTCTATACTTTTGCCACACTAATAAGAGAATAAGAATGCAAAGCAATATTCAGGGTATAACAAATATTCGGCAAGATAATACCGTAATCCTTGCCAATGGCGAAATACCCTCCCACCCTACCCCGCTTGCTATTTTAAAAAATGCAGAAAAAATTATCTGCTGCGACGGCGCTATCTCTTTTTTAGAGCAACAAAATATTATCCCTCATATTATTATTGGAGATTGTGACTCCATTACTTCTGCGCAAAAAGAAAAATACAAATCTATCATTTTGATGGATAAAAACGATGCGTACAGTGATTTACAGAAAGCGATAAAATATTGCATGAAAAACAATCTGAATGAGGTTATTATTTTGGGCGCATCCGGTTTGCGCGAAGACCACTTTTTGGCAAACATTGGTATTTTAATGCATTATGCTAATCGACTTTCTTTAACAATGGTTACCAATTATGGCATTCTTACTCCTGTCCATCAAACCACTACTTTTGAAAGTTACTCCGGACAGCAAGTTTCTATTTTCAGTTTTTCTCCGGACACAGAAATTACCTATCACGGGTTAAAATATCCTGTTTGTAAACAACAATTTAAAGAGCTATGGGAAGGTTCCTTAAATGAAGCAGTATCAGAAAGTTTTACCGTTGAGATAGAAGAAAATGGGGCAGTTTTGGTTTTCAGGACGTTATAATATCTTATCTTTTTGTGTAAAAAAAATGATTTTCGTTTCTTTTGATTCATTTTTGAGATAGCCGTTCCTATTTTTACAACATCTTCGCTCTCAGTTCCGTCATACTATCAGTCACTAACATTCCTATTGGAACATCAAAAACCGTTTTTGCTCCGGCTTCTCCTTTGAGATATAAATGGTGTGCGGCTCGTGCGTAAGCTACCATCACTCCGGCAGTAAATTCAGGGTTGCTGTCTAATTGCAGCGAAAACTCCATACGTTGTTGATTCTTATTGTCGTTTCCTGTTGTTCCTGTGCGGAAAACAAAACCGCCGTGCGGCATTTTCGTGTGTTGGTTTTTAAATTCCTCTTCCGAAATAAAATGAACAATAGTATCGTAATCGCTAAAATAGTTGGGCATTATTTTGATGGTGTGTTCAATGAGATTCAAATCTGCATTTGGCTCGGCTACTACAAAACATTCCCGTATATGCTTTTGGCGGGTGGTCAGTATCGGATTGTTCCCCTTTCGCACCTCTTCCACAGCGCTATCCACAGGAATAGTATATTGAACGGCATATTTTACGCCGGTTATCCGTCTTATGGCATCGGAGTGCCCTTGACTGACGCCTTTTCCCCAAAAAGTATAATCGCAGCCTTTGGGCAGACACGCCATTCCCAAAACGCGCATCAGTGAAAAAAGTCCGGGGTCCCAACCGGTGGAGATAATGCTTATCTTGTTCGATTTTTTAGCGATTTCGTCCACTATAGTAAAATATTCAGGGATTTTCGCGTGCGTATCAAAACTATCTATGCAATTGTAAAGAGCGGCGAAATGGGGTGTTTGCACCATTAAATCGGTGGCGGAACCTCCGCAAAGCATCATCACATCAATATTTTGAATATGATTTTCGGCTTCTTCAATATTATAGACCTTTACTCCGGCAGTGCTCGTTTTTATTGTCTCTATATTTCTGCGCGTAAAAATCGCTACAAGTTCCATATCATCATTTTGTTTTATCGCGCATTCCACGCCGCGCCCCACGTTTCCGTAACCAACGATACCTAATCTAATTTTTGACATAATTTAATTTTTGATTAATAACAGTTCGGCAAAAATATTTTTTTTTATTTTGCCAACGAAAAACAATTTAAAGACTCTTTCTTAAACCTATGTAAAACACTAATCATTATGACCATTTCAACCATCGAAATTCTCGGCGCCGCTATTGGCTTGGTATATGTAATTTTAGAGTATCGCGCATCGTGGTGGCTCTGGATTGCCGGAATAGTTATGTCGCTGTTTTATATCTACATCTTTGCGAAAGTAAATTGCTACGCATGGGCGCTGACTTACCTGTATTACTTAGGCGCCAACATTTACGGCATCATCGTTTGGAAGAGAAACAGCGATGAAAATCCAAATTTGGGAATTGCTCATCTGCCCAAAAAGTATTACCAGATCCTCCTCATTATTACATTGTTATCTACATTAATACTCTTCTTTATATTAAAACGATACACCGACACGCTTATTCCGGTAAGCGAGGCATTTTCAACGGCATTGAGTATAGTGGGCATGTGGCTCTTAGCCAAAAAATACCTACAACACTGGTATGTGTGGATGGTGGTGAATGCCATTTATGCCATCGCCAACTTATGGTTGGGACTCTACTTTTCGGCGCTCCTTTTTGCCGTCTATTTTGTAGTCTCTATAATGGGGCTGGTGCGTTGGCGTAAACTTATTTCTCATCACACAAAAGGTATTACACCTTTAGCGTGATAAAAAAAACTATAACTTTTACAGCATTAAAATTACGAATAATAACATAAATCATTTTTTAACAATTGGATACATTTCTGAATCATATTTTTGCGATAGAGAATATGAATTGGAAATATTGAAGGAAAACGTGAGAAATGGCATAGATACAACGATTTAAGCGGAATGCCTGAAATTCGTTTTGATTTTGTGCAGCCTAAAGAGTGCGAACATACTTTACGCAGTTTAATTCAATTTTTAGACAGCCAACCAATGAATATTGTATTAGCGATAGATAAAGAAGGTAGTGTTACCGAGCTTCAATCGCAGCGTTTTTTGCAAAAACATAATATTGGCGCTGCGTCGTCTGCAAAAAAAGCATTAGATACATTATTAGACAAGGAAATGGTTTTTGCGATAGAATCAACCGAGAAAACCGCCTATCGTGTATATAATGTTTTTTTAATGAGATGGTTAAATAGAACGTTTTAACGCATATAATGATGATTGCATCTTTATTTATTTTTCATGCTACTTTCATACCCTCAAATTATTATCATTAACATTATGAATATCAAACAAATCAAAGAAAAAATCGCCTCTTTTGTGTCGCCCGAAGAATTGGCGCATGGCGAAATTTTATTTAATAATTGTGATTGTCAGATTTTGTCTCAATCTGCTGTTTCTATTGATTTTCTTATTAATATTTCCGGCGAAAATGAATCGGTTGAGTATGTTTTATTATTTGATGTAGAGGAAATTCGTAATTCATAATTCGTAATTCGTAATTCATAATTCGTAATTCGTAATTTCTTCTCACTCCATCTTAATAAACTTCGCCGAGTTTGCCAGTGCGGCGCGGGTGGTTTGGAAGATAACCGTTACAAAAGTTACGGCAGCAGCAATCAGCGCAGTGATGAGCAATGTCCACAAAGAGTTATCTATTCTATATACAAAACGTTCTAACCAATAATTGCTGATATAATACCCTATGGGTAAAGCAATCACCGTAGCGATGGCGCACCAGATAAAGAAAGTTTTGCACAGCAGTAAAAGCAGTTTGCCGGTGGAGGCGCCGTGCACTTTGCGCAATGCCATCTCTTTGTGCCGCCGCTCTACCGTGTACCACGACAACCCGAACAATCCTATGGCAGAGAGAAATATGCTGATAAAAGCAAAAAATTCTACCATAATCCTAAGACGTTTTACTTCGGGGTTCATATTGATATAATAATCTGCCATAGTATAAATCTTTGGCATAAATACGCCATCATCATATTCACCTTTTACAGCGTATTTTTCAAATATTTCTTTGATTTCGTTTATTTTATCTTCTAATGAACCTCGAAAACGGAGATTGAAATTCCATCGTTCGTAGCCTCCGTCGGTAAATACATTAGAAAACAGGCGGAACAATTAAGGTTGCGTTTTCTGCGCTAAAATCTTCGCAAACCCTAACAATTCTATACTTTTCACCGTGAGCTGTAAATTCATATCCGAGAGGATTACCTTCAATTTCCTTTGTCTTGATAAATGATTTATTTACAACTATTTGGTTTATGTCTGTTGGAATGCTGTCGAATGTGTTTCCCATTACTATAGGTATTCCCAGAAAATCGAAATAGTTGGGTTTGGTTTCTCGAGATAAGTAAACATTACCTTTTCCATCAATAGTTCTGAGGTTGGGTCGTAATGGTCCGGGAAGAAATTCCGTAGTAGTAGCAGATTGTTTTATATGGTCAATAAAATCTTGCGACATCCACCAGCCATCGCTTTCCATACAAATAATTTGATGTGCTTGCGGAACCGTTTTTACAATGTAATCCATCTGTCGCTTAACATTCATACTAAACGCAATCAAAATCACTGAAATAATCATTTGTAAAACTACCAAACTTCTCATATATTGTATCTTGTTTCCGGTAGGATTTTTAAAGACTATCATCGGTTTTTTGATTGAAAATTTTGTAAGCAGATAAATTGCCGGAATAAATATTAAAATACCGATTAATAAGAATATATATAGTAAATTATGCCATTGGAAAATATCTTGCCATTGCAAATCGCTGCCCATAAAACTATTGAACAATTGCATGGTATCGGGCATAAAAATAAGAGCGAGTCCAAAACTTACCAAAACATGCAGCGCGGTTTCTGAGTGGGGAGCGGAACCAGCCGCGAAGAATCATTTTTAGGGTGTACATTTTTTTTAGTGATTAGTGATTAATGATTAGTGATTAATGTTTAAGGATGTAGGAGTGTTGCGTACAACGCCCTTGAAGGTTTGTGATGGTTAAGGCTGAAAGCCTTATATTCATCAGCACAGGGCAACGCCCTGTGTTTAAAAATAGCACAGGGCAACGCCCTGTGTGCGAGAGGGTGTGTGCATCCCGTTAGGGATGGTGGACGGTATTGGTCTTCCGCTTTCGCATCAAATTATGCTGATGCACGAGGGGAGTTTACAAGTATTTACCAAACCATACACGCGGTTCAGGATGCAGTTTTAGAGGAAAATCATAATTTACCCCTTTACACCTATCCACCTTTAAACTCTAAACAATCCCCAATAACTCTGTTTTTGGCGCAAGATATTCATCTTTAACCGGTTCTGTTTTTGTTAAGGCAGTACTTAGGTATTTTTTATTACAATCGGGGAAAACAGTGGCTACAACACTATTGAAGCCATATTTTTGCTGAAGTTTGATAGCGCCTGCAAAATTAGCGCCGGACGAAATGCCAACACCGAGCCCTAACGTTTTTGCCAATTTTTGTGCCATAATAATAGCGTCTCCGTCAGAGACCTGAACAATTTCATCGGTTTTATCAAAGTGCATTATATCAGGAATAAACTCGTCGGAAATACCTTGAATCCTGTGATTTCCGTGCTTATAACCAGTGCTTAAAGTAGGACTTTCCAAAGGTTCAAGCGGATGAATTTTGATGTTGGGATAATGTTCCCGCAATGCTTTTCCTACTCCGATAATTGTTCCGCCAGTTCCTACGCCCGCGATAAAAGCATCAATTTGAGCGTGTTTCTCTTTCAGTTGGTTATAAATTTCGTTTCCTGTTTTTTCGTGTGCTTTTACATTTTCAATGTTAGAAAATTGTTTTGGTAAAAAAATGTTTGGGTCTTTTGCCGCCATCTCTTCCGACAGGGCAATACTTCTTAAGAAACCGCCCTCTTCTCTTGAAACCGTAATGATATTTGCTCCAAACGATTCAATAATTTGAAAGCGTTCCTTACTCAGCCAATCGGGCATTATGATAGTAACATTACACCCTGTCAATCTTCCAATTGCCGCCAAAGAGATTCCTGTATTTCCGCTGGTGGCTTCAACAATGGTATCACCGGTTTTGAGTTTATTATTAAGAAATGCCTCCCGAAGAATTTGCAGGGCTATTCTGTCTTTTATACTGCCGGTAACATTGTAGTACTCACATTTGGCATAGATAATTCCTACCTTATCCTGCAAACGATATTGAATGCCAATCATAGGAGTATTTCCTATCAATTTGTCTAAAATTTCAAAACTGTTTTTATTCATTTATAAATTTTTAAGTAATTACATTAATGGAGTGATGGGATGCCTGCTCTATTTTTTAATCATTTTATTAAATACTTTTTCGCCGTTATGGCTTTCTAATATTATGAAATAGATTCCGCTTGCAAGTTCTTTTGTTGAGATTGTTTTACCGTCAAAAGTTACTGTTTTAACATTTTGACCGGTTATATCTGTAATTGTAACGCTCTTCACAATTGAAGGATTGCTGACAATAATCTCATTCATAAACGGATTAGGATAGAGTGCAACATCGTTTATTGTAATGTCGGCTATTCCTACTTTCCTCAGTAGCGGTATGTTTATAGTCATTGATGCGTTTACATACTGGGTTCCGCTATACGTATTATAATCAGGATGAGCAACACTATATTCGTAACTTCCTTCTTCTACTTCAACTTCATATCCATCCAATTCCGTTCCGTTAAATGTTATTACAGCATTCGGAACAGGTATTTGTGTTTCAGCATCGAATACATTAAAAGTTAATTTATACATTTCCGTCGGATCACAGGGAAGCGGCTGATTGTTTTCTATTGTGCCGATTATTGTGCCGCAGTTGATGATTATGCCATTATTGACAACAGCACCTTTGATGGTAAGCGTTCTTCCTTTAGGGATTATTAATATTTTCTCATTAGGTATAATGAGTGTGTATAATTCCGGAATTTCAATGTCATCAGTTATGGTAACCGTTCCGTATAGTAAGCCGTCTAAACCGTCAAAAAGGATTCCGTTAGTAACGCCACTGATATCTGTTTGTACTCCTTCGTATGTTACTAATGATAAAGGAAAAGCAACTCCATCGTGTTCCATAGTCAGTGTGCCGCCGTATCTTGCTTTGCTGCCGCCTCCAATTCCGGCAGCGCCCGATGATGGGGCAGTGTTTGCTTTGACTACTCCACCGTTAATAGTAACATCGCCGCCGTAGCCGCCCATACCTTCAAAGAAAAAGAAGACAATCCCTGCGCCACCGCCACCAATCCCTGCACCATCATGGTAGGAGCCACTTTCAACAGATGTCGCTGTTATTATTCCTCCGTTGATAGTAATACTGCCACAGTTCTCACAGGAAGCGCCACCAATCCCTGCACCGCCCCATAAGCCTCCCGTTGCCGTCAAACTGCCTGTGCCATCTATGGTAAGCGCTGCTCCCTCAGGCACTTGTACACCCGCTTTACTCCTTGTTGATGTTATGGTGTTATTACCTTCAATAGTCATATTTACTTTAGAACCTGTGTTAATCATCAATGGAGTTATATAATTGCTTACTCCTGTAATGGAAGCATTGTTTAACGTAATATCTGCCATAGCGTTAGCAGCAACCTCAACACGTTTTGAACTTGTCCCTGTAATAGTTACATCAGCGCCATCCAAAACAGCATATACATTATTTGCAAATACCCATCCTGTTCCTACCTGCGAAGGTGATCCACTACTCAAATTAATAGTATTGTCAGCCGGAGTACAAGGTGTTGGAGCATTACCGGTAACCGTACCGGTGACTGTTCCTGAATTTACGTTTAAGATTGAGCCGTTATTTATTAACGTTCCATTAATTGTAATTGTGGAATAATTGACAATTGTACCATTATTAATCATTGTTATACCGGCAGGTATTGTTATGGATTTTCCTTCGGCAACAGTTAAAAGATTAGTATTTGGAACTGTTGTATTGTACTCTAACGTATAATTATTGTTTCCATACCAATGAGTAGCATTACGCGCAACAAGTATTCCACCGGTTTTATTATCCGGACGCATATCGCCAACACTGGTTGCAAAAATAATTGGGTTTCCTGTTATTGTAAGATTTCCGCTCTCACCAACAGCGCCGTTTCCGATTCCCTTACCTGTTTCGTTTCCGGGAACTGCAATGATAGAACCGCCGTTGATTGTAATATCGCCAACAGAGTATGCCGCTCCGCTTCCAATTCCTGCTCCGGCTGTGCCACCCCAACTACTATTATCTCCTTTAGCGTAAATCGTTCCGCCGTTGATGATAATAGTACCACACGGTCCCCAGTCCCACAGTCCTCCTCCAATTCCTGAGCATTGCCAACCACCCGTTGCCGACAAACTTCCCGTGCCCTCTATGATAATCGTTCTGCCTGCAGAAACTGATATGCCCGGAACATAATGACCTGCTGCAACAATATTTTCTCCTGTAATGGTGAGGGTAAGCGTCGCTCCCTGTTCTAAAAATATAGGATGCTCATACGGTTCGCCTTCGTGCTTTTCCATAATTAGATAAACATCACTTAACGTAAGATGTGTTGTAGCGTTTGCGGCAATTACAATCTTGTTATGGTTGTCCGTCTGATCTGCGTGACCTGTAACTGTAACGTCCGATGCATCAAGAATAGTGAGAATTGGGCTATTCCATGTCCATCCGTTACCGGTTCCGATTCCTGTTGCGATATTAAAAGTTCCGGTACCTCTTACTCCGGCTACTGATTTTTCTGCTATGCCTGTAACAGATGCTTTTGTCGGATTAACTTCAATACCCTTTAAAAAACTCATATCAGTGAACTCAACATTCGCCCGACTTTGGTTGTTACGCGCATTTTCGGAATTTACTTTTTGTTGAGCAAAACTCCCAACGCTAAAACACAACGCTAAAACAAACGTTATGCAACATTTTTTTACAAAATACTTTTTCATAACAATAAAAACTTAAAATTAAAGGGATTCCTAATAATTTGTGCGTTTACATTTTGATTTTTCAAAAGAGCCGGAACCCATTAAAAAACCTTTTGAAAAGTCGGGACAAAAATAGTATAAATATTCATTACTGACCATGCAACATATTAAAAAATAAGACTGTTTTCAAATACAATTTCCCCGTACCTGTTTTTTATTACATAATAATACATGTCAGCGGGCAGTTGGATAGTAATATCCGATAAATTATTATTTAACACATAATTATACACAGGAATGACTGTTTTATCCTTTTGGTATTCATCTGCTTTGAAAATACTGATTATAAACATTAGGGATTGACTTTGCACTTGTGCTGCAATTTCTGCAGGAATGGTAATGTTGTAGTTTTTGTAACCGCTTTTCGCGGCAAATAATTCATAATTAATATTGTTTACTACAAATATATCACAATTCATACCTCTGTTTTTACGAGAAGTTGTATCTAAAACCATTAAATAAGCATCTTCCGTTACAAATCTCTGTTGTTCAACAGTAAGCGGGTCAATACCTGTGAGTAAAAAGAACTTTCTTGCCATCCAGTTTCTTGCGCCCTCTGTTTCATCAATATGCTGAAATCCTGCGAAAACCAATACTTTACTCGTAGAATCTTTGGCTAACGTTTTTTGGTAAATATGTAACGCCTGCTCTTTTTCTCTATCACTTGTAAAATTATCATATCCAAAAACATAATATCCTTTTTCTATCGCTTTTCGTATTAAATTAGCCATTATCGGCTCGCGCGTGTAAAAACCGGTATGGGTTACGGCAAAACCGCGTTGGTTTAAAACATCTTCATTGTCAAAAATAGCCTCCATTGCCAAATATCTGAATCCATAATTATAAAGACTATCTAAAATGATTTCTCCCAAAATACGATTGTGCGGCGTAAAATGGTTCTCATTAATCATTACCACACGTTCATCTTTACATTTCTGAATTAAATAGTTTAAAGCATCTTCATTAGTTTGCAATGCGTTTTCAGATGATACAACGTTGTATTTCAAATTATTAGGGTCACTAAATTCGAGAGCAGTTTTTAAGTTCTCTTTTGCCTCATTTGTTAATCGAGATATGTATGTTCCATACGCTTGTAGCCACATCCTTCTATTCATAATATTATCCGTATAATTTTGTTCGTGGCTTTTCAATTGATACACAGGCATTAAATAGTTTACGGTTGTATCTTCTAAAATCTCCCATGCTCTTGCAAGATCAAACGGAGAGGAAAAAGTAAGAGAATCGTTTACATAATAAGAATAGGTTTCGTTTAAAACTACGCCGGCATTTCGAATATTTTGAATATTTTTTACAGTATTACAAGAGGTAAAAACTATAAAAAGAACTAAAAGGGCAAGGTTGTATTGATTTTTCATTTTTTTATCTGTGAAATTCCGTGTTCTCTGTGTTGAAATTATTTAGCACAGAGACACAGAGAACACGGAGTTTCACAGAGGATTTTCTTTCTGCAAATTTATTCCTTAATTTATCGAAAACCTGACCGGAATATTGTAGAAACAGCGCACCGGTTTTCCATTTTGTTTACCGGGCTTCCACTTGGGAAGCAGTTTAACTGCCCGCAACGCCTCCGCATCAAGTTCAGGATGAGTGCCCTTAATAACTTTTACATTGCTAACGCTCCCATCTTTTTCTACCACAAATTCTAAGAATACTTGACCGGATATTCCTTTTTCTTTGGCTTCAGTCGGATATATTAGGTTTTCTCGAAGAAATTGGTACATGGAATCAAGACCGCCTATCGGTTCGGGCATCTCTTCCACAAAACGTAAAGGTGCGGTGTTCGCATCTTCTTTACTCACTTTTAAATAGTCGGGATCTATCTCTCCTGTAGCCAATTCCGTAACATAAATTTTGCCCGACTCATCGCGCCGCACTTCATAGATTGTTTTGTCATGCTTGGCACATTGAATTGCTACAAAATCAGGTTGATCGGAGCGAGAGATGTAAAAATGCTGACCCTCAGCAAAATACACAAAGTTCGATTTTAATTCTTCAATAAAAGAGTAACAATCCCACATTTTACCTTCTTCAACTAATTGTAAGAGAATAGCCTTATTGGCTTTCTTATTGGGCGTACCCTCTTTTTGTTGTTCAGGCTCGGGAATCATTTCGGTTACCACAGGAGTTCCTTCATTTAATTCAAACACAACAATTTCGGGTATAAATTCTTCAGAAGTAACTTCTTGATTTTTGTTTTTGCAATTAAGCATAAGCAGGAGTGCAATAAATGGCAATGCCAGCGC
>WRGQ01000128.1 GCA_009787115.1 Bacteroidota bacterium
CTTCTATCGCATCGCTACAACCAATGGACCCTTGCTACATTCCTGTCCTGGGGGAGTTAAAAGGGAGCAGATCGTAGGAGACTTACCCGCGGCAAAAATATACTTTTTTTATTCCTTTTTGATGGGAGTGGAAGTTTAAAAATATAAAACATAACAATAATAGTGTAGTTTGAAATTGAAAAACTTGTAAAATAGTGCAGTTGAAAAGTTTTTTTATATTTTCGCATCACAATTAACAATTTTATTATGAACGATTTAAAACAATACATCGAAACGAACCAAGAACGTTTTTTAGACGAACTTTTTTCTTTATTACGTATTCCATCCATAAGTTCAAAAACGGAGCACAAGCCTGATATGTTACAATGCGCGGAACGTTGGAAAGAACTGCTACTGGCTGCCGGCTGCGACTTTGCGGAAGTGCATCTTACTGAAGGCGCCCCGATTGTATATGGCGAAAAAATGATAGACCCAAACGCGCCCACCATTTTGGTATATGGACATTACGATGTGATGCCCGTTGAACCGTTAGAGATGTGGAAGACCCCTCCTTTTGAACCCACCATTATTGACGGTAGAATCTATTGCCGCGGCGCAAACGATGACAAAGGTCAGTCGCTTATGCACGCCAAAGCCTTTGAATATTTGCTGAGAACCCACCAACTGCATTGCAACATAAAGTTTATGCTGGAAGGGGAGGAGGAAGTGGGCAGCAAAAGCCTCTATACATTCTGCAAAGCCAACAAAGACAAATTGAAAACCGATGTGATTGTGGTTTCCGATACGAGCATGATAGACTCAAATACACCGTCTATTACAGTAGGACTTAGAGGATTAACCTATCTCGAAGTGGAAGTAACAGGTCCCAATCGCGATTTGCATTCGGGATTGTTTGGAGGCGCAGTGGCGAACCCCATCAATATTCTGTGTAAGATGGTGGCTTCTATTACCGACGAAAAGAACAGGATAACTATTCCGCATTTTTATGATGATGTATTAACAGTTTCTGATGAGGAGCGCGCGTTAATGGCAAAAGCGCCTTTTGATGTGCAGGCATATAAAACTGCTATTGATGTGGAAGAGCTGTGCGGTGAGGAGGGTTTTACCCCGATAGAGCACGTGGGTATTCGTCCTTCCTTTGATTTGTGCGGCATCTGGGGCGGCTATACCGGCGAAGGTACAAAAACGGTACTCCCTTCAAAAGCATACGCCAAATTGTCTATGCGTATTGTGCCAAATCAAGACCCTGATAAAATCAGTGCACTTTTCCAAAAGCATTTTGAGTCTATTGCTCCGAAATGTGTGAAAGTAAAGGTAACACCACACCACGGAGGAAACGCTTATGTTTCGCCGATTGATATGCCTGCATACAAGGCAGCGGAAAAAGCCTTTGAACAAACCTACGGCAAAAAGCCCATCCCAACACGCAGTGGCGGCAGTATTCCCATTATTGCAGGTTTTGACAAAATCCTCAATACAAAATCATTATTGCTTGGTTTTGGCTTGGAAGCCGATGCCATTCATTCGCCCAACGAAAGTTATAGATTAGACCATTTCTTCAAAGGAATTGAAACGATTGCGTGGTTTTATAACTACTTTTCGCATCCGTCACTCGTCACTCCTCACTAAAAAACATATTCTCCGTTGAAAAAATTATTTTGTAACAACAATATAATAATTTTTCTTCCCCCTTTGTACTAAAATATATTTTCCATTCAAAAGCGAGGTAGCAGTAACTAAGAAAGTATCTGTAATTTTCTCTTTATTTACAGAGATTCCATTCTCTTTCAATGTTCTGCGTGCTTCTCCTTTGGAGGGGAATATTTGAGTAACATCTGTCAGGAAATCTACAATGTTAATACCTTGTTCTATAATGGTTTTATCAATTTCTACTTGCGGGACGCCTTCAAACACAGAGAGGAATGTTTTTTCCGGCAATGTAGCCAGCGATTCGGCAGTACCTTTGCCGAACAGTATTTCGGAGGCAACCACAGCAGCATTGTACTCTTCTTCGGAGTGTACTCTGCAAGTAATATCTTTTGCCAGCGCTTTCTGCAGGATGCGCAAATGAGGCGCCTCGTCGTGGGCTATCTCCATCTGTTCAATCTCATCTTTGCTGAAAAGCGTAAAAATGCGGATATACTTTTTAGAATCCTCGTCGGAGCAGTTGAGCCAAAACTGATAAAACTGATAGGGAGATGTTTTTTCGGGGTCTAACCATATATTTCCCTGTTCTGTTTTTCCGAATTTTCCGCCGTCGGCTTTTGTAATGAGCGGACAAGTGAGTGCAAAGGCTTCGCCGCCGGTTTTTCTGCGAATCAATTCCGTGCCGGTGGTAATATTGCCCCATTGGTCGCTGCCGCCCATTTGCAATTTACATCCGTAAGTTTGATACAGAAACAGAAAATCGTAGCCTTGCACCAACTGGTAGGTAAACTCCGTAAACGACATTCCTTCCCCTTCTCCTGAAAATCGTTTTTTAACGGAATCTTTTGCCATCATATAGTTTACGGTGATATGTTTGCCGATATCCCGAATAAAATCAAGAAACGAAAAGTTACACATCCAGTCGTAGTTGTTCACTAACATCGCTGCGTTGGGCAGGTGGTCTTCAAAATTCAAAAATTTGCCCAATTGTTTTTTAATTCCGTCCTGGTTTCTGCGGAGGGTTTCAAGGTCCAACAAATTACGTTCCTGCGATTTACCTGATGGGTCTCCAATCATACCGGTAGCGCCGCCCAGCAACGCAATCGGTTTGTGTCCGCAAAGTTGAAAATGTTTCAACATCATAACGCTTACCAAGTGACCGATGTGCAGCGAGTCGGCAGTAGGGTCAATGCCAACGTATGCCAAAGTTTTCTCTTTTTGTAACTGATCTTCTGTTCCGGGCATTACATCGTGCAACATGCCGCGCCATTTCAATTCTTCAATAAAGTTCATTATTTTTTATTTTTTAATCGTGCTTTTTGATCTTCAATTCTTTCATACTCTTCTAAAAATGTAGGTATCATATTTTTAGGAATATCTCTATTCAGGATAATGATCTTATCCTGATTGATGATATAAAATTGAGGATTGGTTTTGATATGATAAGCCTCTTTCCAATCCACGTTGCCTGTACCGCCCCCCACGTTAATCCACGTATAACCGTTATCCAGAATATATTTCTTCCATCTGGCAATATCATCGGTTCTATTCACTGCATACACATCGAAATTAAGTTGCCCAAGATTTGCCAAAGAATCATACACCGCTTTCAACTCTTTTGATTCTTTTTGGCATGTGTGGCAACTGTGGTCATAAAACCATAAAATTCTATATTTTTTGGGCATCTTGTATGAAGAGATCCATTTGGAATAATCTGTTGTTTGTGAAGTGTCGGGTAAAACCATCTCTACACTTTTCTTCCCAATCAACAACGGCTCCAAATCTTCTACTCTCATTTTATACTTCTTAATAATATCTTCATCAAGCCATCTGCATTTTCCGGCGAGTTGGTTGTTTTTTGCTAAATGCACAAAAACAGCATCGTGGTCTATCATATTACTGCTTTCAAATTCTTTTGATAAAAATTCTATCAGATAGCGATACATTAAACTGTCGGAACTCGTTTTCTGCAACATCATATCCATATACTTATTAATAGTATCCCTATCCTGATACCAGAGCACTTTTTTAAAATAGTCATTCACTTTGCTGTCATAAGATTTATCATTGGAAGGTAAGAACAAAAATCTGCTATCGGATAGATCAAAATTATCAAAATAATGAGTTCTATAATAGACCATTCTGAAAGTGGAGTCAATAGTTCCGTCTTCCCTAACCGGCGGTTCCGGAATGACAATATCACGAAACGATTTTTGCAGTTTTGCAAATAATAAAGTGGGATTTTCATCAATGATGTCATTAATAAACTGTTCCATTTCAGCGTCCATTTTTTTCATTTTTTCCTGATAATATGCAACACTGTCTTTATTGTCATTCTTTTCAAACTCCTTCTTTTTGTTGTTCCATTCCATCATCTTTTTTCTTGCTTCCATCGCTTTTTGCTGAAAGAGTAACATTATGGAGTTTTCAGGCGACCCAACAATAGAATAATGACTGACATTTCCGGTTGTATCTAAATTGTAAGTAAACTTTTGAGTGGCGTCCATAATAAAATCCATAACAGGCTTTTTACTGCCTGAAATTAACGAATACATACCCTCTTCATATTTACCCTCTCCTGCGAACACGAACTCACCTTTACCGTTATTCATAGCAGAATCTTTCAAGATGTGTTTTTTATTAAAATGAATGGTCAATAACATGCGCTCCTCCTTACAATCTTTGATGTTGAACACAATTTTATGCTCAGGCTCTTTTTGTTTGCCTTTTTGTGCGAAAAGAGAAAGCGGCAGAAGGCAGAAGGCGAGAAGCAGAAAGTAGCAGGGTAAGTTTGGTTTAATCATAGATAACTTAAAATTTAAAATTTAAGATTTAAAGTTTAAAGAATTGCGGCAAAAATATCTTTTTTTTACTACTCTTTCAGCAAGTCATATATCTTCTTCTTTTAAAATATGTCATGGAGATATGATAGATTGAATCTATTTGAATAATTCGACAAGGCGCTAATCTACCACATGTGCAGATAAAATAAGTAGAACATTCGCAGGATAAGTATTTGCACTAACTACAACGTAAGTTTGACAGCTTTATCAAATATTTCTTGCGCAGAAATAGATTTTTTTTAATTGTGAAAAATTGTTATTTTTGCCCGCATTTGTATCGTGGAAAAGTGTGTGAGAACTGCCATTTGCCAATATGCAACCACAAAATAAATTATGCACCAATGATACCCAAAGCGCTCATTGCTCAAATAAGATTACTGCATCACAAAAAACATCGTGATGAACAGGGCGTTTTTATTGTAGAAGGGATAAAATCGTGCACGGAAACTCTGCAATCGCATTTTGAGGTAACGCACTGTTTTGTAACGGAGCGATTTAAAACGCAAGAAGCGCAAGATGCAAAACAACTTTGCAACATTTGCGAAAATCCTTTGCAACTTTGCAATAAAAATAATGGAGAAACATCCTCATCTATCATCTATATTTCCCAAAAAGAGATGGAACGCATCAGTTGCCTCACTACCGCACCCGAAATTTTATGTGTTGTTAAAAAAATAGCGTATAGTCTCAACGACCTCAATGACGAAAAACCACTCTTAGTATTAGATGCTATAAGAGACCCCGGCAACTTGGGTACAATCATACGCACAGCAGACTGGTTCGGATTTGACCAGATATTATGCTCGGAAGATTGTGTGGAATTAACCAACCCGAAGGTAATACAAGCTACTATGGGTTCCTTTATAAGAACGAAAATAGTGTACGCAAACCTTTCGGAGTATTTGCAAAAACAAACTCATAGAACTATTTACGGATTATATATGAACGGAGAACCTATTCAAAAGCAATCATTTAAACAAAATGATATAGTAATTATTGGAAGTGAAAGTCACGGTATTTCCGAAGCGGTTGCTGCATATATCACCAAGAAAATAGAAATCTCTCTATATCCGAATCGGGACACAGCGCCCGAATCGTTGAATGCGGCAATAGCAGCTGGAATATTGATGTATGAATTTAGATGATGTGATGACTTTTGTTCTGCCTTGGAAAAAAATTGCTATTTTTGCCCGCGTTTGTATCGTTGAAACGTGTGTAAAAACCGCTTAAACCTTAAAAATTATGACCATCCAGAAACCCTCCATTCCTAAAGGCACGCGCGATTTTTTGCCGGAGGAGATGATTCGCAGAAACTATATCTTCAACACCATTAGAACTGTGTTCGAGAAGTATGCTTACCTCCCTGTTGAGACCCCCTCAATGGAGAATTTATCTACTTTAATGGGGAAATATGGCGAAGAGGGGGATCGGCTACTGTTCAAGATATTAAATTCCGGTGATTTTATGGCAGGTGTGGATTTTAATGAAGCAACCCCAAATCAGTTGGCGCCCAAAATCTGCGAAAAAGGGTTGCGCTACGACTTAACTGTTCCTTTTGCCCGTTTTGTAGTGCAACATCGCGACAACCTTGTTTTCCCTTTTAAACGCTACCAAATGCAACCGGTGTGGCGTGCCGACCGCCCGCAAAAAGGTCGCTACCGCGAGTTTTATCAATGCGATGTGGACGTTATCGGAACTAAATCTTTGCTGCAAGAAGTTGAATTGTTACAAATTACCTACGAAATTTTTGAGGCTTTTAAAATTCCTGTTGTAATAAAAATTAACAATAGAAAAATTTTATCCGGAATTGCAGAAATCATTGGACTACCGGAAAAGATTACGGACATTTGTGTGGCTATTGATAAGATTGACAAGATAGGCAGGGATAATGTTTTTGCCGAGTTGCGGGAACGCGAAATTCCGGAAGAAGCCATCACAAAAATTGCGCCTTTTTTCGATTTCTCCGGAAAAAATGAAGATAAATTAACATTTCTCTCACGTTTTTTTGAAAATAGCGAAACCGGTAAAATCGGTGTGGAAGAACTGAAAACCGTTTTCCAATATTGCCGGCAAGTGGGTATCCGTGAGCCTGAATTGGATATTACGCTGGCGCGAGGGCTCAACTACTATACCGGCGCTATTTTTGAAGTGAAGGCTACCAACGTTGCAATGGGCAGTATCTCCGGCGGCGGACGTTACGACGACCTCACCGGCATCTTCGGACTGAAAGATATGTCGGGTGTGGGTATCTCTTACGGTGCCGAACGTATTTACGACATCCTGAACGAGTGCAACCTGTTTCCCAATGAAATAGGAACACCCGTAAAAGCGCTTTTCCTGAACTTCGGGGAAGTTGAAGAATGTTACGCGCTAAAAGCGCTTGCCGAACTTCGTAAAAACGGTATTGCTTCCGAACTCTATCCGGACAGAACAAAAATAGGTAAACAGATGAGTTATGCCAATGCCAAACAGATACCATACGTTATTATTGCCGGAGAAGAAGAGGTTAAAGAAAACGTTTTTACGCTAAAAAATATGACAACCGGAGAGCAGATAAAAACAACACTTCAACAAATAAGTTCAATTTTAACGTCCGTATCTTCTTATATCTTAACAATTATTCTTGGTATTGTTCTGCTGTTTTCGTATCAAAATGTTAATGCACAACGCCTTGAAGTGCATGCTATCAAGGATTTATCAACAGATGCCAATGCCAACAAAGCGTGGGGAGTGGGCGGCGCTATTGAACTTGACCGATTGGTTAAAACAGTCTCCTTTAAGGCTTTTTTTGATTGGACAACGTTCAAGGAAAAAGAGAGTGTAACAACAAGATCCAGATATCAAAGAATGACCGGCGGTATTACGGCTTGCTATTCCGTTAAAATCAATGATAAAGCAACTTTTCAATGTGGCGCCGAGGTCAATTATACTCTTCTTAAACATTCTTATGTTTATAAATATGCCCCAATTGACAGTGTAACAAGCAATCTATTAACCACGCTGCAAAAAGGAAATTTTATCGGAATTGCTCCTCATATCGGGTTGCTTTACCAACTCACTCATAGATTTAGTGTGGCTCTTAATATTGCTCCTACATACCTGATCTTTGCAGGAGGAACCTCATCTGTAAAAATAATTCCGCCGGAATATAATAAAGGAATTTGGCTATTCCCTATTCGATTAGGGCTTTCATATCAAATTTTTAAAAACGAATAATGATAAAAAAAAGCATTTTTCTGACTGTTATCATTTTATCTCTTTTGACTTTACAAGCAAAGCCAAGAAAAAAAACATCGGAGAATCTACCACTGCATAATACAAAGTGGGTATTGAAAGAGGTTTTTGAAACCCCTGTTTTTCGTAACCCTGATACTGCATTCATCGTTTTTTATGATAACTTTACGTTCTCCGGAAATTTAGGATGTAACACTTTCTTCGGTGAATACAGTTATAGAAAAAAGAGAATGAAATTAGATTATCTGGGCGCCACAAAAAAATTATGCACAAATATGAATGTTGAAGAACAATTTTTAAAGGCAATAAAATATGATATTACACATTATATTATAGAAAAAAATAAACTCTACCTGCTTAATAACTTAGTTGTTATTTGCAAATTTGAAAGCAATTAAACTTTAAATTTTAAACTTTAAATTTTAAACTTTAAATCTTAAACTTTAAATCTTAAATAAATATATGCATATCCAAACCGAAATTAAAACTTACCTTGACCGCACGCAATTGTCTGTTAAAGACGCTGATTTATTGAACATTGCCCATGAAGCTGCCTATAATGCTTATGCGCCGTATTCACATTTTAAGGTAGGATCTGCGATTTTGTTAAAGAATGGACATATTATTTCCGGAAACAATCAGGAAAATGCAGTGTATCCGTCGGGTTTATGTGCAGAACGAGTGGCGTTATTTTATGCTGCATCACAATTTCCGGAAACGCCCATAGCAAAAATTGCAATTACCGCCATCGGAACGGAAAAAGAAGTAATGCAGCCTGTACCGCCTTGTGGAAGTTGTCGCCAAGCACTTTTAGAATATGAAATCAAATTCGGTGAACCGATAGAAATTATTATGGCAGGCGAAAAAGGAGAAGTTTATGTGGTTAAATCGGTAAGCGAACTACTGCCGCTATCGTTTAGCCGTGAACTCTTGTAACTTGAAGTAACTAACGATTTTTCATTGGTATATTAAACCGCCCTAAAAAACGACATCTTTAATATCCGTTTCCTTTTTCACTACATTTGCATTTGCGGTTGGTGTGCTTTTTGTGATCATGGAGATTTCATATTGATTTTGAGTTTAAAAACGTGCATTTCTTATTGAATATTTTACCACGCATTCAACATCTCAAATATCTTCTTTCTCCGCTCTTTCTTTGAAGAAAACGAATACTCCTGCTTTTTTAGATATTTCTTTGTTTTTTCCCAATTAAATGTGTGAATATACGAAAGTTGTGTGTAAATAAAATCATTCTTAACGGCAAATGTTCCGCAACTGTTTGTGAGATAATACAGATAATCACCCTCAATAATGTTGTTAAAAGAGAGGTTGATTCCGGCGTTAAATCTGAGCAAATCTCCGTAAGGCAATTTATAGGATAATCCTAAACCCAACAGTAAATTACACCTGATTTTTAGATGCTGATATCCTACATCATCGTAATATGGTTTTACAAAATACGAGCCAGTTACAGTATCATAGTCGGCTGGAGTTACAGGCAATCCCTTACCTGTACGATAACCATGTGAGCAAATTCCGAAATCCCTGCAAATCAACCAGTCATTAATTCCCTTGATCTTAATACCTGCTTCTGCATTAAAAAAGAGGTCTTTACGCAAAGGATAATGAAATTCTAATTTTATGGGGAAAAGCATTTCATTTACAGACATTGTTATTAGAGATGTTTCATATTGGTTTACATATTCTGGTATATACTCATACTCAAGGAGTAACTCATTCAGATAAATAGCATTCCTGTAAGAGACTACTGTTCCGTAATTCATACCTAACGAAATACCAAAATATTTGGCAAAATGGTAAGAAAACTCAATGCCCATCTCCCAACCCGTAGTCCATCTTCCTTTGGGCGCAGGGTCAGGTCCTGTAAGTGCAATGTATGAAGGTTTGTTAATATACTCCGTCTGCCCGGTAATCCCCACGTGAAATCCTTTATAGGGATAAAAAGAGACAGGTTTTTGCGCACGAGCGCCGAAGAAAAGCAATAGTATCAAAACTATTAATGAGAGGTTTTTAGTTTTTTTCATAAAATATTACTATATAAGGTTAAAAATGAAATCGCATCAGGCGTGCCGCCGCCTGATGCGATTAGAGAATATTATCAGTATCTACGACCACCATCTGCCCACCAACTATAATCCTTTCCTCTGTGACGACATTATAACTTAAATTTACATTATCTCGAAAATTCTTAGGATCTAACATAAAGACAATAGGTAGCATTGATCTTGATTTTGAAAATGCTTTATGGGGAGTTCCTTTTGTTACCAAAATTGAATTACTCTGATAGCATGTGGTGCCTTCATAATACAAGTCTGTATAAAAACCAAGTGCACATGGTGAACTGTAATCCTTCTTCATGTCATTGTTCTTCCATTTATAATTCTTCATAGTAACTGTAATTTTTACATTTTCATTAATCCAAGTGTAACGAAAGAAATATCTATGAGAAAATACATACTTAGTGCTACCGGTATTGTGATCTTCATAGTCACCATTATCCCAATAAGACTCATAGCACGTACCACTCTTAGGGGTGATAATTACAATTTTATCCTTCCATGGGGGACCTCCGGGACCGGGTTCACGCGATAGCATCAGTAATTCCTGAATTGATTTAGCGCGTATTTGATTAATGTATCGGATCTCTGAAGTAGGAATGAGTATTTGATAACTTTCCGGACGTAATTGGCAAATAGTATCTCCTATACAAAATTCGTGATATCTTGAAAGGAGTGTTTGCTCTATCATACAGGGGGTAATCTCGTCTTCGGGAGGCAAATTTCTACCGCCTTGTGCGAGCCAACTTGATTCGGCTTCGACAATATCACGTACAAGCGGATGTGCTATCTTATATCTATCTGCAAACCAAAGTAACGGGATGTTGTCATCAAAGTTAAGTCTCTCAATAGTTGCATCTAACGCCGCCTCATCTCCCGTATCATACGTTTGGATAAAGAGGTCAGTCCAGGCGTCATACAACGCATTCAGAGATTCATATACCTGATTATAATGTGCGGCACTTTCAAATTTTAATATCTCCTCACCAACTAACCGAATATTCCCAAAATTGGGAATTTGAAGTTGATTAAAAAGATTTTCCAATTCGGGCGACAGCCTTATCATTGATTTTAATGGTTTTTCGGTATTATTGCCGGTGACATTATCTAATAGAATGTCTTTTTTGCAAGCATAGAAAATAATTCCGCCTGCTACTAATGCTACTGCTATTATAGCAGTAAATAATTTTAGGTTACGTTTTTTCATATTGATTTGAGTTTGGATGCCTGCCTTATTAAGTGCGGGCAAAATTAATAAAAAATTTTTTTTGTATTTCTTAGGGAACAGTTTCGATTCTGTTTTTATATGTTGTGGCGGTTTGCCCGTCGTTGAAAGTGGAAACAGATTTGATTCTGTTATATGTTATGGCGGTTTGCCCGTCGTTGAAAGTGGAAACAGATTTGATTCTGTTATATGTTATGGTGGTTTGTCCCGTCGTCGAATGTTCAGTTTCTGACAAAAAAATAACGTGGTACTTTTTTATTTCCAGTTAAGGTCTTCTACTACCTGCTATCAAATAAAGTAAAGTCCACGTCAAACGTGAACGTTTACTTACTTTACCCTTTGATAGCTTTGAATTTATAGAGAAATTCAAAAGTAAATTTGTAGAAGAATTTAACTGGAAGAAGTAAAGCAAAAACGCTTTAATTTTTAAGAAATAAAGAACGCAGATTTACGAAGTTATGTTAGCGCTTTGAGATAATAAAAATGCAAAAAGTAAATCGGGTGCAAATTTACAATAAATATTTTCAATTTGAAAAAATTGCTATTTTTGCCCGTGTTTGTATCGTTGAAAAGTGTTTGAAAACCGCTTAAACCTTAAACTTTAAATAAAAATGCTCCTCCAAAACAAAACCGCCTACATTACCGGCGCAGCGCGCGGGATAGGCAAACAAATTGCGCTCACTTTTGCCCAACAGGGCGCTAACATCGTTTTTACCGATTTGCAGGAAACCGATTTTGTTCACGAAACTATTAAAGAGATTGAAAACTACGGCGTAAAAGCGCTGTTTCTATCCTACAATGCCGCCGATTTCCAAGCCACTGAAACCGCTATAAAACAGGCATTCGACACTTTCAACACCATAGATATTCTGGTAAACAACGCCGGCATTACACGCGACACACTACTGATGCGTATGACCGAAAACGACTGGGATTTAGTGATGAATGTGAATGTGAAGTCTGTTTTTAACCACATCAAAGCGATGCAACCCTATTTTCTGAAACAAAGAAAAGGCTCAATCATCAATATTGGTTCGGTGGTAGGTATTTCGGGCAATGCAGGACAGGCAAACTACGCCGCCTCCAAAGCCGCCATCATCGGATTAAGCAAATCTATAGCCAAAGAGTTGGGTAGCCGCAATATCCGTTGCAACGTAATTGCCCCCGGTTTTATAGAAACTGAGATGACTCACGTACTCTCTCAAGAGGTGAAAGATGCTTATTTTAAAGCCATCTCACTAAGAAGAGGCGGGCAACCTGAAGATGTGGCAAACACAGCGCTCTTCCTTGCCTCCGACCTCTCCACTTATATTACCGGTCAGGTGATAGTTTGCGACGGGGGAATGTGAGTGTAATAAATTCCACCATTGCCAAAGAAAATATTGAGAAAAAAATTACTATTGACGAAGTAAAATACTGTATTGATAATTAATACAAACAAGAGACAAATCACAATCAAATACTTGTGATTTTTCGTTTTTGAAACAGATTTTCACAGATACTAAAAAAGAGATTGTTTATTTAACAATCTCTTTTTTATTTGGAAAATCTATATTATCAGATATTTATGCGTACAATTCTGTAAAAATATCCCATAACTCTTTGCTTTCGCGAAGTAGTTGCAGGGTAATTTCCGCATGACCTTTTGTATAGCCGTTTCCAACAATCATCGTAACGTCGCTACCTACGCCTTCGGCACCTAAAGCGGCTTTGGTAAAACTTGTTGCCATTGAGAAGAAATAAACAATTCCGGTATCTTTTGTACACAAAATGGAAGTCATTTCGGTATCGGGAATATTTACATTATTAATGGTTACATCCGCCATTTGACCGTTAGAGAGTTCGCTCACTTTTTCCATCATGGAAACCGGGTCGAGGGCATTTCCAACAAATACTTCATCGCAAAAGCCCAATTTGGCTAATCTGTCGGCAGATTTAGGGCTACCGCACATACCCAGCACTTTACCGGTAATGCCTACCCTTTTCTTTGCTTCGTAGCAACACAACATTCCCGATTTTCCGCCTGCGCCGATAATGAGCACAATATCGCCGGGTTTACAAAGTTTGGCGGTTTGCGCGGGGGCTCCGGCAACGTCTAATGCCGACAATGCCAATGTTTCGGGCATATCGTCCGGAATTTTGGCATAGATACCGCTTTCAAACAAGATGGCTTTTCCCTCAATATCTACTTGGTCAATCTCGTCGCGGATCTCTTTTATTTTGTCAATGCGCAACGGCGTTAAAGACAAAGAAACCAAAGTGGCTATTTTATCTCCCTCTTTCAGATTTATTTTACCTTTCAAAGCATCGCCAATTTTCTCAACAGTACCCAGAAGCATACCGCCGGAGCCTGTCCATGGGTTGCGGTGTTTGCCCTGTTTTGCCACGATGTCGAACATAATCTCTTTAATTTTTTCGTGGTCGCCGCCTGCGCGAGCCTTAATATCGGTGAAAGATGCCGAATCCACGTTTAATGTTTTCACATCAATCAGGATTTCGTTATCCCAAATTTCGTCCATATTATTGTCAATTTTATTTGC
>WRGQ01000129.1 GCA_009787115.1 Bacteroidota bacterium
TGCCATGGTGGCGGAATTGGTAGACGCGCCGGTCTCAAAAACCGGTGAGATAACACTCGTGCCGGTTCGATCCCGGCCCGTGGTACAACAAAAGAGGCTGTCAAAAAAGCAGCCTCTTTCTTATTTAAAGAAATCCTCACATCATCATCACCTCACTAAATAATCCACCAAAATCCCCTGTGTATGCACATTTTCCATTGGGATTTCTCCGACAGGGACTAACTCTTCTACTTCGGCAATTACGGTGTCACAAGCCATTGCCATTAGGGGGTTGAAATTTTGAGTCGTACCTTTGTAATACAGATTTCCTGTGGTATCGGCTATGCTTGCGCCCAAAAGTGCGATATCTCCGCGTAACGCTTTTTCTAACAGATAATCTTTTCCATCAACAGTAATGACTTGTTTTCCTTCTGCAACAACCGTTCCCAAACCAGTGGGAGTAAGCACGCCGCCCAACCCCGAGCCACCGCAACGAACTTGCTCTGCCAAGGTCCCTTGCGGCACAAAAACGACTTCGGTTTCTTTGTTATTAAATTGCTCAATAGTGAGCGGATTTGTTCCGATATGGGAAACAATTGCCTTTGTAACTTTTTTGGCAGCAATCAACAAACCAACGCCTTTATCAGGAAAAGCGGTGTCGTTACAAATAATCGTCAAATCGCAAACGTCGCTTTCCGACAACTCTTTTAATATTTTGTGCGGTGTTCCGGCGGCAAGAAAACCGCCAACCATCAGGGTCATTCCGCTCTTAATTTTTTCAATGGCTTGCGCGGGAGTAAGGATAGGTTTCTGCATAATCTTTTTCTAAAAAAATAATTGGGCAAAAATAATATTTTTTGCTATTATTGCACGCTTTAATTTTTAGTTATGAAAAAAATCTTAAAAATCTTTTTGTTTCTTGTTTTTGGAATTATTCTAATCGGCACGTTTGTCTTTTTATGGAATAAATCTCGCATAAAAGAGACAAAATATGAAACTGTTATGCCTGAAATTAAAACTATTGAGAAAAAAACCATCATTACAGGAACGGTTGAACCGCGAAATGAAGTGGCTATCAAACCTCAAATTTCGGGAATTGTTGAACAACTGTATAAAGAAGCAGGACAGTTGATAAAGGCGGGCGATGTAATTGCCAAAGTAAAAGTTGTTCCCGATATTGCACAATTGAACAGTGCGGAATCCCGACTAAAGACTACAGAAATTAATTTAGAGCAGGCACAAAATAATTTCGCCAGAACGGATAAACTTTACAAATCGGGCGTCTCTTCAAAAGAAGTATATGAGCAAGCGCAAACCGCCCTGCGAAATGCACAGGAAGATTACAACAATGCACAGGAAAATTTACAAATTATTAAAGAAGGAATCTCAAAAAGTACGGAGCAATATAGCAATACTTTAGTAAAATCTACTATTTCCGGAATGATTTTAGATGTTCCTATAAAAGTGGGCAATTCTGTCATTCAATCCAATACTTTTAACGATGGTACCACTATCGCTACTATTGCCAATATGAATGATCTTATTTTTGTAGGCACTGTTGATGAAACCGAAGTAGGCAGAATAGGTGTGGGCAACCACGTAAAATTGATTATCGGAGCGATTCAGGATAGTAATTTTGAAGCTCGGTTAGAATATATTGCCCCCAAAGGGACGCTGGAAAACGGCGCTACATTATTTCAGGTTAAAGCCGCTGTATATAAAACGAATGACGGACCTTTTATTCGTTCTGGTTATAGCGCTAATGGAGAGATAGTTACAGAAAAAGCAGAAGAGATCTTAGCCGTTCCTGAATATACTATAGAGTTTGCCGCCGATTCTGCCTTCGTTTATGTAGAAAACCCCGAAAAAGAGAGCAAGGAAAAATATATCAAAACGCCGGTAACCATTGGGCTTTCCGATGGCTTTTTTGTAGAGATAAAAGAGGGTATTACAGCAGAAACACCGATACGCGGCAAGGTAGTGAATGAAAAGACTAAGGTGGTGGTAAAAAAGTAGGAAAACAGGAGGTATTGCCTGTGGTTTGTTGTAAAAGTTAATAAGCTTAACCTTAGGTTATCATTAAAAAAACCTGATTTAAAAACTATACGCCACACCTAACCCCAAAATTTCCTGAAATTGTACGCGCTGATGAGGTGTTTCCGGAAATAAAACTTTATGATAGTATTTTACATTGGTCGTAAGTGAAACACTTAACACCTTTAAGAATTGATAGGTGATGATTACATCCCAGTCCACATTGAAGTTACCGAATTTTTGATCTTTGTCGGTATAAGGGGTGTAGAGTTGCAAGGTGGATAATATTTTCAGATTCTTCACGCCATCGTACATCATACCGGCGCGAAAGGTCATACCCAATGAAGCAGAATTTGTTTTATCGGGCAATACGCCAAAAGCAGGGCGCAAAATAGAATCGGTACAACTGGTAATCAATCCTGCTACAGGAGAATAGTACAGAGATAGTTTATCTTTCCACTTCCAGTTCACACCTGCGGAAAGTTCCGTATAAGAGGGAGAAAGCCAATTGGATACTTTAACTTTAGTACCATCTCCCGGATAATTGTACCCGGACATATATTGAGATTTAAAAGTACCGTTTACTGCAACAAACCACGTGTTGTTCACTTGCGTACTTGGGCTGATTTCGTATCCGAAAGTAGTATGAAATTTTATCTTATCATTCGCTTTTCTCCACTGATACTCAGTAAAGTCTGATGAATAGAGTACTCCAAAATCGGTATCAAGATTGGTATCCCAAGCTATCTTATTTTTCTTATAGTTTAAAGTTAAGTTAGCATAAGTAATTCCCGCGAAGTTGCTATTTCCACCTGCTGCCCAATTCACTAATTGAGTTTGAGAAATTTTAAGTCCAACGGTACCGGAGAATTTCCAAAAATCTTTCCATTTGGGTGTTTGAAGCACATCAGGGTTATCGCCGGCAGAGAGCGGCTCTATGGTTTCAGAACTGGTGACCGGTAAATCGGATTGATTGATAGGAGTTACTTCTTCTTTACCTTTGTTTTTCTTTTTTTGTGCAAAACAAAAAGATGTAATACTTAGAATACATAATAAAATAAGGAGTTTTTTCATTTGGATTATTATAGATTTAAAGTTTAAAGTTCTTTTATTAACTATTGTTGATGAATCATCTATTGAGTTTGTGGTAAGTTCGCCACCACCTTTCGGGGACAATATCTTTGCACGCCGTATCGAAATCGTTTTGTGAACATGGAAGAAAATATTTTTTATCCTGTTGTGTTTTAAGATGGAAGAAAGGGACTTCAATCCACCAGCGTCCCGTTTTTTTACTTTGATAAAAAATTAATTCGCTCAAGGTATTTGAAACAGGCACTGCGTGTCGTAAATACTGTTCCTGTTCTTTAAATAAAATATCCTTTTGTCGGTTTGTAAAACCTTCAATGAAATACCAAAGAATTTGCGCTATGAGTTGAGAAGTTTGTGTATTATAATCCAGCAAAGGATTATACTCGTAAATACCGAAAGAAGATAGTTTATCGCTCATACCGGCAAAAAGTGAGATATGGCAAATTTCTTCTCCATAGAAACCATTTACGGAGGCATTTGCATTACCGGGCGCATCGCTTTGGCGTACTGCTGAAATATCTAAAGTCACCATTTCCGCATTGCGAACTATCGGCTCAACCTCTTCTATATCTTTTCGCAAAACGCCCACACGATAGGTCTCAAAAAACAACTGGTTCATCAATTCAATATCCTCTCTGCTATTCAAGTAGGTTTGATACCCGATATTTGAATAATTGAGCAGATAATTAGGTTGTTGCAACACAATTTTATTCAAATAACCCTCTGATGTGATTGGTTCTTTTTCATTTCCCAAATCAAATCTCGAATCTATGGAAACGATATTCACAATTTTTTCTAATTTTTTATATGCCTGATAATTGGCAATGGCTAAATCGTTGCTGCCTCCCAAAATAACGGGAATCACTTTTTGTTCCAATAGATACGCAATAATATCCGCAAGAATGGCGTAAGTGTCTTCCACAGTTTTACCCAAAATTAAATTACCCAAATCTAAAACAGAGACATCTTTTTTCCAGCTAAACAGTTGATAAAACTTTTTTCTAATCTCATCAGGCGCTGATTTAGAGTCTTCATTGTTTGTGGAATACCTTGCTTCGGGTACCCCCAGAATGGCAATATCAATATTAGATAACTCGGGTTCATTTTCTTTGGAAGAGAACCAGACGCTACTTACTAACAAATGTGGATTGACACTTTTGCCTTCAGGAAAATAAAGATTTACATCTACAGGTTCAAAAAACGGAAGAAGTTCCATACTATTTTTTTCTTGTAAAACGTTTCTTTGCTGTAGGCGCTGTTTGAGCAATAATTTGAGTTATATCCTGATAAGTAAGTTGTTGTGGAATCACTCCCTTAGGAAGTTTGAAGTTATCTGCGCCGTTTGTAATATAAGGACCATATCTACCATTCACTATTTTAATTTTATCATCTTCGGGAAATGAACACAAAATATTCTTTGTCGTCACATTTTTGATTTGTTGAATCGCTTCTGCTAATGTTATGGTAGCGGCATTTGAGCCTTTTTCCAAAGTAATATTTTGATTATTGAATTTAATGTACGGACCAAATTTTCCCACCACGACAGACACATCAATACCATCATATTGTCCTAACAATCGAGGCGCTTTGGCTTCGTTTTGTTTTATTTTTTCATCAATGAGTTGTCGGGCGCTTTCAATATCAATTTCCAAAGGATCTACATTTCTTGGAATGCTAACATACTCTTCACCATACTTAATATAAGCGCCAAAGCGTCCTACGGCGACTATTACAGAATAATCATTGTAAGTTCCCAACGTTTTCGGGAGTTTGAAAAGATCTAATGCTTCTTCTAAAGAGATGGATTCAATAGATTGCGTTTTTTTTAGTCGCGCATATTTTGCTTTACTGTCTTCATAATTTTCGCCAATTTGAATCATCGGTCCATATTTGCCCAACTTGGCATACACATTCTTCCCTGCCCCGTCCTGTCCTAAAATCCTTTCTCCGCTTGCTTTCTGAGAATGTGAGATGGCATTTTTAATAGAATCGTGAAATTCCGTATAAAATTGTTGTAACATTTTTTGCCATGTTATTGCACCCTCTGCAATATCGTCGAACTCTTTTTCTACTTCTGCAGTAAAACCGTAGTCCATAATGTTCTCAAAATTATTTTGCAGATATTCATTCACTACAATTCCGATATCTGTAGGAAATAATTTATCTTTTTCAACTCCGTATTTTTCTTTGGAGAGTGTTTCTGTAATTTCGTTGTTTTTCAACAATAATTGAATAACCTGACGCTCTTTTCCCGGACGATTTTCTTTTATAACATACTCTCGTTTTTGAATGATAGAGATTGTTGGGGCGTATGTAGAGGGGCGACCAATACCCAATTCTTCCAACTTTTTCACTAAGCCGGCTTCATTAAAGCGTAATGGGGGTTGGGTATATTTTTGAACTGCTTTAATCTCTACGGCACATAGAGATTCGCCTTCAACAACGGGAGAAGTAATACCAAGTATTTCATCTTGTTCGTCATCATTCGATTCAAAATATACTTTTAAGAAACCTTGAAAAAGAACAACCTCTCCTGTAGCAACAAATTTTTCATTGCGATTTGAAACGGGAATATTGATAATTGTTTTTTCGGTGATTGCATCACTCATTTGAGAGGCGATGGTACGTTTCCATATCAATTCATAGAGACGTTTGGCGAAAGTATCGTTGGGAATGGTTTGGTTTCCCAAATCGGTTGGGCGGATGGCTTCGTGTGCTTCCTGCGCTCCGCGTATTTTAGTAACATATTTGCGTGTTTTTGAGTATTCTGCACCATACAGTTTTTCAATCTCCTGCTTTGCCGATGATAGCGCCAGGTTGGACAAATTCACCGAGTCGGTACGCATATATGTAATATATCCTGCTTCATAAAGTTGCTGTGCAATAATCATAGTTTTAGTAACAGAAAAACCCAATTTCCTTGCCGCCTCCTGTTGTAAGGTAGAGGTTGTAAACGGTGGCGCCGGTGATTTTTTCCCCGGACTCTTTTCTACAGACGATACTGAAAAAACTGCCGATTTACAATCATTTAAAAACGATTGCGCACTCTCTTTATCATCAAATCTTTTATTTAACTCCGCCGTCAGTTCATTTTTTGTATTTTGTTCCGACTGAAACTGACCGATAACTTTAAAATTTGAAGTGGATTGGAACTGATTGATATCCCGTTCCCGTTCAACAATTAATTTCACAGCCACCGACTGCACACGTCCTGCAGAGAGTTGAGGTTTTACCTTACGCCACAGTACGGGAGAAAGTTCAAAACCAACTAAACGGTCTAATATTCTGCGGGCTTGTTGTGCATTCACCAAATCAATGTCCAATTTACGCGGATGAGATAGAGCATGTTCAATAGCCTGTTTTGTGATCTCGTGAAATACAATACGTTTTGTTTTTTCAATCGGAATTTTTGCTGCCTCTAAAAGATGCCACGAGATGGCTTCACCCTCGCGGTCGTCGTCAGTAGCTAAGAATACCTTAGACGCCTCTGTTGCCATTTTCTTGATGTCGGCTATCAGTTTCTTTTTATCCGGCATAATTTCGTAATGAGGTTCAAAATCTTTATGTACGCTGATACCCAGATCTTTTTCCGGAAGGTCGCGCACATGCCCTTTACTTGAAACGACATCATACTCTTTACCGATAAACTTTTGGATGGTTTTTGCTTTTGCAGGAGATTCAACAATGATTAAGTTTTTACTCATATAAGTTAGTTTTAGCGTTTTATTAATTGAAATCTGTTTCAAAAAATTTGGCGGCAAAAATAGAATATTATAAATAAGTAGGGAGTATCTCAAAAGTAGGGCTAAATTTTCTTTTGAGGTACTATGAAAAAATTACCTTGTGCCGAGCATGGTTGCACGCAGGGATATACTTTGTGCGGATAACAACGGAGCAAGGGGTGGTGAAATTTTGAATTTTGAATTTTAAATTTAGATTGAAAACCTTACAATCAATAGTGTAGGGCAACGCCGTACGTGTCATAAAATAATACGCCCTCTGTATCGTTATAAGGAACCGATTAAATAATTACTATGAACCGACTTTTACTTTTCCTAATATTTATTTGTAATATTTTTTTAGTGGTTGCCCAACATTCGCAGGATGAACAGTTAGCTGTTCAGTATTATCAGCAAGGGGAGTACGAAAAAGCCAAAGCCATTTTTAAACCGCTTTTCGATAAAAAACCCGATACCTATATCTACACCTATTATTATCCTGTTTTATTATATTTGGAAGATTATAAAGAGTTGGAGAAGGTTGTAAAAACGCTACAAAAAGCGTTTCCTACAATGCGAAGATATGACGTTGATTTGGGATATGTATATGAACGTCAGGGAGATTTAAATAAAGCCTTGAAAGAATATGACGCCGCCATTAAGAATTTGCCTGCTCAAGAGGTTGCCTATAGAGATCTGCATTATGCCTTTTTGGGAAAATCAAAAAGAGATTATGCCATTGATGTTTTGTTAAAAGGAAGAAAAGTTTTGCAAAACCCAAAATTGTTTACCAAAGAATTGGTTTACGTTTATTCCGATTTAAAAAACACTGATAAAATTTTTGAAGAAGCATTTAACTTAGTGAAAGATGGTGACGTAACCCAATTGGCAGAAGCGCAAACTATTATTCAGAATCTGATTGTTGAAGATGAAGAACAAACAAACTATTTGCTGCTTAAAACTGCCTTGCAAAAAGAGATTCAAAAGTATCCCAACAATTTAGAATTTGTCTATTTGTTGTACTGGGCATATCAGTTAAATAAAGAATATGCCGATGCCTTTTTGATTGCCAAATCGTTGGATAAAAGAAGCAAAGGAGATGGGCAAATCATTATGGAATTGGCAAGTAATGCGGCACAAAACAGAGATTATGAAACCGCAAAAGAAGCCTTAGAATTTATTATTGCCAAAGGAGAGGCTTCACCTTTTTATACGGCAGCAAAATTTCAGTTGTTAGATGTAAAGTATCTTCAACTCTCTTCTGTTTATCCTATAAAAATATTGGAAGCCAAACATTTAGAACAAGAATTTAAGAAGCTAATAGAAGAATATGGCATAACTAAAGGTACTTCGGAATGGATTAGGAAATATGCACATCTATTAGCGTTTTATGTAAATAAACCCGCTGAAGCCATTGACATCTTAAATACTGCGATTGCTAATGCGGATATTAGAGACCCCAAGCAAAAAGCATTATATAAAGTTGACCTTGCAGATATTCTGCTGTTTTCGGGAAATATTTGGGACGCCACGCTGTTATATTCGCAGGTGGACAAAGATTTTCCTAACGACACCATTGGGCAAAATGCAAAGTATAAGAATGCAAAACTCGCTTTCTATATCGGGGAATTTGCCTGGGCAAAAAGTCAGTTGAATATTTTGCGCGCCACTACTTCCAAACTTATTGCCAACGATGCCATGCAATTTACTTTGTTGATTTCCGATAACGAAGAGGAAGAAGATGACGAGGAAGAAGAAATTGAAGAAGAAAATGAAAATATCGCATATTATGGCTTGTTTGGTAATGACTTGAAAAAAAATATAGGACTTCTCTATTATGCCAGAGCAGATTTTCTTTTGTTTCAAAACAACGACGAAAAAGCGCTTAAATACTTGGATTCTATTGCAATCGTTGCGCCGGTATCGAAACTAAACGATGTTGTGCTTTTCACCAAAGCGAAAATTTTCACCCGTCAGAAGAAATATTTGGAGGCAGCCGCATTATATCAGCGAATTTGCGATATCTATGCTAATGGTTTGTTGGGAGATGACGCCATTTTTTATCTTGGCGACCTTTATGAATATTACCTGAAAGATATTTCCCGCGCTATGGAGTGTTACCAGAAGTTGATGAAAGATTACCCCGGCAGCCTTTTTGTGGTGGATGCCCGAAAAAGATTCAGAACATTAAGGGGAGATTTTTAGGGTAATGGAAAAATATCAACAATCTCCGTATCTGAAAAAAGATTTAGCCAAAACATTAACCACTACTATTTTTTCTTTCTTTGCACAAAAATTTTAAAAACCTAATTTATATGAACGAAAAAGATTTACACATTGAAGAACAAGAGATTTGTTTGCCCGACAATGCTTATACAGAGTTGAAAGAGGGCGAGACCTACAAACCTATTTTGCTGTCCAGCAAAAAATATCCTGAAATAAACGTCTGGACGGTGGCGTGGGGTATCTTAATGGCAATCATTTTTTCTGCTGCTACCGCTTACGCCGGTTTGCGTTTCGGACAAGTGTTTGAAGCGGCTATTCCCATTGCTATTATTGCGGTGGGTGTTTCCACGTTGGCGCGCAGGAAAAGTCCGTTGTCCGAAAACGTTATCATTCAGTCCATCGGCGCAAGCTCAGGGGTGATTGTAGCGGGGGCTATTTTTACGTTGCCCGCTATCTACATTATTAAAGAGACCGACCCAACGCTGGGCGCGGAAATTCAGGTCAATTTCTTCCATATTTTTCTTGCTTCGCTGTTTGGCGGTTGCTTGGGTATCTTGTTCCTTATCCCCTTCCGCAAATATTTTGTTTCCGAAATGCACGGCAAATACCCGTTTCCTGAGGCTACTGCCACTACCGAGATTTTGGTATCGGGCGCAAAAGGTGGAAATCAGGCAAAACTGTTGCTCATTTCCGGTTTAATTGGTGGTATTTACGACTTTTTAATGACCAACTTTCAATGCTGGGCTGAAAATATCTCTTCACGATTCACTGCGTGGGGAACACAATTGGCTACCAATTACAAGTTTGTGTTTAAAATGAATGCAGGTTCTATTTTGCTGGGCACCGGTTTTCTTATCGGATTGAAATATACTACTATTATCTGTGCGGGATCATTTCTGTCGTGGTGGTTTATTGTGCCATTGTTAGGTCAGTATGGCGCTATGCCGGATGGTACGCTAATGAGTACGTTAGAGCCCGAACTGATATTCTCACAATTTGTGCGCTACATCGGTATTGGTGGTATCGCTATGGCGGGAATTATCGGCGTAATTAAATCTGCCGGCGTCATCAAACGTTCGTTCGGTGTGGTGTTTCAATCACAGAAAAAATCTGCCGATGGGCAGGTAAAAGTGTCTCGCACACAAAAAGATATTGCTATGCGTATTATCCTTTTCGGATTTTTGGCAGTAGCCGTGATGATTGTCGTATTCTTCTTAACCGGCGGTCTCTCTATGAGTCTGTCGCAAACATTAATCGGGCTGTTGGTCATTTTTGTGTTTGCCTTCCTGTTTACCACCGTTGCGGCAACTGCCATTGCTACGGTAGGCACCAACCCCGTTTCGGGAATGACTATGATGACGCTGATCCTCTCTTCCTTTATCCTTTCTGCCGTAGGATTGCAGGGTGGAACCGGAATTATCACCGCATTGGTAGTAGGCGGCATCGTTTGCTCCGCGCTGGCTATGGCAGGAGGTTTCATCACCGACCTGAAGATTGGCTACTGGATTGGCTCTACCCCCATGAAACAGCAGGCATTGAAGTTTGTAGGTACATTAGTTTCTGCATTAACGGTAGGTTTTGTGATTATGATTCTTTCGGAGGCTTATGGTTATACGGGAGATAATGCATTGGTAGCGCCGCAGGCAAATGCAATGGCTGCCATTATAAAACCGTTGATGTTTGGCGGGCAAACCCCGTGGATACTCTATGTCATCGGCGCTATTTTGGCAATCGTTTTAGACCGTATCGGCATTCCCGCATTGGCATTTTCGCTGGGTATGTTCATTCCGTTGCAACTCAACATTCCCTTGTTGGCAGGCGGATTTATTGCGTGGTTGGTAAGTTCAAGAAGCAAAGATGAACTTATTAACAAAGCGCGCAAAGAGAAAGCCACGCTTATTGCTTCCGGATTATTGGCAGGTGGCGCCATCTTCGGCGTTATTAGCGCTATTTTGAAATATGCGGGTGCTGAAGCCACAATGCCGGAAACTTATATTGATTCTATTCCGTTTAACGTGTTATCCGTTGTAATGTTTGTGAGCTTGTGCGTATATTTGGTTTTACATTCTAAAGTAAAAAAAGCATAAACCTAAAAAAACAGAGAAATATGACAGAAAAACAGGACTTTGGACGCAGGGGCGAAGCGCTCGCCCTTGCGTTTTATAAAGAAAACAAATACACTATTCTTGAAAAAAACTGGCAATCGAATCATTTAGAAGTAGATATCATTGCAAAAAATGAGGAATACATCGTTTTCTGCGAGGTAAGAACACGTTCCGGCAATGTGTTGGTAGAGCCGTTGGCTTCTGTTACCCCGCAAAAGCAACGCAATCTCATCCACGCCGCAAATCATTATGTGTTAAAACATCGCATAACATTAGAGGTAAGATTTGATGTGATTGCCATCATCCTCAATGGTGAAGATCATACTTTAGAACATATTCCGTTTGCGTTTATGCCCAAATGGTAAAACTTGACAGAAATGCCCATTTATCAAATTATTGAATAAAAAAATAAAACTTGTCAAATGCTGATATAAAAAAAAGTTTATTTTTGCCGCCTCAAAACGCGAGGGAGTTTAGCTCAGCTGGTTCAGAGCATCTGCCTTACAAGCAGAGGGTCGGCGGTTCGAATCCGTCAACTCCCACAAATAAAAATAAAGCACTTACAGGAAAATGTAGGTGCTTTTTTGTTTTTAGGGACATTAGTTTTTTTGATGTTTTTAACGTTTGTGCGGCATTTGTGTAAGCAAATCGGAATGACACATTTTTCAGAGGGTATATAAAGTAAATATTAGCGGTGAGAGGTGAGCGCTTTATTGCACCAAAATCTTCCCCGTACAAACAGAGTGGTCGTCCAGCGTTGCGCGATACATATACAATCCCTGAGGCAGGCGGGTGGTTATTTGGGTGATTTGTACTTTTGGGGTACTTGAAAATACCTTTTTACCCAATATGTCGTACACCTCAATAGTTTCTATTACTTTCTCACCGGCTATGGTAAATTGACCGTTAGAGGGATTGGGATATACCAAAAGTTTGCCGGTAAGTGTGTGGTTTTCTTTAATACCCACAATATGTTCGTTGTAATATTCCTGAATTTCAGAGGCTCGCAGTTTTAATAATGCTACTGAAGCGAGATTCCCATTATTTTGCGCAAAGGGGAACGCTATATCTACCGTAATTGTTTCACCTGCAGAAAAAGTAAAAGGACCGGCGCTCATCACGCCACGTCTATCATTAGGCTTATTAGGTGTTGATCCGGTACCATACGGAGAGAGTTCCGTCCAACCGATTCCCGTAACAGGATCGCCACTGAAAACATAGTTGGTATAGTCGGTTGATCCCAAGTTGTATCCGGTACCGCCATAAGTATAATGTGTTCCATCCGTCCATCTCGCTGTCAATCTATAGTAAAAATGGAAGTCAGTATCTTCATAACCAGTCATGGGAGGATTAAAATATACAAAAATGTTCATTTTTTGGTTGAGAAACATACAGCCTTGTGCAGGCGGGTTTTCTCCATATTCGGTTCTGCCATGCGCGGGCCAATGGGCAATACCCCAAGGCATTACATAACCGGCATCTTTATAATGCACTCTGTGATAGATTATTTCTGCTTTGCTTACTTTCCATGTGTGATGGTATTTTTGAATATACGCATCGGAAACCACTTTTTTATCACCTACTATCTCATAGTCATTGGTAATGGACCCTAACCAAAAATCATTGCCATTTTAGCAAAATTTATGTATGGCAACATGTAACTTCTCTTGATTAAAGCCGCCCAACCAAAGATTTGAAGTAAAAATTGTTGATTTACCACTGTTCTTGGGCGCTTCAAAAGCGGCGTTTCCATCATTAAAGAGAAGCAACGGGTTGATGTAGGCTTTCACATTGTTGATGTCCAAATAATCAAATTCCTGTGCCGAACAAAACATGGGCAGAAAAGTCAGAACCATGATTTTCATAAAGATTTGCAAGATTTGCGGGATTGTTTTTGTTGTAATTTTTTTCATATTTTTTAAGTTTTGAATGTATAAAAATAGTTTTATTTCTGATATGTGAGAAAAAAATTACCCGCCCTCTTGACAAACCGCATTGCAATGTGTATATTTGCCGCGATTCTATAACAGAAAATAGTTATCATGAACAATTACAATAACTTATCGTGGGACAACATCAATGCAATGCTTGACAAAACCGCTCAAAGTATTGACAAAACCGCTCAGGATATTGCCGAAGCCTTGCAATTATCAAAAGAAACTGATCAAAATTAGATAAAATGATTGCTGAAAACAAAAAAAGGTCTGCCAAAAACGACCGAGAATGGAAGAAATCCTGTCAAAAATTCGATAGAAGATTAGATAAACTTCATCGTGAAGTGGGCGGCATTGCCAACAACAACGGCGAAATGGCTGAAGAGTATTTTTACAGCACCTTTAAAGCAAATAAAACTTTTGCCAATGAAAAATTTGATAAAGTTAAAAGAAATCTAATATGTGAAAGCGTTTTAAAACTCTCAAAATGATTATTATAGACTTCATAAAAGATAAAAAAATCGCCATTCTCGGTTTCGGAAGAGAAGGAAAATCTTCCTTGAACTTTATTAGAAATCATCTGCCCGATAAACAATTATACATTCACGATAAAAATAGTATTGAAATTAATGACGATAATGTTTCGATTGTTTCCGGCGAAAATTATCTGCAAAACCTGAATGATTACGATATTATTTTGAAAACGCCCGGAATTAGTTTTGCAAATCTGAACTATTTTATTGAGCCGGAAAAAATCAGTTCACAAACCGCACTGTTTTTACAATTTTATGGTAA
>WRGQ01000130.1 GCA_009787115.1 Bacteroidota bacterium
TCGAGACAACGAGGCGCAATATCATTTCAAATATGAAGAGCAGGAGATTGAGCGTATTATAAAGCGGGTAAAAAACGACAATAAAGAGAATTTGGCAGGAAAGTTTAGAAATGTGAAATCTATGTTGCAAACGCTTTCGGAAGAGCAGTTTAACAATTTGGCAAAACAGTTGGCGTATCCTCGCGGGCAGCGCATAAATAACCAGACAACCTACCAAACCTATTTGAAAGCCAAAAAGTTGAATGACCTGATGCACAGTCTTGGAAAAAATAACTTGGATTTGTTGGGTTTGGACTTGAATACCGTAAAAAACTTTTTCGTAAATAATCTAAATAAATCTTCCGGAAGATATTTAAAAACGCCGTCTATTATTGTTACGTTTAATGATATGATGACCACCGGCGGGCACAACCTCTCTTCAAAAATAAGCAGAGTAAACTCTTTGCAAAACTACAAACGCGACAGTAGCGGTGAGCGGGAGACGGTGAGCGGTGAGCGCAAACCGACCACTACTGCCAATCAGCCGCAAACTGCCAAGCCAAAAACAACCACGTCAACCGCTACTGCTCCAAAACCGGCTACGCAGCCTAACATTCGTCCGCGCACAGAGGTGATTGCAGGAGGAGAACGAGCACACAGAGGGTTTTAAGAGTTTAGATTTAAGAATTTTAGAGTAGCATAAGCAATCGTAGATTAGTAAAATGTTATGACCTCCACAATCTGAAGAGTTGAACTAAAGGGTGAAGCCAGACAAAAAACAATTGCTAAAATCTTTTTTTGGTTAATTCTTTTTTTTTCAATAAATCCCTGCAAGCAATATTTCACTATTTTCGCAGTCTCAAAAAAACTCATTAACATATCATCTAATCATCTCATCAACACATCATATTTTGGGGTCGTTTGGTTTTGACAGCATGGATGTGGATTTGTAAGCATGTCGGAGGTTGTGAGAAGGTTCCGTTAAAAACTAACTCTCTTAGCCAATAAAAGGCAACACTTATGCAATCGCTGCGTAACAGCCGCGGTTCCCGACGCATAGACCAGGTTTATAGCCTCGGGTGTTTCCCCGGAAGCTCTGCTTTTCGGCGTCCGGTACGAAGCATCGTAAAAGAAAAGATAGTCAATGCAGGCTTCAATGCAAAGACGAAATTTTTAGAAGATACGCGAAGGCGCAGTCTGCCGGGTACTTTTCCTTCGCCGACAAACAAACTCAGGCTAAACATGTAGAAAACATCTTTGCAACACGTTTGGACGCGGGTTCGACTCCCGCCGGCTCCACAAAATAGAATTTCGTAATTAATAATTCGTAATTGATTGACTATGCATTCCATTTGTTTCCACTTTCAAGTAAATCAACCGTACATCTTGCGTACCTATCGTTTTTTCGATATTAATCAAAGACATGATTATTTCGATATTTATCAAAATAATTATTGGATCAACCGTTTGGCGGAAAGAAGTTATCTTCCTGCAAATCAAATGTTACTTGATATCATTGAGAGATATGGAGACGAGGTGGCTTTCAGTTTCAGTATTTCGGGAACTACTATTCAATTGTTTAAAGATTATTGTCCTGAAGTTATCGAAAGTTTTAAAAAATTGATTGCCACAGGACGTGTAGAGATTACCGGCAACACATTTTCACACAGTCTATCAGCCCTCAACAATAAATCCACATTTGTTGAACAGGTCAAATTGCAGGAAAAACTGTTGTTTGACACATTCGGAGTAAAACCCGCCTCATTCTGCAATACGGAAATCATTTATTCCGACGAAATTGGAGAGTGGCTGTTTGAATTGGGCTACCGTGTAGTGCTTACCGAAGGCGCAAAGCATATCTTAGGCTGGAAAAGTCCTTGCTATTTATATTGCAATCCTTTCCAACCGGAACAAAAATTGTTGTTGAGAAGTTATCATCTGTGCGATGATATTACTTTGCGTTTTTCAGATAAAAACTGGAGCGAATACCCGCTCACCGCAGAAAAGTTTATCTGTTTTCTAAGCGGTATCGCTTCCGATGCGCAGTTCATCAATCTCTATCTTGATTACGAAACCATTGGAGATTATCAGGTTAAAGAAACAGGAATATTCGACTTCTTTCAAGCGCTATTTTCTCAATTGGTAGAATCGAAAAATTTCAATTTCATAATGCCCAAAGAGGTACTGAAATCCAACGCGCCAACCTCTACTATGCACACCCCCTGGGCTATCTCTTGCTCCGGCGATGAAAAAGATATTAACGAATGGTTGGGCAACGAATTGCAACAGGAGGCATTTGAGAAACTTTACAAATTAGAGCCACTCTATTTAAAATCTGAAAACGCAGCCGCCAAAAAAGCATGGTTACGTTTGCAAAATGCACTCTATTATAATTTTATGGGAACAAAATGGTTTCCTCAAAGCACAGTTAAAAAACATTTTGAGGTATATCCATCACCCTATCAGGCATTTATTAACTATATGAATGTATTGAACGATGTAGAACTGCAATTAACAATGAACAATGAATAATGTAGGTATAGGGGGGGTAATTCAGGAATTTTTTGCTAAAAACGGCAAAATTTCTATCTTTTTGGAGCAGCAAGCTGTTGCGTTGTGGCCTCAAACAGTGGGGGAATTTGTAGCTCAACAAACTACTAAAATATCTGCAAAGCAAGGCATTCTGTATGTTACTATTCCTAATGCGGCGCTCCGTTTTGAAGTGATGAGTAGCCGTTCGCAAATCGTTTTCAAAATCAATGAAGCATTAGGAGGAGAAGTAATAAAAGGGATTATTATCAAATAATTAAATTCAACGCATTGAAAGAACAGTTCTATCAGGAGTTATTGCAATTAGCGCCCGATGCGGAGTCGGCGCATTTCTTACTGGCAGTAAGCGGCGGGCGCGACTCTATAGTGTTGGCACATCTTTTTGTAGCGTGCAATCTGAATTTTGATATTGCCCATTGTAATTTTCATTTGCGCGAAGAGGAATCTGATAAAGAGATGTTTTTTGTTGAAAATCTCCCTTTTTTAACCGGACAACAAGTATTTGTAAAAGAATTTAACACTATCGCGATACAACAAAATTCCGGAAAGTCAATAGAGATGGTGGCGCGGGAGTTGCGCTACCAATGGTTTGAAGAAACAGGCAAAACGTACGATTACATAGTTACGGCACACCACGCCAACGATAACGCAGAGACTGTGATGATAAACCTGCTACGCGGAACAGGAGTGCGCGGAATGTGTGGAATCCCTAAAAAAAACGGGAAAGTAATACGACCATTACGAGAGTTCGCCACAAACGAAATAAAAAAATATGCTCTGGAAAATCAGATTGAGTTTTGCGTGGACTCATCGAATTTGGAAGATAGTTTTTTAAGAAATAAGGTTAGACATCATATTATCCCTGAGTTGGAAAAGATTAATCCTCAATGTGTGGAGATTTTTTCTAAAAACTGTGCCCTTTTTCAGAAACAAACAGAGTTATTCGATGCACATATTCAACAATATAGAAAAAAATTGTTAAAAGAGAACGGAGATAGAATTACTATTGAGATTGAGACGTTGAAAACGACCGAAAATCTTCCGCTTATTTTATACGAAATATTAAATCCATTCGGTTTTAATGCAACTGACGTAGAAAATATACTGAAATCTATAAACGCCAGTTCAGGGAAAAAATTTGTGTCGGATACTCATATCTTGATTAAGGATAGAACTCATTTTATTCTTGAGAAAAATGAAGAAGATAAAAATGAGGAGATTCTTATTCATAATATAGAAGAGTTTGAACAACATGGTTTTGTAATTGAGAAATATGCTTACAGTTCAAATATTGAGATTATTAAATCTCCAAATGTAATCTATGTGGATGTTGATAAACTGACTTTTCCCTTAACCATCAGAAGTTGGAAGAAAGGGGACTTTTTTTATCCTTTCGGAATGAAAACTAAGAAGAAAGTGAGTGATTTTTTTACGAATGTAAAAATAAACCTGTTAGAGAAGCATAAAGTGCGTCTGCTTTGTTCGCAGAATCAAATTGTTTGGATTATCCATTATCGGGCAGATAACCGATTTCGGATAGATGAGAATACGAAGTATTACTATAAAATACGGTGAAAATCTTACGGTCTTACAATCCCGTTATGCTTTTCCTCCTGCATTTCCCAAAATCGGAATTACCTCTTGTTGTGTATCAATAATTTTTCCGTTTTTGGCTTCAAACTTTTGCATATTGTCTTGTAAAGCAAACAACAAACGTTTGGCGTTTTGCGGGGTTAAGATAATACGTGAGCGCACGATGCCTTTTGGGAGTCCCGGCATAAGCGACACAAAATCCAAAATAAATTCGGCATGTGAATGGGTAATAATCGCCAGATTTGAGTAAACGCCCTGCGCAACCTCTTCGCTTAAATGAATGTCAATTTTTTGTTCTTGTTGTTGTTGCATAATTTACATTTTTGAAGCCATTAATGTCTCATATTCTTCTTTTGAACTTACCTGAATATTCTGATATTCTTTTAATCCTGTTCCTGCCGGAATAAGGTGTCCCACAATTACGTTTTCTTTCATACCTGCCAAAGTATCCGTTTTAGCATTAATTGCTGCTTCAGTCAATACTTTGGTTGTTTCCTGGAAGGAAGCGGCTGAAATAAAACTGCGAGTTTGGAGAGAAGCACGGGTAATCCCTTGCAAAATAGGACGACCGGTAGCCGGACGTGCATCGCGTACTTGCACCAAACGCAAGTCCTTACGTTTCAAAGCAGAGTTTTCATCTCTCAAGTGTTTTGCATTGATAATCTCACCTCTACGAAATGTCATCGAATCGCCTTCATCTTCTACCACTTTCTTTTCCCAAATCATATCGTTTTCTTCCTGGAAATCAATTTTATTCACTAACTCGCCTTGTAAAAATTTAGTATCGCCCGGGTCGTCAATCTCCATTTTGCGCATCATCTGACGTACAATAACCTCAAAGTGTTTGTCGTTAATCTTTACCCCCTGTAAACGATATACTTCCTGTATTTCATTCACAATATACTCCTGTACTTTCATAGGTCCTTTGATATTCAAAATATCAGCGGGTGTCAATACGCCTTCCGAAAGTGGTGTACCTGCTTTAACGTAGTCGTTTTCCTGTACCAGAATCTGTTTGGAAGTAGGAATGAGGTAGGATTTTTCTTCATTGGTTTTTGAGATAACTCTAACGGAACGGTTTCCTCTTTTCAATTTTTTGTCAAACTGAACAATCCCGTCAATTTCGGATACAATAGCCGGATCTGAAGGGTTACGTGCTTCAAACAACTCGGTAACACGCGGCAAACCTCCCGTGATGTCGCCTGACTTACCAAATGCTCTCGGAATCTTAACGAGAATTTCACCGGAGTCAATCTTTTGTCCTATTTCAACAGCCAAACGGGCACCCACCGGAATGTCGAAAGTTTTAATCAGTTCGCCATTGTCATCTAAAATAAGAATAGCTGGGTTACGTACCTTCAAACGACTGTCAATAATCACTTTATCGCGAATATTGGTTTGTTCGTCAATTTCTACTCTATAGGTTACACCTTCAATAATATCTTGATATTCAATAGTACCGGAAACGTCGGAAAGGATAAGGGCATTAAACGGATCCCATTCGGCAATTACATCTCCTTTTCTTACACGATCACCGTGCTTATAATAGAGATTTGAAGCATAAGGAATGTTAGCGGAAGATAATGCCACACCTGTTTTCAGGTCAATGATTTTCAATTCTGCAGAACGACCGATTACTTTATAGAAATGGTTTCCTATTTCATCAATTTTATCCAAACTACGGAGTTCATCAATACTTAACACACCGTCATATTTAGCTTCAATTTTGCTGTTAGCGGCAATGTTACCGGCAACCCCACCCACGTGGAATGTACGGAGTGTTAGCTGCGTACCCGGCTCACCGATAGACTGAGCGGCAATAATACCAACTGCTTCGCCCATCTGTACCATTTTTCCTGTCGCCAGATTTCTGCCGTAGCATTTTTGGCAAACGCCTACTTTCGCTTCGCAGGTCGGCACCGAACGAATTTCAACTTCTTCAATTGGGGAATCGGCAATTTTTTTACAATATTCTTCATTCAGTTCTTCTCCTGCTTTTACAATAATTTCGCCGGTAAGCGGGTTATATACATCGTGGAGTGTAACACGACCCAACAATCTGTCTGCCAATGTTTCCACAATTTCTTCATTTTTCTTTAAAGCGCTCACTATCATACCGCGCAACGTTCCGCAATCTTCTTCCGTAATAATTACATCGTGAGAAACGTCCACCAGACGGCGGGTTAAATAACCGGCGTCAGCGGTTTTCAATGCGGTATCTGCCAAACCTTTACGAGCGCCGTGCGTGGAGATAAAATATTCCAAAACAGACAATCCCTCTTTGAAGTTCGATAAGATGGGGTTTTCAATAATTTCACCGCCACCTGCACCTGCTTTGGTAGGTTTTGCCATCAAACCACGCATACCGGACAACTGACGTACCTGCTCGGACGATCCACGAGCGCCGGAGTGACGCATCATGTGAACAGGATTAAATCCCTGCCTGTCTTCTTCAATCTGTTTTAATAACAAATCATTCAAACGACGGGTCGTATTCGACCAGATATCAACAACCTGATTATAACGCTCATTATTCGTAATCCAACCCATATTATAATTCATAGTTATTTCTTCAATTTTTTGGTTTGACTCTTCAATTAAAGCCGTTTTTTCTTTTGGAATAATAACATCGCCTATGTTAAATGAAAGTCCTCCTTCAAATGCCATACGGAATCCCAAGTTCATAATATCATCCAAGAATTTTGCCGTTTTAGCATTTCCAGACTTTATAAGCACCTCTCCAATAATATCGCGCAACGATTTCTTGGTCAGCAGTTCATTTACATAACCATATTCCTGTGGGACTACCTGATTGAAAATAACTCTACCTACGGTTGTTTTAACACGTACCATCTTGCCATCGCCTTTCAGGTTAACTTTACATTCAATAATAGCATTCAAATGAACACGTTTTTCGTTGTATGCAATAATTACTTCTTCAGGGGAGTAGAATATTTTTCCTTCACCCAGAACGGGCGCTTCCGGAGTAGAACGTAATTCTTTAGTAATATAATAAAGTCCCAACACCATATCTTGCGAAGGTACCGTAACCGGCGCGCCATTAGCAGGATTTAAGATATTATGAGAAGCCAGCATCAACATTTGGGCTTCCAGAATAGCAGCGTTGCCCAGCGGCACGTGTACCGCCATTTGGTCGCCGTCAAAGTCAGCATTGAATGCCGTACAGGTGAGGGGGTGCAAACGGATTGCCTTTCCTTCCACCAAACGGGGCTGGAATGCCTGAATACCAAGTCGGTGCAAAGTAGGAGCACGGTTCAGTAATACAGGGTGACCCTTCATAATATTTTCCAGAATTTCCCAAACTACCGGCTCTTTTCTGTCCACAATTTTCTTTGCCGATTTCACGGTTTTTACCAAACCTCTTTCTAATAATTTACGGATAATAAACGGTTTGAAGAGTTCGGCAGCCATATCTTTCGGAATACCGCACTCATTCAATTGCAATTCAGGACCTACTACAATAACGGAACGACCGGAGTAGTCCACACGTTTACCCAACAAATTTTGACGAAACCGTCCCTGTTTTCCTTTCAAACTGTCGGATAATGATTTCAACGCACGGTTAGATTCCGTTTTCACAGCGTTGGTTTTCTTTGAGTTATCAAATAATGAGTCCACTGCTTCCTGTAACATACGTTTTTCATTACGCATAATTACATCGGGCGCTTTAATCTCAATTAATCTTTTCAAACGATTATTACGAATAATAACTCTACGATACAAATCGTTGAGGTCGGAAGTTGCAAAGCGTCCACCATCGAGTGGTACCAAGGGGCGGAGTTCAGGCGGAATAACCGGGATAATCTTCAAAATCATCCATTCCGGTTTATTTACAGCGCGTTTTCTGCTATCGCGAAATGCTTCAAAAACGTGCAATCTTTTCAAAATTTCCTGCTTTCTTTGTTGCGAAGTTTCGTTGTTTGCCTTATCTCTCAAATAAAACGATTCTGCATCCAAATCAATGTTAAGCAAGATATCGTAAATACCTTCGGCGCCCATTTTGGCAATAAATTTATTGGGGTCGGTATCGTCCAATAATTTATTATCAGGGGGTAAACTTTCGGTGATATTAAAATACTCGTCCTCTGTTAACAACGCTAATTTGGTAACTTTTTCACTCTCAGCAATGCCTGCCTGAATAACGATATATCTTTCATAGTAAATTACAGAATCTATCTGTTTGGCAGCCAATCCCAAAAGTGCAGCAATCTTATTAGGTAAAGACCTGAAAAACCAAATATGCGCTACGGGAACAACTAACGGGATATGTCCCATACGTTCTCTACGTACTTTGCGCTCGGTAACTTCAACGCCGCAACGGTCGCAAATGATCCCTTTATAACGGATACGTTTGTATTTTCCGCAGTGACATTCCCAGTCTTTTACCGGTCCGAAGATCTTTTCACAGAACAACCCGTCGCGTTCGGGTTTGTAAGTTCTGTAGTTGATAGTTTCAGGTTTAAGCACTTCGCCTTTAGATTGCTCCAGAATAGTTTCCGGAGACGCCAGACTAATGGTGATTCTTGAAAACTCTTTTCTTGTGTTTGTATCTTTTTTTATTGCCATAAAATATGGAGTTATTTATTATTAATTCGTTGTTAATTATTCTTTTATCCATTTACCAAAAACAACTTTACTTTTCGTAACCGTTTTGTAAATATAAATGCCTCGTTGTAACGAAGAAGTGTTAATGGGTTTCCTTGATGTAATATTACATCCTTTTGCACAGTACCGAGCATTCCTCTGGGAGAACCACTATAAGAGGTATTTAACGCCATATCCAAACGTAATAGTTGAAAACTGTTTTTTCCTGTTAAAGATATACCGGTGATCTTGTTTTCAAAATTACTGCGTTTTATATTGATAGCATACTGGGTAACTGAATTTGTGGATTCTATTGCTTGCTTAAAACCTTGAAAAACAGTAGGAGTAGTTTGTCCCTTACAAATACATGTCAGTAGATTATAAGAAGAACTACAATACTCATCTACAATATATCCGGCATCAATAGTACCTATTGCTTTGCCACAATTGGGTATATTTGTAATATTGTTGATGTATGAGGTGTTGTAATACAGAATATCATTTATTCTTACGGTATCATCTTTAGTGAAATAAGAATCAAAGGTAAATCCATATCCGATAATACCTTTAAAATCATAATTTATACTTTTATTCCACCATCCGAAAGTATAAAACTGTGAATAACTTGTACTGTTTTTTCCAAAAAAACTTTCGTACTGAGCAAAACTGCTTATATAGAGTAGCAAATATAATAAAGAGAGAATAAATTTTTTCATAATTTTATTATTTATTGATCAATTATTAATTTTCTAATTATATTTCCTTCACTTAAAGCTGATACTTTAATAAAATAGATTATTTTTTGAATAATCTATTCTATTTTTTTAAGATGCAATATGTTAATCAAATTTAATATCTAAAGCCAAACCTCTAAGTTCGTTTACTAATACGTTGAATGATTCAGGTAATCCTGCAACAGGCATATTGTCTCCTTTCACGATAGCCTCGTATGCTTTGGCTCTGCCCGCTACGTCGTCCGATTTTACGGTAAGGATTTCCTGAAGGACATTTGCAGCGCCGAAGGCTTCGATAGCCCAAACCTCCATTTCTCCAAAACGCTGTCCACCGAATTGCGCTTTACCGCCCAACGGCTGTTGCGTAATCAATGAATAAGGTCCTATGGAGCGTGCGTGCATCTTGTCGTCCACCATGTGATGCAGTTTAATCATATAGATATAACCTGCGGTTACTTTTTGGTGGAATTTTTGACCTGTCTCGCCGTCATATAATTGAATATTACCGTTTTGCGGCAGTTTTGCTTTTTCCATCAAATCATTAATTTGTTGAATAGAAGCGCCATCAAAAATAGGGGTTGCGAATTTTATACCCAGTGTTTTGCCAGCCCAACCGAGAACAGTTTCGTAGATCTGTCCTAAGTTCATACGGGAAGGCACGCCCAACGGATTCAATACGATGTCAACGGGAGTTCCGTCTTCCATAAAAGGCATATCCTCTTCGCGCACTATTTTGGCAACAATCCCCTTGTTTCCGTGACGACCTGCCATTTTATCTCCTACTTTAAGTTTACGTTTTTCCGCAATGTAAACTTTAGCCATTTGCACGATACCGCTCGGCAATTCACTACCGATAGTCGCATCAAATTTTTCACGGGTTTCTAAAGAATAATAGTAACGTTCTTTAGCCAGATAATTGCGAATAGTATCAGAAACCAATTGATTTACTTTGGTATCGTTAGTCCACTTTGAAACGCTTACAATCGTATAATTAACCGCATTAAGGATTTTTTGAGAAAATTTGCCACCCTTTGAAATCACTACATTTCTCATATTATCATAAACATTATGAGAGATTTTACCATCTAAGATTTTGTACAGTTTTGCAATGAGTTCATCTTTAAGGTCGCCTTTAATTTCTGCATATTTTGCTTCAATTTCGGCAAGAATATCCTTATCTTTTGTTCTTGATTTTCTATCTTTCACTAATCTTGACATAGATTTAGCGCCGATAACCACACCTTTCATAGAAGGAGGCGCTTTTAAAGAAGCGTCTTTCACATCGCCGGCTTTGTCGCCGAAAATGGCGCGCAGCAACTTTTCTTCGGGAGTAGGATAAGATTCTCCTTTCGGTGTAATCTTTCCAATTAAGATATCACCTTCTTTCACTTCAGCGCCAATACGAATCAAGCCATCTTCCGACAAATCTTTTGTCATTTCGGAAGCCACATTAGGAATATCGTTAGTGAGTTCCTCAATACCACGTTTTGTATCACGTACTTCCAATGTAAATTCTTCAATATGGATAGAAGTAAAAATATCTTCTTTTACTACTTTTTCGGAAATCACAATCGCATCCTCAAAATTATAACCTTTCCAAGGCATAAATGCCACCATCATATTTCTACCCAGCGCCAATTCGCCGTCTTTGGTAGCATAACCTTCCGTAATCACATCACCTTTGTTTACTTTTTGTCCTTTTCTTACCAAAGGTTTGATGTTAATACACGAATTTTGGTTGGTTCTTTTAAATTTTTGCAGTTCATACTCTTTAATATTGGAGTCGAAACTTACAAGTTTTTCATTTTCAGTATAATCGTAATTAATTCTAATTCTTTCACCATCAACGTATTCTACAATACCCGGTCCTTCTGCGCGAAGTTGAGAGCGGGAGTCGAGGGCTACTTTTTTCTCTAATCCTGTACCTACAATCGGTACTTCAGGACACAAGAGCGGCACAGCCTGACGCATCATGTTTGAGCCCATCAAGGCACGGTTTGCGTCATCGTTTTCTAAGAATGGAATCAAAGATGCTGCTATAGAGGCAATTTGGTTGGGCGCTATGTCAATCAGATCCACCTGTTCTTTTGAAACAATCGGATAGTCTGCAAGTTGACGTGCTTTCACTTTTTCTTCCAAAACACCTTTATCACTAATTTTTGTTTTAGCCTGTGCAATAATCTTGTTTTCTTCCTCTTCCGCACTTAAAAATATGGGATGCTCATGGAGTTGTACTACTCCGTTAACCACGTTTTTATAGGGAGTTTCAATAAATCCCAAATTGTTAATTCTGGCAAAAACGCAGAGCGATGAAATCAAACCGATATTAGGACCTTCAGGGGTTTCGATGGTACACAAACGACCGTAGTGGGTGTAGTGCACGTCGCGCACCTCAAAACCTGCTCTTTCACGCGACAGACCACCGGGACCCAACGCAGAAATTCTTCTTTTGTGCGTAAGTTCCGAAAGCGGATTGGTTTGGTCCATAAATTGCGATAACTGGTTGGTTCCAAAGAACGAATTGATTACCGACGAAAGCGTTTTGGAGTTAATCAAATCGCCGGGGGTAAACAGTTCGTTATCACGAACATTCATCTTTTCGCGGATGGTTCTTGACATACGTGCCAAGCCCATACTAAACTGGTTATATAATTGTTCTCCTACCGTTCTCACACGACGGTTGCTCAAGTGGTCAATGTCATCTACCTCAGTTCTTGAGTTGATTAACTGTACCAAATGACGAATAATGGAGATAATATCTTCTTTGGTTAATACTCTAACATCAATAGGGGTACTTAATCCTAATTTTTTATTAATACGAAATCTTCCTACCTCGCCCAAATCGTAACGTTTATCAGAGAAAAACAGTTTTTCCAGCGCAGTTCTTGCGGCTTCTTCATCAGGGGGGGCGGTGTTGCGGAGTTGCAAATAGATATACTCCAATGCCTGTTTTTCAGAGTTGGCGGTATCTTTTTGTAACGTATTAAAAATAATAGAATAGTCGGTTTTAGTTTCATCTTCCGTATGGAACAACACCGTTTTGATGTTGGCATCCATAATCATTTGAATATGTTTGTCTTCCAAAACTACCTCTCTATCAATAATAAGTTCGGTACGTTCAATGTTCACTACTTCGCCGGTTTCACCGTCCACAAAGTCTTCTGTACGTACTTTCATTACGCGGGCAGCCAATTTTTTGCCCACATATTTTTTAAGATTGGCTTTGGTAACTTTTACTTCTTCTGCAATGTTAAAAATATCCAGAATATCTTTATCTGTTTCATAACCGATAGCTCTTAACAAAGTGGTTACAGGCAATTTCTTTTTTCTGTCAATGTAGGCATACATAACATTATTAATATCGGTTGTAAACTCCATCCACGAGCCTTTGAACGGAATAATCCTTGCCGAATAGAGTTGCGAGCCGTTGTTGTGGTATGAGGAGCCGAAGAATACACCGGGCGAACGGTGCAACTGAGACACTACCACACGCTCTGCGCCATTGATAATGAACGTTCCGCGTGGCGTCATATAGGGAACCATTCCCAAATAAACGTCAGTAACTTGTGTTTCAAACTCTTCGTGCTCAATGTCGCTACATGAGAGACGGAGTTTTACCTTGAGAGGAACACTGTAGGTTAATCCTCTTTCCAAACATTCATCAGTAGAATAGCGAGGTGCATCTAAGTAATAGTCTAAAAATTCCAACAAGAAACTATTACGGGCATCCACAATAGGAAAATTCTCCTGAAATACGCGATAAAGCCCTTCATAGTGTCTTTTCTCTGCATCGGTATCTATTTGAAAGAATTCTTGAAATGATTTAACTTGTATATCCAAAAAGTCCGGATATTCCACTTGTTTCGTGGTCGTAAAACTGAGTCTTTGATTGCTGCTTTTTGTTGCCAATGGGATTAAATTTTAGAGGTTAATGAATCAAGAACAATTTAGTTTTTAATGAGTTACTGAATTTACAGCATTGCAAATTCATTAAAACAAGCGAGTACATTACTTCCACAAGAATGGAAATATGTACTCACTTTTTTTGGAAAAAGAGGTTTATTTCACCTCAACTTCAGCGCCGGCTTCTTCTAAAGTTTTCTTCAAGCCTTCTGCTTCGTCTTTCGTAACGGCTTCTTTCACCGGTTTCGGTGCAGCGTCAACTAATTCCTTAGCTTCTTTAAGTCCCAAACTGGTTAATTCTTTTACCAACTTAACCACTTGTAATTTGTTAGGACCTGCGGCTTTAAGGATTACGTCGAATTGTGTTTGTTCTTCCACTTCAACTGCGGCTGCAGCAACGGGACCTGCGGCTACTGCTACTGCTGCGGCTGCGGGCTCAATACCGTATTCTTCTTTTAAAATTTTAGCTAACTCATTAACTTCTTTTACTGTAAGGTTAACTAACTCTTCTGCGAATTTTTTCAAATCTGCCATAATTGTATTTTTTTTAATGTTTAATGTTTAATAATAATTTTTAATAATAATTTTTAATTTCGTAATTCGTAATT
>WRGQ01000131.1 GCA_009787115.1 Bacteroidota bacterium
CCTGCATACAAAGATATTACCATTTCGGCAAAAATTGATTTTCATAAGGTAGAAGTGATTAACTTTTTGGGACAGCCCATCCTTTCTCAATCTGTTGTGGGCAATACTGCAACACTTGATATATCAAACCTCGCCAATGGCGTTTATTTTGTTCGGATGGTTTCTCTAAAGGGAATAGGTGTAAGGAAATTGGTGAAACAATAGAATAGTTTAGTTTAGTTCAATTTTGTTCGACTGAAGTTGAGTCTCAGTCGAACAAGAGTGTTAAAGAGTAGCCTGTTTTTCATAATACACAATGTATTAATTGGCAAAATATTAATGATTATCTTTAAACAAAAAATATTTATCCCCCCTATTCGTTAAAAAAAATCGTGTTTATTTGCCATCTATATAAAAAAATATTGCTACAATGAATAAATTATTTACGTTATTATTAATTATTTGCATTACTTTTAATGCGTTAGGTCAAAAAAAGATTGCGGCGGGTGATAATGCCTTTGCCGGTAAACAATTTGATAAGGCGCTCGTTGCCTACAAAAAAGGAATGAAAAAGCTGGGTAAAAACCCGATAGAATCAAAGCGGGTAAAGTACCAAATTGCAGAGTGTTACCGGATTATGGGAGATTTGAAAAAAGCGGAAGCCCAATATGTTGGATTGGAAAGGAAAAACTATCAAAAAGATGAACCGCTTCTCTATTTTCAATTGGGAAGTATTTGTCATTTGAAGGGAGAATATGAAAAGGCACTGGATTATTATCTGAAATATCAGGAAAAAGAACCCAAAGATACACGAACTGCGGCGCGTATTGAAGGCGTGCAAAAATCGAAAGGATGGATGGATAACCCCACTAACTATGAAGTAGAGAATTTTAAGAAAGTTAATACCAAACAAGACGAATGGGCGCCCCGCTGGAGTAACCTTGAAAAACAAAATCAGGTGATATTCACTTCCAATCGGGAGGGCTCCACCGGAAAAGGTACCGACCAATGGACAGGGAAATCTTTTACAGATATTTATAAAATAGAGAGACCCAAAGGAAAATCCAATGAATGGATAGGGGAATGGTCAAATCCTGCCCTGCTGGATGAGGAAGGGATACTCAATTCGGAAGTAAACGAAGGGGAAGCCACCGGAAACAGAAAAGGATCAGAAATTTATTTTACAAAATGTCCCGTTGATAAAAAAGCATTGAAAGCGTGTTATATCTACGTTTCGCAAAAGAAAGGAGGCTCCTATTCGGAACCTGAATTAGTGGAACTTTGCGCCGACTCGTTAGTGAATTGTGTACACCCATCTCTCTCTCTTGATGAGACTACTCTCTATTTTGCTTCCGATATGAAGGGCGGATCCGGCGGCTTTGACCTCTATAAAGCCACCCGAGCAGGAAAAAGCGGAAAATTTGGAAATGTGGAAAATCTTGGAGAACATATTAACAGCTCCGGTAATGAAGTATTTCCGGCTATTCGCGGCGACTCGTTACTCTATTTTTCTTCCGACGGACACCCTGGTATGGGCGGGCTCGACATCTTCTACTCTGCGCTTAAAGACGGCGTTTTTCAGGAACCTCAAAATATGATGTATCCCGTCAATTCCTGCTGGGACGAAATCGGAATTATTTTCGACGATGAAGAGATTATTGACCCCAAATCGAAAGCCCCTTACCTTGCAAAAGGTTTCTTCTCTTCTAACAGATCCGGCGGAAAAGGCGGTGACGACATCTACTACTTTCAATTGCGCCCTACCGTTTTCACCCTGGCCGGAACAGTGCGTGACGAAACAAACCGACAATTTATTGATGGCGTTGAAATTGAAATTATCGGCTCTAACGGAACTTCTTACAAAGCAGTTACCGATGTAAAAGGAAAATATGCTTTCGACAGAACTAAAATTTTGATGAACACCACCTATACTATTAAAGTTAAAAAAGCAGGATATTGGGATATTCCCAATGCCGTGCAAACTACTATCGGTTTTAACGATGATACCGACCTCGTTCAAGATTTCCTGCTCACGCGCATCCCCAAAGACCCTATTGTGATGCCCGATATTTATTACGATTTGAATAAATGGGATTTAAAACCCGAATATGAAGACTCGTTGATGTATCTCTATTTTGTTTTAGTACAAAATCCTAATTTAGTGGTAGAACTTCGTTCTCATACCGACAGCAGAGCATCCGATGAACACAATGACTTGCTGTCGCAACGCCGTGCCCAATCGTGCGTGGATTTCTTAGTGAAAGAGATGAAAATTGACGCCGACAGAATTATCCCGAAAGGTTATGGCAAAAGAAATCCCAGGAAATTAGACAAAGACGTAAAGGTACCCTATAATGGAAAGATGTATCTGTTCAGACGGGGCGTTACTTTAGATGACGCTTATATCAATGCGTTGCCAAAAGAGCAGCAGGAACCGGCGCATCAATTGAATAGAAGAACGGAGTTTTTTGTGGTTAGAGATGACTATGTACCCAAAAACGACAGCATTGCGCCCGTGAGTACGCCAAAACCAATTACAGTAGTTACAAAACATTTCATTTCTGTGCAAATCAACGGAGATGTGGTTACCGGAAGTTGCAGAGCCAACGGAAAAAATCAAAATTTTGTACTGAGTTCTAAAAAAACTGAAGATATTTTTATAGACCATAAAACTGCGACAAATCTGTTGAACGAGATTATTATTGATATTGATGACTTTGAGTTGGGCGAAAAAGCGCTCAAACCCGATGACGGCTCTATTATTGAAAATTCTGTAATCTATCTTCGCGAATTTGCAATGGGCGATGACTACTCCGAAAACGTGAAAGTGATTGTAAAAAAAGGACTTCCCGCTGCATTTGTGGTGGGTACGGAGTTCATTACTGAAGAGTGGGGTAAATATACAATTGACAAGCAGAATAAAGAGATTGTTTTTGAAAAATAAAAACATGAAATGCCCCAACATCAGAGAAGAAGAATTGAAAAATAAAATAGCTCAAGACTTTTTTTGGTTGTATGATTGCACAAGAATTATCGGCAATGTGGATTTTTGCGTGAGTATGTTGCAAAGTAACAGAGAACAGTATGAGCAGGAGTCGTTACTTTGGGCAGAAGCAAAAAAGGATTCTTCAGATGTATATAAATCTTTGGTGCAACTTATACTCACTATCGGCAAGGCAAGAACTTTCGATAAATATCTGCCCCCCGCATTTCTCGGCGCATTTGACAGCGAAAAAATTGCGTTTATTCCGTACAGCGAAATTCACTATGTTTTTTATTTGAATGATTTTAACTGGAATGTTACTCCTTCTAATTATGACACAAAAGAGTTTAAACTGATTTACGGAAAAGTTAAAGATGTTATTGATAATAAAATGCTTTTGTTCAACTATATAAAAGATGATATTGATTTAAAAAGATTTATCAAAACTAATTTTACTGTTTCCAAATCAGGAGTAACCAAAACTAAAATTGACAAAAACAATTTTATGATCATTTACAACAAATGGCTTGAGGCGGTAAAACCAACTATTGGAGTAAATTGGGAAGCAGCAAAAAAAATCAATATCATTGACGGTGATTTTTATCTGGCAGATTTGTTGTCGATAGACAATGAAACAATTAAAGCAAAACTCTCTGTCTTACTCAAAAAAAATATTTACAAATATAACCGACAAACCGATGATTTGAGTGAAATTTTTCGTGAGGCATTTTTCAACGACAATCAAAAGGCACACATCCAATTTTGGAACAGATATGAACGACCGCCCAAAGAGGATTATTGGGACTATATTATGAATCGGCGCGATTTGCTTGTACCGCAGGATATTCGAGAACGCAAAGGAACTTTTTTTACCCCGCAAATTTGGGTGGAACTTTCACAGAAATACCTTGCCGATGTGTTGGGCGAAGATTGGCAAGATGAATACTATGTATGGGATTGCTGCGCCGGAACAGGAAACTTGCTTGCAGGATTAACCAATAAATACAATATCTGGGCATCTACGCTTGATAAACAAGATGTGGACGTGATGAAAGACCGCATTGAAAACGGCGCAAACCTTTTGGAAAGCCACGTATTTCAATTCGACTTTTTGAATGACGCTTTTACAAAATTACCGCAAGGATTGCAGGATATTATTAACGATGAAAAAAAACGTAAAAAATTGGTAATCTATATCAATCCGCCGTATGCGGAGGCGACTTCTACTGCAACAAGAGTTGGAACTAAAGAAAATAAAAGTGGGGTTGCTGTAGGAAATAAAACACATGCCAAATATTTTGATAAGTTAGGTAAGGCAAGGAATGAATTATTTGCACAATTTTTAGCGAGAATTTACTTTGAAATAGAAAGTTGTAAAATTGGTGAATTCTCAACACAGAAAGCGTTAATTGCACCGAATTTCAAAGATTTTAGAAAATTCTTTCTGGCAAAATTAAAAAAATGCTTTATAGTTCCTGCTGATACATTTGATAACGTGAAAGGTAAATTTCCTATCGGTTTTAAAATATGGGATACCGTAGAAAAAAAGCATTTTCAGACTACCAATGTTGATATTTATCTTAAAAATGGTGCTTATCATGGTAAAAAAACTTTTAGCGATGGATTGGATTGTCAGTATATTAATGATTGGGTAAAAAAATACAGAGATAAAAACAGTATGATTACTGCTAAACTTTGTTATGTAGGTAATGATTTTCAAAATAATATTAAAGTTCAAATTTGCTCTTCAACTAAAGAAGTTATAGCTCATGATGTAGTTTTTAATATCACGCAAAATAATTTAATTCCTGCTTGTATCTATTTTGCCGTCCGCAAAGTAATTAAAGCCACTTGGCTTAACGACCGCGACCAATTTCTTTACCCGAACAACGACTGGAAAAAAGATATTGAATTTCAAAACGATTGTCTTGCTTACACATTGTTTAACAATAACATACAATCAAAATACGGCGTAAACCATTGGATACCCTTTACCGAATATGCAGTGGGTGCAAAAGAGAGATTTGCCAGCCGGTTTATGACCGACTTTATAGAAGGAAAAACATTGTTAGAACCGATAGTATCGGAAAGCAATATACCCTATCTGCTTTTTGCAGAAAGAGATGACTTTGAAGGCGGAGGCTCAGAAAGCGCCGACTACAAGAAACCAATGAAACGTGTTTTTTCCGAAACCGCTAAAAATGTTTTTAAGGCAGGTCGCGAGTTATGGAAATATTATCACGCACAAAAATTCCCCTCCCTTGGCGGGGTGGACGCCGAAGGCGGACGGGGTGGTTACAATGTAAACGCCTCATTATACGATATTCGCGAGTATTTTCAGGGACGAAACGAAAAAGGTACAATGAATAATAAAAGCGATGACGAAAAATACAACGAACTCATTGAAAATCTGCGTTCTGCATTAAAAAGTTTAGCAGAAAAAATTGAACCGAAAGTATATGAATATGGATTTTTAAAATAGTGATTAGTGATTAATGATTAGAATTTAAAGTTTACAAATGAAAATAATTATTACTTTTGCCATTGTTTAATAAAAAAAATGAATATGAAAAACAAACTTTTTTTTCTAAGTGTAATACTTCTTTTTACCCTTAGTAGTTGCAACGAGGTAATTACCTGTACTATTACCTCTCCTGTTCCTGATGCTGAGGGAAAACTTGAATTTTATAAACATCAGGAGATTCCCGTAACTGTGGAGGCATCTACGACTAAGGGCTCTATCATTCAGGTAGAAATATTAGTGGACGAAGATGTTATTCAATCTCTTACTAAACCTCCATACAATTTTACCATACCTGAAAATACTATTGAGCCGGGGTTGCATCATATCCTTACTGCTGTGGCCTTCAGTTCGAGAGGAAATAGAGAAGTGAGTGCGATGTATTTTACTATAAAGGAATAAGAAAAAACGTCAAAGAAGATGTGTTAATCTTGAGAGTAAAAATAATTTGACTATGACATTGACAAAAAATAACAATTTTAACGAGTTGATTGACCAGATATCCAAAGTACATGATATCCTGCAAGGATGTGCGGCAAAATCTGTAAATCAACTTTTAACTATTCAAAATTGGATTTTTGGATATTACATAGTTGAGTATGAACAAAATGGAGAAGATAGAGCAAAATATGGAGAAAAATTGCTGGATGAGATTGCTAAAAGACTTTCTGATTTGAAAGGTTTTAGTTTTCGCCAATTGTATTTGTGTAAAGATTTTTATTTGACGTATTCATATTTTTTACAGACAGTGTTTGAAAAATTGCAGACACTTAATTTGGAAAAAGATGAGATTTTGCAGACACTGTCTGCAAAATTACAATATGCAGATAATAAAGACGATATCGTTCTTCAAACACTATCAACAAAAATAGTCACTCCAATTCAGTGGACACAAACGATTGAATTGAACGATAGTGATAAACTCAATCCCGAATTTTTGCTTTCAAGATTGAATTTTTATCATAGAATATTGAAATGTCATGTCTTGATTGACTCAAAAGTTTATGAATTTGACCATGCAGACGCAGGACAAATGAATCTCTATCTTAACTACTACAAAGCCAATGAGATGAACGAAGGAGACAACCCTCCTATTGGTATTATCTTATGCGCTGACAAAGATGATACCCTGGTAGAATATTCAACAGCAGGTATGGATGATCATTTATTTGTCTCTAAATATCTTGTTAATTTGTCTGAAAAGAATGTGTTAGCGGAATTTATCAGACGGGAAATTGAAAATGAAAAATAATATTGAAAAGAAGATTATTATAATAAATTAAAAACTTGTTTTTTCACCAATGACATCTCATTACAGAATCCATAAAGAAGGAACCATCTCTATACTCGTTGCATTTTTTATTGCATTCGTGCCAATCTGGGCATCCTCTTTTTTCAAAGCTCCATTAATTTTGCAGATTATAGTTACAACAGTTTGTGTCCTCTTCTTTGCGTTAGTGGTCTATTTTTTCCGCGTACCATTTAGAGTAACAAAACGAGACAGTAATGCCATTATCGCCCCTGCCGATGGTACAATAGTCCAGATTTTAGAAGAGGTAGAAACCGAGTATTTTAACGATAAAAGAATTAAAATCTCTATCTTTATGTCGCCGCTAAATGTGCATGTAAATACGTATCCTATTGATGGAGAAACAGTTTATGTTAAATATCATCCGGGAAAACATTTTGTAGCAAGTTTGCCCAAAGCCTCAAAAGATAACGAACACAATACGGTAGTTCAAAAACATAAAAACGGAGAAGAGATTTTGTTTCGCCAAATTGCCGGAACAGTGGCGCGCAGAATTGTGAGTTATGCCAAAGAAGGCGATAATGCTGTGCAGGGAAGAGAAACGGGAATTATTAAATTTGGCTCGCGGGTGGACGTTTTCTTACCCTTATCAGCAAAAATTAATGTAACATTAAACCAACCTGTACAATCAAAAATAACGCATCTGGCTTATTTCTCTTAATCTTTTCTTATGCAACTCTCTATTGTCATAGTAAACTACAACGTAAAACATTTCCTGTTCCAATGTTTACAGTCTGTCCAAAAAGCGGTTGCCGGCATTGAAGCCGAAGTTTTTGTAGTGGATAATGCTTCCTCCGATAACTCGGTGGCAATGTTGCAAGCAAAATTTCCATGGATTCATCTTATTGCCAATACTGAAAATGTTGGTTTTTCCTGCGCCAATAACCAGGCAATTAAACTTGCCCGTGGAGAATTTGTGCTGTTGCTCAACCCCGACACATTAGTAGAAGAAGATACATTTGTGAAATGTATGGATTTTATGACCCAAACGCCGGATGCCGGTGCGCTGGGCGTAAAGATGATTAACGGAAACGGCGAGTTCCTCCCCGAGTCTAAACGCGCATTGCCCGTCCCTTCCGTAGCATTTTACAAAGTCTTCGGATTATCTAAACTCTTTCCGCGCTCTAAAAAGTTTGGCTCCTACCATCTTACCGGTTTGGATAATGATAAAACACAATCGATTGAAGTACTTTCCGGCGCTTTTATGTTTATTAGAAAAAATGTTTTGGATACAATCGGTTTGTTAGATGAAACTTTTTTTATGTATGGAGAAGATATTGACTTGTCGTATCGCATCATTAAAGCCGGATACAAAAATTACTATTTGCCGGAAACAAGAATAATTCATTACAAAGGTGAAAGCACAAAAAAAGGGAGTATTAATTACGTGATTGTTTTTTACAAAGCGATGCAAATATTTGCAAATAAACATTTTACAATAAAAAAATCGTTTCTTTTAACTTGGATATTTAATTTGGCAATATGGCTACGCGCTTCTTTGGCAATAGGGAAACGAATAGTAGCCTCCTTACTTTTACCGTTTTTAGATATTCTATCTATTTACGGCGGTATGTTCTTGTTGGCATTCTACTGGCAAACTGCCGTATTACAATACAGGCAGAGCCATTTTCCCAATTATTATTTCTATCTAATAATTCCTTGTTATATAACAATTTGGATTATCTTTGTGGCACTCAATAAAGGATACAAAAAACCCTATTCCACAAACAAAACCAATCGTGGCATTATATTGGGTACGATTGCGATATTACTCATTTACGCACTGCTGCCGGAAACATCAAGGTTTTCGCGGGCGGTTATCATCTTTGGCGCAGTATGGACTGCTATTGCTATGAATATGCTGCGCTACCTGTTTCATCTTTTTAAATTGAAAGGTTATCAATATGACCGGTCGAATAAGAGGCGAATCCTCATCGTGGGAAATCGTTCCGAAGCGGAAAGAGTGGCAATGATTGCGCAGACAGGCAGCCAAAAACCGGAAATTATTTTCTCTATTGAGAATATTCCTTCATCTGCACTTCACAATTATATTAAAGAGAATAAAGTGAACGAATTAATTTTATGCGCAAAAGATGTAAGTGTTAAAGATATTATTTCCTGTTTGATTGAACTGAAATCTTTACCGGTATCCTGTAAGATTGCCCTCGAAGACGCTATTATTGGTAGCAGGAATATTCAGAGCCCAATGCTTATTTCTAAATAATATTCTATTTTTGCCCGCTGTTTTATAACTAATTTCTAAAAAACAATGGACTTAAGTAAAATTTTATCTATCAGTGGAAAAAATGGACTTTTTAAACTGATTTCGCAAGGGAAAAACAATTTTATTGTAGAATCTTTGGAAGATCAAAAACGATTCTCCGCATTTCAAAGTGATGGCGTTTCAACATTAGACAACATCTCTATTTATACGCACGACGAGATGCTGGAACTGAAAAAAGTGTTTCAAGCCATCTATGTCAAACAGGATAAGCAACCTCTTGAATATAAAGCATGGACAGATGTGCAAATGCGCGATTTCTTTAAGGAAGTGGTTCCAAATTATGACGAAGAAAGAGTTTTTATATCCAATATCCGAAAGAGTTTTCAATGGTATAACATCTTGTTAAAAAACGATTTGATATCTATTGATGAAACCGAAACCGAAGAACCAACCGAACCGGAAGTGAATAGTGAGCCCAATGAAGAGTAAAGCGTATCTCAATAATTTGCTATCCTTAATCACAAGCATTATAATTGTTCTTTTTTGCGGAGGAATTTTTTTCTATTATTATCATTTTCGACAAGTGAATGCACAACTGATTGAAACAATCCCTTCAAATGCCGCTTTTTTATTTCAAATCAATGATAATGAAACATTTATAAAAACTGTTAAAAATATTCATAATTATATCAACCCACTCTTTGGTTTGGATGCCTATCCCGGATGTCAGTTTTTTGTAGATCAATTGCCGGGGAAATACAATCAAGTTGTTTTTTCAGGACATACCAACGGAGAAACGCTTTCCATTCTTTTTGCCTGCAAAATTAATGAACGGGCTTTTAAACAACTCCTTACAAAATTACAGATAGACGAGCAAAATTGCACATCCTTTGACAATTGCAAAATTTATACTTATGGTACTCATTTAAAACGTTTTGTATTTACTTATGACAAAGGGATTTTTTTAGCATCAGAAAATATTACATTGCTAAGACAAGCGATTACGCAACTGAAAAATCCAAGAAATCTTACCAAAGTCAAATCTTTTGACTCATTATTTAACATTATGGAAAAAAACAGGAAACAAAACTGGCTTATTTTGAACCACAAAAGATATTTTTCCATTTTTGAATCCTATTTTAACGGGGAAACCAATATCATCTTAAATCAATTTGCCTCCAATGTTTCGTGGGCAGCCTATCAAGTGCAATTTTCAAAACTGAACATGTCGTTAAATGGCTATTTTTCAATAAACGATACTTATCAGGAATGGATTAATAATCTGGAACACAATCAATTGTACTATTCATCAGGTAGCGCTACCTATGAACCTATTGATTATGAAAAAGATGATTTGTTAAAACAGGCAAAATCGCTGTTTCCTACCCACAGTGAATTTGAAATTGGCATTCGTGCCGCAAATTCAGAGTATTGGAGCCATTATTTATCTGAAACCGGTATAAAGAAATTTACAATTACGCAAATGAAGTTGTTTGCTCTGTCTGTAGATTCTTTAAATACAAAACTCAGGACGGCTAATGGGTTGATAAAGTTTTAATCCGTGCTTCTGTTTCCAAAATCTTATTCCGAAGAGTTAAAAAAACGCCTTTAACTGCATCAGTCCTGTGTGCACCGCTTTCGACCCTTCGGAACTGCGCCCCTCGTAGCGCAAATCCAACTGAAGAAACTCTGTGATATTAGTCTGAAATCCAACATTCCACAAAATATTGTTTCCGTTTTGCAACCCCTCCAACATTTCGTAACTTACTGCCGATTGTGTATAGTTGTAGTCTTTATCCGGCTTAAAATCAATGTATTTGTATTGCATTTTTGCGGTAATATTGCCGCGATTGGTAATGCGATAACTAAATTCGGCAACTGCATCGTGCGCTTTCATCTGCTCAACACCCGAAATGTTGTTTTTATGCTGAAATATGTAAGAAATACCCCAAAAGATGTTGTTACCGTGTTGCACACTGATAGAATTAATCAGATTATGATTGATAATATTATAATCTCTTGATGAAAAAAAAGCGGAAAAGTTCTTTTTGTCCGAATAACTGTAATCTGTTTTTAGTGTAATTTTTTGGTACGGTTTTCCACGAACGATAAACTGATTCATATTCAGTTGGTTGGTTTCCATACCATAATAAAGCATATTTTTATTTTGCGTGTAACGAAATATATAATCAATGCCCCAATAGGGTGATAACTGGTTAAATGAAAGATTGTTGTTAAAATTAACCTGACTTCCGATGAGCGCAGAATCTGCCAGATTAAACTGGAAAGGGTTCAGCGCTTTGGCAATGTTATGGGAAGAGTTTTTTTGTCCTACACGCAAGGTCGCGGCATCGCTAAATCGGGACATAAATTTGCGGAATCCCTTCTTGTTACTCCAAACATTCCCCGGTCGCAGTTGAATAACTTGCGTAAACTGGTTGTTGTAAGTATTAATATATTCAGGCGAGCTAATCCAAACCTTAATATAATTTGCCTGGTCTTGAAAAGATGCAATTTCAAACTCGTTCAACTCCTCAATGCTGTTATTGTTGTAGTCAATCCACACGTGTGTACCTTGTCCGTCCGCGACTTTGAGGTAAGTGAAAATCTTCTTTTGCTCCAAACCGCTGCCGACATCGTAGTAAGTATTTATAAACAAAGCATTTTTAAAAAAACGTCCGGTGTATTCGATACTTCCTACAAAGAAATTTTCAGCAAAAAAATGACGGGTGGAGTCTCGCTGGTGTGTATTCCGAAACGTTGCCGTTCCCCGAAATGTGTTGTTTTTCAATTTGGTAATTTCAAACGCCGCCTCTGCTTCATACGCATAATTGTCTTGAGAAAACCTATTTTGCAGAGGTTTATCCGTAAAAAGATGCTTCAATTTCAGATTATATTTGTAATCAATGGAATCGTTGTTTTTTACATAGAGATAAGATTCATTAAAACGAAAACTGTTGGGTAATAATTCTTCATTCAATACACTTTGAAAACGGTTGTATTCAAACCGCTCATAAGCGCCCAATTCCACTTTCTTAAAAGTTTTTGAAAAAAGATTAAAAGTTCTGAAATAGTTTGTATTCTGCACAGTATCAGATGTTACCAAAAATGATGTTTGGGTTGAAAAACGAAATCCTTTTTTATTTGTACTTGAAAACAACTCATTACGAATGGCTTGTAGGTTTTTGAAACGGGAATAATAGTTCAATTTATAAGAGGTTTCGCCTGTCTCTTCCTGCATAAAACCTGCCTGTGCGCTCAACATCAGTTCAGCATTTTGCGGCGAGAAATCACCCTGTAAATTATAATCTTTGTAAAATTCTACTGTTCTAAAACTTTCAACAGGGTGAAAATTTTGATGTTGATATTCGCCGGTCACTTTGGTAAAAAACCACCACGATTTTTCCTGTTTTTTCTGCTTATTTATCTTATTTTTGTGAAAAAAATTGAGCATATATCCAAAACTTGCGTCTTCTGAGTTGTTTTTTCTATAGAAACTGTTTTTATCGTGGTTAGTGAATGCAAATTCGGTAGAGAATCCTGTGTTTTCCTTAATAAACCAGTCGGCGCCGACAGTTCCCATTTGCGACAGTGTAGGGGTAGCGAGCAAGATCACCGGCTCGTAATCGCCCTGAGGAACTCCGTTTTGCGGGGCAACCCACGCAAAAACACGCCCATTTGCCTGATTCACGGATAAAACGTAGTTTCCTTTATGGAAGCCTAAAAAACTGAATCCAAGACGATACAATTTTTGGGAAGGATCGGTACAATATTGATAAATGGCGCAGGTCTCCCCGTTATAAAATGTGTCAATTTTCTGGTACAGAATTTCATTAGGATAAAAAGAGGAGGTATCCACATTGGGGTAATAAGCGTTTGGTACATTGCCTAACTGCGACAAAAACAACCTCATACTATCGGTAAGTTGCGGCTGAATAGAGCGATTTTTCATATCCTGTTCGTGAAAAAAGTTTACCCGCAGATTTAGTTTCGGAGATTTTGCGCTCGTAAACTCGTTATAGGAAAACAGTGAATATCGGGAATAGGCGAGGTCGGAGTACTGATACTCAATGTTAAACTCTTTTTCGGAAGTAACCAAAATCCGCGAAGTGAAGGTAATTTCACCGGTATTGTAGTCCATCACGTAATCCTGATCTAATCCTCTTGTAAGCAATTTATTATCCAAATACACGCGTTCACTTCCGGAGAGAATGACGATGTTGGGCTGTCCGTCCGTTCCGGCGAGTTTGTAAGGACCTTGCAGTCCGTTTGCCACCATAAGTTTTTGGCGTATATATTTTCCTTTTGCCACACCGCCTCCTGCGCTGTTCTGCAAACGATAAGAGGAATCCGGCTTAAAATAGTTGTCGGCGCTCCCTTCCATACCCAACAATCTTCTGTTAGCCACCAGAAAATAGCCGTTGGGTTTTACAATATCAATATCTCCTCCTTTTACCATCCATTGATTTTTGTAGTTCAGGTGGATATATATTTTGTTAAAATCCTGAATCACGCGCGTATTTCCTTCTGGTTGCACAGGCACATTTTTGTCGGTAATATTTGCCTGAATTTCCAAATCTTTTGCCAAAAAACCGGAAAGTTGTAAATTTAGAGCAGAATTAAGCACAAAATCCTGATTGGTGCCGATAGTTACCCCGCGCGCGATAGAGCCGGTGGCGTACAAAGGCGTTCCCTCTTCTCCCGTTAACCACGAACCTGAAGAGATGGCAGAACCCGGCGGACGATACACATTCCCTTTCTGAAAAATCAGATCGGTGGATTTTCTTTGATGTTTTTGTGAAAAATTGATTGAAAAAGTTCGAAATGTAAAAAAAACAGTTTTTCCATATACATTTTCGTTTGTAATGCGCAAAGTAGAAGTAATCCAGTCGAAACTATAGTCTTCCTGTTCAATTCCGGTTAATTGAAAAGAATTGGGGTAGCACGAGTGTGAATCTATTTGATAAGTTGAGGTATCAATAGTCCAGGAACCTGACTTTTGATTTTGAGCAAAAATGGTCAAGGGCAAAAGCAGAAGCAGAAAAAGATTTTTTTTTAGCAGACTCACGGAACAATAACGGTACTATAAAAAGAATATTTTCACATAGTTTTTTATATTACAATAATAAAACTAAAATTCTCGTTTTTAGTGAAATTTTTTTTATGAAGAAATATTGCCTCTTTTCCATAGTTTTTATTTTGACGGTTAGCATTGCGCAGGCACAGTTCACTATTACCGGAACGATTAAAGATACGGCGGATGTTGCTATACCATTGGCTACCGTAATGTTGTTAAATCCAAAAGATACCACATTGGCAAATTATACCTCTTCCGATGCAAAGGGAAACTTTACATTTAGAAATGTTAGAAAATCAAACTACATTTTTAAAACTACGCATATCTCTTTTATGCCGCGGGAAATTTTTATTCAGCCTGCTGAAGAAAAAGAGATAAATTTGGGTACGATTGTAATGAAACCGATTGCCAATTTTTTAATGGAAATTGTGATTAAAGAGGCAAA
>WRGQ01000132.1 GCA_009787115.1 Bacteroidota bacterium
ATTTGCTTATGAAGAAAATATCCTCAATTGTTATTGCTGCATTTTTCTTATCCATTCCTTTTTTAAGTTTCGGGCAACAAGAAACTCCAACCAATGAGAACAATAATTCGGAAAAAAAGATTTCATACACTTTCATCAATGAGTATGGTTTCTTTGTAGGCGGAGGATTTGGATTTACAAGTGTTTTTGTGAATGGAATTTCTATTAAAAAACAGGATATTATTGGTATCGGAGTAGGGTATGAGAGTGATGACCGCTCACAGCAAAGCATTCCAATATTTCTGAATTATCGTCACTATTTTTCCGGTAAGCGCGTACTAAAACCATTAGTAAATTTTGCCGTGGGTACTCGAATTAGTTTATTGATAGAAGATTACAGTGGTTGGTATATATACGGAACTCCAATGGGCGATACGAGTGGAAAAAATGTTAAGGTTACTCCTGGATTATATGCTACTATTGCAGCAGGATTTAAAGTAAAGGCTTTCTCTTTTACTTCAGGTTTTTTCTTGAAATCGTGTAATAATGATTTTTTTGGCGGAGTAGAAGTAAAGGTAGGTTATACTTTTTAAATTATGCAAAAGAGTTTTATCAATTTATACTAACTTAATTTTAAATCAAATAATTTATGAAAAAAACAGCAGTAACCATTTTTGCTATTCTTTTTTTAGCAATCCCCTTTTTAAGTTTCGGGCAAAAAGAAACTTCAACTGATGAAAAAACCAAAACCGAATGTAAGTTTTCATACGCGCTCATCAATGAGTATGGCTTCTTTGCAGGTGGCTCAGTTGGCTTTACCGGTATTTTTGTAAATGGTATCCGTTTTAACAAAACCCAAGATGTTATTGGTCTTGGGGTGGGGTATGAAGTAGATACAAAGCCGTCTTCTTCTTCATATTATAGGGATTTTGAGAGTAAGTCGGTAGAGAATGCGCAAAGTATTCCCATTTTTGTTAATTACCGCCACTATTTTCCGGGAAAAAGGGCGCTGAAACCATTAGTAAATTTTGCTATTGGTACAAGAATTAATTTCTGGAAAGAATACTATTATTATTATGAACCTTGGTGGGAGTATCCCGACCTCTACCCTCGCCAATATACGAAAGAATCGCAAGAGGTTAATGCAGGCTTATACGGTACAATAGCCGCCGGTTTTAAGGTAAAAGCATTCTCTTTCACTTCGGGATTTTTCTTAAAATCGTGGAATAAAGAATACTTTGGCGGAGTTGAAGTAAAGGTAGGTTATACTTTCTAAATACTTACGGAAGATCTTTACTGTGTTATATCTCCCTCTGTTTCAATCTTATCTTCGTTTGGAAAAATCACTTTCCCCAAAAACAGTGGAAGCCTATTTGTGTGATGTTAAAAAATTTGCCCATTTTCTTTCTCATAATGAAGAAATAATAGATGAAGCGGCATTGAAAAACGCCGTTTTAAACAATTTCCAAGATTATATGCAACACCTTTTTAAAGAAAAGACGAAAGCCACCTCGCAGGCACGCACGGTTTCCGCTTTGAAAGCATTCTATCGTTTTTTACAATATGAAAAAGTGATTGAAAATGACCCGACCGAATTGCTGGAAGCGCCCAAAACAGCGAGAACATTGCCCGATGTGCTTTCGGTTGCAGAGATAGAAGCCATCATTGCCGCCATTGACCTCAGTAGCAAGGAAGGACACCGCAACAAGGCAATGATTGAAGTTTTGTACGGCTGTGGACTGCGCGTAAGCGAACTGATTAATCTTAAACTCTCTCAACTCTTTTTTCGCGATAACTTTATTCGCATTATCGGCAAAGGAGACAAGGAGCGGCTCGTTCCGATTGGCGAGACTGCACAAAAAGCAGTCATACATTACATAGATGGTTTTCGTTCAAAACTGAAAATAAAAAAAGGGATGGAAGATATTCTGTTTCTTAACCGAAGAGGTGCAAAACTAACCCGCGAAATGATTTTTATAATGATTAAAGAAGTAGCACAACTTGCAGGTATTCAAAAAAATATTAGTCCGCATACTTTCCGGCACTCTTTTGCCACCCATTTAATAGAGGGTGGTGCCGATTTGCGCGCTGTGCAGGAAATGTTAGGACATGCCAGTATCACTACCACTGAAATATACACCCATTTGGATACTGATTATATTCGGAGCGCTATCGCACAGTTTCATCCAAGATATTAGGAGAAAAAATATTTAGATTCTTAATAATTAAAAATTTTATGGATTTTTGCCCCAAAAATTCCAACAATGACTTTTGAAGCGCTCATCGAAAAATTTAATACTTTATGAAACATCACCAATCTTTTATTTTTAGAAACAGATTACGCCTTTTGCTTTCTGTATTCTGCTTTCTGCCGTTGCTGCTTTCTGCACAGAACTTTAACACCTATTTTGAAAACAAAACGCTTCGCATAGATTATATGCATCAGGGCAATGCGCACAGCGAAAAAATTGCACAGGTAATTTTTTGGCGGGGAGGCATTTGGAGCGGTACTCACACACAATTGATTGAACCCGCACGTCTCGGAGAAATGGTATTGACCGTGAAAGATGCCAAAACCAACGAGATTATCTACACCCGAAGTTACTCTACCTTGTTCGGAGAATACGCCACCACCGAGAGAGCAGAAAAAGAAGAGGGGTTCTTTGAAGAATCTATTTTGATGCCCTATCCCAAAGCGCCGGTGAAATACGAGTTTGGTGTTTATTCAAGATCGCATCAGTTCACTTTTCTTTACGAAGGTGAATTTGACCCGAAAACCACCCCTCAAAAACCATTCAAAAAAAAGTATAATGTGATGAATTTACATATTGGCGGAAAGGCAGAGAGTTGTTTGGATATTCTGTTTCTTCCTGATGGTTATTCTAAAAAGGATAAAGAGAAACTGAAGAAAGATATGCAAACTTTTGCGGATTACATCCTTAACTGCTCTCCGTATTCGGAAAATAAAGATAAGGTAAATATCAGAGCTATTAAAGGATACTCTAAAGAATCGGGGATTACTGACCCTAATGCCAAAGTTTTTAAAAAGACATTGCTCAACAGCAGTTACAATACTATTGATGTGGACAGATATTTGATGTGTTTGAATGTGTGGAAGATGAATGAAATTGCCGATGACGCGCCTTATGATGCGCTTCTGATTATTGCCAATTCAAAAAAATACGGCGGCGGCGGTATCTATAATTTCTATGCAGTAGTAAATTCCGACGGTAAATACAGTGATTACGTAACCGTTCACGAATTAGGACACTCTATTGCAGGCTTGGGCGATGAATATTTCGACTCAGAAGTCTCTGTGCGCGATTTCTATCCCGAAGGCGTTGAACCCGTTGAACCTAATCTAACTACTTTGGTAGATTTCGACAAAAAATGGAAACATTTACTTGCTCAAGATACCCCTGTGCCCACCCCCGATGAAGATGAATATAATAATGTGGTAGGCGTGTTTGAAGGCGGTGGCTACGTTGCCAAAGGCGTTTACCGCCCGTGGCACAATTGCACTATGAAAGAAAAAGTGTATAACGGTTTTTGTCCCGTGTGCAAAAAAGCGCTTGAGAATGTATTTCTGTATTTTTCTAAATGAATAAATATTTGTGTGATAATAAAAAAGAATATGTTTTGTTGAAACGACTATTAAGAAGTGGAACAGCCCACTAATCACTAATCACTAATATGAAGCCTCTTGCCGAACTTCTTCGTCCCCAAACGTTATCTCAGTATATCGGGCAACAACATTTGGTTGGGAATGGCGCTATTTTACGGAATGCGATTGAGAACAATGCGTTACATTCTATGATTTTGTGGGGCCCGCCCGGTGTAGGCAAAACCACGCTGGCATTGCTTATTGCACAATTAACAAACGCGCAGTTTTATATGCTCAGCGCCATAAGTTCAGGGGTTAAAGATATTCGGGATATTATTGATAAAGCCAAAACTTCCAATGAAAAATCTATTTTGTTTATTGATGAAATTCACCGGTTTAGCAAATCACAACAAGACTCGCTGCTGGGTGCGGTAGAGCAGGGCATTGTTACCCTCATTGGCGCCACAACCGAAAATCCCTCTTTTGAAGTAATCTCGCCCTTGTTGTCCCGTTGTCAGGTGTATGTGTTAAAAGAATTGAGCATTGACGACCTCCGGTTTATTTTGGATAATGCTAAAAAACATTTGGAAGAACAATTAAAGATTGTTATTGAGATAAAAGAAACGGAAGCGTTATTTCGCATTTCGGGTGGAGATGCGCGAAAACTGTTGAATGCCATAGAATTGGCAGTGCAATTTATAAAACCTGAAAACGGCAAATTGCTCATTACAAACGATTTGGTAATGAAGTGCGTTCAGAAAAACCTCGCACTTTACGATAAAAAAGGAGAGCAGCATTACGATATTATTTCGGCGTTCATTAAATCTATGCGCGGCTCCGACCCGAATGCGGCGGTTTATTGGCTGGCGCGTATGATTGAAGGCGGCGAAGACCCGCTCTTTATTGCGCGCCGTATGATTATCCTCGCTTCCGAAGATATCGGCAATGCCAATCCCAATGCGCTGCTGTTGGCAAACAACTGCTTCCAAGCCGTGCACCAAATCGGGATGCCCGAAGCGCGCATCATCTTGTCGCAGACTGCCGTCTACTTAGCTGCCTCGCCCAAGAGCAATGCTTCTTACCTTGCTATTGACGAGGCTTTGGCATTTGTAAGAAAAACCGGCGATTTGCCTGTTCCGTTGCACATCAGAAATGCACCCACCCAATTGATGAAAGATTTGGATTATCACAAAGGATACAAATACGCCCATTCCTTTGAAAACAATTTTGCAGACCTTGAGTTTCTTCCCGAATCCATTAGTGGCAAAAAGTTTTACGAGCCGCAAAACAATCCACGGGAGAACGAAATAAGAAATTATCTAAAAAAATGCTGGAATAAATATAGATATTAATCTGTATTAACATTTATTAACATTTTTATTAAACTTATAATCAGTAAGTTAATATTTTTATTAACGTTTATTAACGAAACGTATTCAACAAATTATATTTTTGCCACAGAATTATGAACTATGATTTTAGTAAGATTTTTAAGATTACCACGATGAAAAATAATCCTGTTAATCTTGTAATACAAGAAAATCAAGATTCAGACAATTAAACATTAATCATTAACCATTAAAATATAGTTATTATGAAAAAGAACTTACATTTTTTAGTTTTGTGTCTTGTTGCATTTTTTTTCTTTGGCACATTGAATGCGCAAACGATTACTTATCAGTTACGCAATGCCGATTTTGAAGCGCCATTTGTTCCTGCGCCCGGTAGCGGTTCTATAGGGACAGAACCTCCCTATTGGCACTCTTTTGGCTCGCTTACCGGTCCTCAGGCATCTCTTGCACAAAGTAGCGCTCAGATTTCACGATCCAGTGACACGAGACATGGCTCAAATGTGGGTTATTATTCTTGTAAGATTAACGCGAGGAGTATTATTATTGCCATTGCCAATGGAAACATGACCACAGGACGTATTAATGCAGGAAGTCTGACCGCCTCTAATCCTGCTAATCATAATTTTACAGATCCAAACGACAATAATTTTAACGAGCCTTGGGGATCTACGCCCGATTCTATACGTTTTTGGGCAAAGTTCACGCCAAACAGCGCTACGCAATATGCAAGGATGAGTACTTATATTCATGATAACTACAAGTTTACAGATACTCCGGAGGGGGATCCCAATTCATATAACTATATTGTGGCTCATGCTGAATTGGAGTGGCAAAGAGGAAATCAGGGCTGGTATCAATACACAATACCTTTCGACTACGCTTCATACGCTCATCTTGGAAAATTACCAAGATACATATTAATAACTTTTACAACAAACAGAACACCCGGTTCAGGAAACGGGAGTGATGCTTTATATATTGATGATATTGAAATGGTGTACAGTGCGTGGCTTTCCGATTTAAAAATTAACGGCGTAACGATTGACGGTTTTAATAAGACCCTTTTAACTTATGGAGGACCTACATTAACGGGAGTTCCGGGCGAAATGGAATTTCCCTACCAGCCGGCGGATTTCTCGTGGACGCCTGAAGTAGCCGATATTACAAGTGTTGTAGTTACCAACGTACCCGGTCCACTTGGAGATGCCGACGGAGGTTATACCTCTATCTTAGTAACCGCAGAAGACTACGTTACCCAAAAAGAATACAGAATATACTATTTCTCAAATCTTTCAAATGATAATAATATTACGGCATTAAGTTATACTATGGATGGAACAACTCCAATTCCTGTACCCGGATTCACTTCTGCTCAAACCAACTATCCTATAGTTATTACTGACCCTGAAGAGGTACGAATTCCTCAAATTTTGGCATCAAGTATTGTGCTGTCCAATGAATCTGCTGAGATACAACGTATTGAACAGCCTACAGGGGTCAATTCAAGAGGCACGGTGGTAGTAAGAGCCCAAAATTATAGTTTAAAATCCTATAATCTAATGTTCTCGAAAGTACAATCTTCCAATGCTAAATTAAACTGGATAAAAATTGGCGGTACGGATGTTGCAAATTTTGATGCAGATACATTAGCTTATAGTTATTCCATAACTACTTGTACGACTACTATTCCTACTATTACCTACGAAAAATCAAGTGTCTGGGCAAGTGTTCAATATACGCCTGCAACATTAACTAACCGAACGGCTACCATTAAAGTAATTGCTGAAAACAATACGCAAAGAATATATACTATTCATTTTACTTTCACAAACAATAATGCTAATCTGTTAGGATACAGAATAAATTCTACGAATCAAAATAACGTTTTTAGCACTACCAATTTTAACCATACTTATTCGGCTTCCTTAACATCGATTTTCACCTTATCCTTATCAACCACTTCGGGGCAACAAGTTTGCAGCGGATCTACGGTAGCATTTCCATCGCCTGTGGTATGGTTTCCCGATACCAATAAAATTAACGTAACGGCTTTAGATGGAATTACCAAACAAACGTATGGAGTGATTGTTAAAAATACAAACTGCTATTTAAAACAAACCTCAGGTTCGAATATAGGTTTAAAATACAGATATAACGGTGTGGTTCGAAATATCACTATTCCCAGTGCCAATAATAATAATGATGTAACCATTAATGTAACCATACCGGTAACGGGACCTAACGAACCTTGCGAACTGATAGAAGCAGATCCGCAAGCCCCTGTTATAGATACTATTATATACACGCAACCCACTGCAAGAGCCGGCAATAGCGGTAGAGTAAAGGTGGTTGCCAACGACGGCGTTGCAAATAAAACCTACATCATCAATTTTACGCCTACTATTTCTACGGATGCTACGTTGAGCAGTATTACCTACAACGGATTTCCGGTTCCGGGTTTTAACTCCGCAACAGAATTTTATACGCTTATTTTTCCATCAAGCGTAACAGAAATTCCTGATATTGAATTTACTCCTAATTTCCAATGGCTTCCTGAAACCAATATCGTTTATACGCCGGCTACTTCTTTCTCAGACACTACCATTATTACAGTAACTGCGGAAAATGGAACTGCACAGAAGATTTACAAAATTGCTTATGAAGTAGTTGCACAGGAAAAAGATGCTTATTTGAGAGATATAAGATATGATAACATTTCAATAAGCGGATTTAATCCAACAATTTACGAATATTTAGTGGATGTTCCCTATTCAGCGCCCACGCCTCCGCAAATCATTCCATTCTCTTCATCGCCTACTGCGCTCGTTTTTTCTTCAGTACAAATGACTACGTCTCCTTACACACAAAGATTTCTTGTGTATTCTGAAGATATGACGGTTACTAAAATTTATAAGGTTGATTTTAACAGAGTAAGAAATACCAATGCCGCTTTAGCAGATATTAAAATTAACGGCGTATCACTGCAAGATTTTAATTCTGAAGAATTTATCTATGAATTTGAATTGCCCTACACGGAATTAAATGCACCTGTGGTTACCGCAGTGCCGGCATTTCCTTATGCGCAGGTTGTTATTTCACAAATAGATACAGTAACAGGAACGGTTACCATTAATGTTACTGCTGAAGATGACGCTTATACAACGGTTTATACCATTGATTTTACCCGCGAATTATCTCCGGTAAATACTATTGTATCAATCAGCTATGAATATAATGGACAAACTTATAATTATCCTTTTAACGAAAATGAAACGGAAGTAACCATTATGCTTCCGGTGGAAACAACAGGCATTCCGAGTATTACAAACATAGTATTAGCCGATAATCGTGCCGATTTTGAAATGATAGAGCAACCCGGTGAAACGAACAATCTGACAGGAACAATAGTAGTTACTGCGGAAGATTTAACAGAGAAAACCTATACTGTTAATTTTGACAGAACATTATCAGGCAGTACCTTATTGACCGGTATTTTCTATAATAGTATTCTTTTACCCGATTTCGACCCCAATGTTTTAACCTACCATATTATTTTACCGTTTAACAATTCACAAATACCCACAGTTACCGCTATTGCGAACTGGATGAATACAAATGTTGTGATTGAGCAGGCTACCTCTTTTCCCGGACAAGCTACCGTACAGGTAACTTCCGAAGATGGACAGTTCTACAAAAACTACACAATTGTTTTTCAACGTCAAGGGGATCCCCATCTATATGCTTTATCTTATAATCTTGATGGTACATCTATTCCTATTCCCAATTTTTCACCTTCAACATTAGTGTACAATATAAATTTACCCATAGCCACTACAGCCGTTCCCGTACTGGAATATCTTCCTGAAGATGACAGATGTGCGATAACTTATGTTCCTCAAAGTGAGACTAACGGTACATCTACCGTGAAGTTGGTTACCTGGAATCAGAGTGATTCTTTAACCTATACGGTGAATTTTGTTGTTATACTTTCCACAGAAGCGTTATTATCTGATTTAAAAGTGAATGGCGTAACGATTGAAAATTTTGACCCTAATAAATTTAACTATTCTATTGAGTATGAATATGGAACAGTGAATTTACCTGTTGTTACCGCCACAGCCACTCAATTAGATGCCACAGTTGATATTCAGGGGATTCCTCAATATCCCGGAGTTGCTACTGTAACCGTAACTGCCGGTAATCCTACTTATACCAACACTTATACCGTTTCGTTCCGTGTGGAAGCCGGAGATAATAACTATTTGAAGGAAATAACCTTAAACGGAGTGCCTTATGCAAAGTTTGACAAAGATCAATATTTCTATGATGTTGAGTTGGCTTTTGGTATCACTGATGTTCCTGTGGTTGGCGCTACTACCGAAGATGAAAGAGCAGGACAAGAGATTACACAAGCAGGGCAATTAGGAGATACTGCTAAAATTAGGGTTACAGCCATAAATGGAGATGTTGCCTTGTATCAACTCCGTTTCATTACAACTAAAAATGACTATCCTTATGCTAAAAATATTTATATTGATTGGGAACCTATTGAAGATTTCAATAGTTTTATAGCTGATTATACATATCTTCTACCCTTCAATTATGTGGGAACCCCTTCTATTTTAGTAGAGCCTGAAGATCCGAAAGCAACTGTTGCTACTCCGGTATGGTCAACCACCATGCCTCTGCAAGCCACAATAACGGTTACTGCTGAAAACGGCATTACTCAATTCACCTATTGCATTACTTTTGAAAGAGCAAGCAACATTGAATCTTATAATAAAGAATTTGTGATTCGTGTATTTCCTAATCCAAGTTCAGATGTACTTCATTTTGTAATAGATGAGATGTCTCAACAAGGTTATTTGGAAATCTACTCTATTGAAAACAAAAAAGTGGGGAACTATTATTTGCATGGTGGCAACAATGAAGTAAACATTGAACATCTATCAAAAGGTATCTATTTCTATAAGTTTTTCACCGACAAAACGATGCTTGGCGCAGGTAAGTTTATTAAACAATAAACTTAGAAAAGAAATCTATCCAATCCACCCAATTGCAGATCAATCTTTACCTCAAAATCACACACTTTACCATTTCGCTTGAATGGTTATCATAAATTACTTTAACAAACACAAATCCCCTGTTTATCTCTTTTACGTCTATTGAGATTTGGTGGGCATCAACTGTTATTTGTTTTATCATTCTACCTGTAATATCATACATCTCAACGTTTTTTATAATTGCATCGGGATTGTTTAAATACAGTTTATCGTTTACGGGATTTGGGTAATAAATCAGTTTTGAACCGGTTTTATGTTCATAATCATAAACTCCGAGAGCGTCCAATACTTTACCGAAGTTGGGAATTCCATAGCCATATTGAATATCGTGTTCGGGGTATCTGTCTGCCGATTGTTGCACGGCTTTAATAATTTGGTCGGGTGTTTTGTTGGGCGCGGCTCCGATGATACAGGCAACCATACCGCAAGTAATTGGGCTTGCAAAAGAGGTACCGGAAGCGGTTCCAATAGTGTTATCGGGGAATATAACAGCTGCGTCCAAGCCGCAGGCAACCACATCGGGCTTGGGATATCCGGCGCCGTTAGGTCCAATAGAACTAAAATCGGCAATTACACCTGACAGGTCAACCGCACCGAGCGATAATGCCTCCGGTGCATCAGCAGGAGAGCCTACCCAAGGAAAGGGTTTTCCATTATTATTTCCCGCACTGTTAGTAACAAAAACTCCACGTTCAACCGCCATTTTGGCAGCAATGGAACTAATTGCCGTTTTACCGTCCATATCTGAATATTTATGATCCATCACCGGATCATCAAAAGTAATATAACTCAGTGAGGAATTGATAATATCAGCGCCGAGACTATCCGCCGCTTCTGCACCTATCATCCAAAAATACTCTTCTATTAAAAACTCCGTTGGCGTATCTTCGGTTCGTATCAACGCATAAGACGCCTTCGGTGCAGTTCCCACATACTCGCCTTCAAGGTATCCGCCCATGCACGACAAAACCAGCGTACCGTGGCTGCTAATCAATTCATCGTAAATAGACCGTTGCGGTTCAACCACATTCTCTTCATATACAATTCTACCTGATTCGTATAGATGAGAAAAACCGCCTACTTTATCTGCATTGTTAAAACCTCCATCTAAGACTGCAATGATTACTCCCTCGCCGGCGTAGCCCTGTTTATGAACGGTAACGCCATTCAACTGCTCAATTTGTGCAGCAGCATAGCCATAGTTGTAATCGCCTTTTGCGCCTTGCGTTACGTTAATCACTTCATTCTCCCATTTAGGGTGAATATCATAAAGTTGATACTTTCCTTCAGCCGGTTTCACATAAACTACTTTATCTACAAAATCTAATTTTCGAATTGCATTAAGCATATCCTCTTCGGCATAAACCAAAACAGCATTAGCCCAGCGGCTGACATCGCGCACATAAGCGCCGGTCATATTAACCATTTCTACATAACAGGGGTCAACGGGTAAATCCTCTGCTGTTACGGCAATACCATATTTATTTCTTCTATCTATAGCTCTTTGAGACAGATACTCAAGAGGATTATTAATACTGTAAGGGGTATTCTCTTTGTCTTTAAAGTGAACGGCATATTGTGGAGCGTTCAATGGCGGATTAGGAGGTGCCGCGCCGCCGCAATAATTCACAAAACTGTAAAATACGCCGGCAGGAGGCGCAGACGAAGCGGTATAGATAATATCGCCACCGTCGTATTTAATGATAAATGAACATTCGTTATCGTAACTTCCTGGCTGCCATGAAAGTGTGAATGTAACCCCCACTGCTTTACTGACTGTATAGATAGCAGAACTACCGTTATTGATGGTAAAAGTCTGTTGAGGTGTTCCATCATCGAAATTAACTTTAATAGCAGCGCCATTCCACCCATCGCCATCGGAATCGTGTAATTCAAAAACAATACCACATTTATCGCTGTAAGTAAAAGTATAAGTTCTTGATTTTCCTTCTGCATCTGTTAATTGCAATTGAAATGGAATGGAAATTTGTCCGGGCACGGCATTAGGATTAACAGTGATGTTAAAAGTTGCATATTTCGTTTGTGTGGGAAGCATATTGCCAATGGCGGAGCTATTGGAGTTAATAGTAACTAAGTCGGAAGTTGAGGAAAGAACTGCTGTAACTCCACTTGCATATTCATTCCCGTTATTTACAATGTATGTAAATAACTTTGCTGTTTCTCCGGGTTCGAGAACGCCGTTTGCATTTCCGGCATAATCGTCCACAGCATAAGTTTTGTATGCTAAAAGATTTCCATAAACATCAAGTGAAAAAATGCCCTTAGCCGTGTTGCCGTTATAACTAAATGTAACATAGAATTTTATAGAACTTTTCGGGAAGGCGTTTTCACTTAAAGTAAGGGTAAATGCGTTAGTTACCGTTTTTGTTTCATCAGGAGAAAAAGTACCGAAATTAGCAGTATTATTAATAAAAGTAACCTCAGAACTATTCGTTGAGATAACGGCATTTACGTTGCTTAATGTTTCGGTAGTTTTATTTTTTACAGTAATATTCAGGTTAACGGTTTCACCCGGGTTGAGTCTTCCATTATTATTTCCCTGAGTGTCATCAATAGTAACAGCAACAATTTCCAAAATACTGAGTGCGAGAACGGTTTCTAAGGCAGCAGCGAAGTTGGGGATTCCGTAGCCATAAGCAATTTCGTGGTTGGGATACCTGTTTCCGGTTTCATCTACAATATCGCGAAGCAGAGCCGGATGAAGTCCTCGATTTGCCTGAATAAGGCAGGCATACATTCCGCAAGAGATAGGGCTGGAAAAGGATGTTCCGTCTGCCGAACTAATAGTTCCTGATGTTGAATAAACAGTAGCGCCAACACCTCTTGCACATACATTAGGTTTGGGGTCTCCTGCGCCGTTTGGTCCGATAGAACTGAAATATGCGATAGTACCTGAACTGTTTACTGCGCCAATAGTACCGGCATATTTAGTATCTCCGGGAGAGCCTACCCAGGGCCAACTTGAGCCGTTATCATTTCCGGCGCTGGCAGTAACAAAAATTCCTTTCTCGATAGCGGTTTTTGCAGCAAAAGAAGCCACAGGAGTTTCACCGTCCACTTGGGCATGTGTGTAGTCCATTGAAGGATCGTCAAAAGTACGATACCCCAAAGAGGTATTGACAATGTCGGCGCCGATACTGTCGGCAGCCTCTATACCCACTGCCCAATTATAACACTCAACTAAATACTCGGTTGCGGCATCTTCCGTTCGTATCAGTGCGTATGACGCCTGCGGAGCAGTACCCACAAATTGACCATTAGCATTGGCAGACATGCACGACAGCACATTCGTTCCGTGATTACTGGTGTTTGAAGCATAAATGTTTCCATTAGGAACAACTACGTCCATTGTAAAAATGGGGCCTGCCGAATAGATATTGTTAAAAACAGAAAGCGAGTTCACATTTTGAAATCCGGCATCCAGCACAGCGATTAAAACGCCCTGACCGGTATAGCCCTGTTGATGAACGGGAATGCCATTTATTTGGCTAATTTGAGACTGACCTTGACCATACTGATAGTTTTCCGCAATATTTTTAGGATCAACCGGTATAAAATCTTCTTCTTTCTCTAACTTGTTAGCAAATTGACTCACAAAGCCTTCACCGCCTGACTTTCCGCCGTAAGAGTGAGGACTGATATAGACTACCTGACTCACAAAAGGCAACTGCTGTATTTGATTAACAAGAGATGACGGACAAGAAATCAAAGCGCAGTTAAGCCATTTACTGGTAAATGGCACATTAGCGCCCAAATTTCTTAATGCCTGAACATATTGCGGGTTAACCGGCAAATCTTGCATATTAATAGCAATATTGTGTCGTGCACGCCTGTCAATGGCACGTTGCGACAAAAATGCTTCCGGATTTTCAATACTGTATGGTGTATTGTTTTTATCCGTAAAATATACCGCATACTTTTGTGCGGACAGGTTTATTGAAAGAAAACTCAATAAAATAATAAAAAGGATAGGGGTGAAAAGTTTTTTCATAATAATTTTTTGGTGATAAATTGTTAAAAATCTATGCTTATTAAAAACAGATGCGAAAATAAACTTTTTTCTGGCTCTATGTAATTTTGTGTTCTTTGTATCTCTGTGCTGAAATTTTTCATATATATTTGTCGCGTACTACTCCATTTGCTAACAAACACTAAATTAACTCTATATGAAATCTAAAAAAACAAAATCCACCAACACTAAACGAAATAAAAAAATGTTTTACCCAAAAGTTCGCGAAAAATACATTGACCCTTTTACCGATTTCGGCTTTAAAAAGTTGTTCGGAGAAGAATGCAACAAAGATTTACTTCTTGATTTCTTAAACGAACTTCTTTATGAGGAGCAAGGGCGCATCGTTTCTATTTCTTATCTTAAATCAGAAAAATTAGGCGCGTTGGAAAGCGCTCGCAAAGCCGTTTTTGACCTGTATTGTGAAAATGAGAAAGGAGAAAAATTTATCGTTGAACTTCAAAAATCAAAACAACAGTTTTTTAAAGACAGAACACTGTATTACAGTACATTTCCTATCACAGAACAAGCGCCTCCAAACGATTGGAATTTTGAGTTAAAAGCAGTATATACCATTGCTATTCTG
>WRGQ01000133.1 GCA_009787115.1 Bacteroidota bacterium
GGAGAGAGGGGGATTCGAACCCCCGGTAGGGTTATCCCTACGACAGTTTAGCAAACTGTTGGTTTCAGCCACTCACCCATCTCTCCTTTGGCTGTTCCTTCTTTTCTTATTTTTTGAAGGGGCGGCAAAAATATATTTTTTTTAATCCCTTTATTTATTCAATCATTAAAAAAACATTCTATTTTTGCCGAAAAATTTTTGATGACGTTTACGGTATCACAAATTGCAGAAATAATATCGGCTTCCATTGAAGGAAATCCAAACATCACAATCCATACAATTTGTAAAATTGAAGAAGGTGTTGAAGGTGGATTGTCTTTTCTCGCAAATCCAAAATATACTGATTTTGTGTATGAAACAAAAGCTTCTGCAGTAATGGTAAGCAAAGATTTTGTTCCTGAAAAACCTGTTCAAACTACGCTTATCAGAACAGAAAATCCTTATTTGGCATTGGCAAAATTGTTGGAGGTTTACCAACAGATGAAACCTGAAAAGTCTGGCATTGCACCTCAAGCCTGCGTGGCTAAAACTGCAACGATTGGTGAAAATGTGTATATCGGAGAGTTTGTGAGTGTGGGTGAAAATGCCAATATTGAGGATAATGTTCAACTTTATCCACACGTTTGTGTGGGCGATAACGTAAAAATCGGAAAAAATACTATTCTTTACTCTGGCGTTAAAGTGTATGCAGATTGTGAAATCGGACACAACACGATTATCCATGCCGGCGCAGTAATCGGCGCTGATGGGTTTGGATTCGCACAACAGGAGGGCAACTATTTTAAAGTGCCTCAGGTAGGCAATGTTATCATTGGCAATTATGTGGAAATAGGCGCAAATACCTGCATTGACAGAGCAACGCTGGGCGCTACAAAAATTCACGACCACGTGAAATTAGACAACCTCATTCAAATTGCCCATAACTGTGAAATTGGCGAAGGCTCGGCTTTCGCTTCTCAATCCGGAGTTTCCGGATCTACCAAAATCGGAAAAAAAGCAATCGTTGCCGGACAGGTGGGTATTACAGGACATTTGAAAATCGGAGATAATGTAGTTATTGGCGCACAATCGGGAGTAATCAACCACGTACCCGATAACAGAATCGTGCTGGGAACGCCGGCTATCTCCGCTCTGGAAGAAAAAAAACTTATTATATATAGAAAAAAATTACCTGAATTGTTTAACCAAATTAATGTATTAGAAAAGCAAATGAAGAAATCAGAGTGATTTTTTCGATAACAAGTTTTTTATGAAGAAAAACCAAACTACTATCGCTTCGGAGGTTTCTATCTCCGGAAAAGGATTGCACACAGGGTGCGCAGTCTCTATTCAATTACAACCTGCACCGGCAAATCACGGTATCGTTTTTCAAAGAATTGACCTGCTTGATACCCCTACGGTGAAAGCCCATATTCTCAATGTGGCAGATACTTCAAGAAGTACAAATCTTAAAGAAAACGGCGTTTCTGTTAAAACCGTTGAGCATCTTTTAGCCGCTCTCGCCGGAATGTGTATTGATAATGTGCTCATTCTTATTGATGCCGAAGAATTACCCATTCTTGACGGTAGCGCTGCCCAATTTGTCAAAATAATAAAACAGGCAGGTATCAGGGAACTTCCAGAATTAAGAGAATATATCTCTGTAGATGAGGTGGTTAAATTTGAAAAACCCGATGTGGGTATTGAACTGCTTTTAGTCCCCGCCGAAAAATTTACTATGTCTGTAATGGTGGACTACGGCACATCCGTATTAGCCAGCCAATATGCTTCCATTAAAAAAATGGACGAATTTGTGGAAAAGATTGCTTCTTGCAGAACATTCGTGTTTCTGCACGAATTACACTATCTTATTAAAAATAACCTCGCTAAAGGCGGTGAGTTGGATAATGCCATTGTTTTTGTAGATAAAAAACCAAGTCCTGAAATTTTAGATGAAATAGGTAATTTTTTCAACAAAAAAGATATTCAAATCAATGAAAACGGTACACTCAATAATGTGAAACTGCAATGTTTCAACGAACCTGCCTGCCACAAACTGCTTGATTTGCTGGGAGACCTGTATCTACTTGGAAAACCTGTCAAAGGCGAGATTATTGCCCGAAAACCCGGACACTTTGCCAATACGGAGTTTATGAAGTTGATTTATGAATATTTGGAAAATAACGGACATTCTAAAAAATAATCCTTTTAATCCAACTGCCCGAACACTTTTCTCAAAATATCATTAACCCGCGCATTTACATCGGTTCTTATCTTTTGCTCTTCATCGCCAATTTTTAAGAACACGCCGTCTAATGCTTTTTGGGTAGTATATTGCGACAAATCAGGGTCAATGGGTTCCCAGTTTAATAAGGGGACAAGTTGAGCCGCACGATTATGAACTGTCATTAAATTCCCCCAAACTTCCTGAGCAGAAACTATCCCGACAATTTTCTTATTCAGCGCATCCTGAATGATAGAAATACACGTTTCACTTAATTTGTTGTATGTTTTTGATTTCAGATAGTGAGTGGCGGCATAATCGTTAGAAGAAAAAAGGATAGTCTTAGCATCCTCAATAGTGATATCTGTTATGGCATCTAAAAAAATGGGAACTACATCCTGCACGGCTACTTCTGCGGCTCTGTTAATAGTTAAAATCAACTGATCTTCCAATCCTTTGACTAAATCGTTGACAATCGGCACAGTAGCAGCCTGTTTCAAAAATTTTGCGGCATCTTCCGGCAATCCTATTTTTACTGCCTGATCCAGCAAAAAGCCATCTTCTTTGCCCAGAGTTTTCAAGGCATAGTCTGTTCCGACCTCCAATGCCGATTTTAATCCCTGTACAATCTCCCCCTGCGTTAAGTAATCGGGGTCACAACCCAGAAATAAGAAAGGAACTATTAACAGCAGTTTCTTGCCCGTTTTCATGATGTTTGAATGCAAAATTTTCATAATAAATTGATTTATTTTAATTAACGTTATTAATTTTAAAATTGTCTAACATTTTCCATAACAAAGCAGTGGGTAAGCCCATTACATTATAAAAACATCCTTTAATAGAGGTTGCTCCAATCAGTCCTATCCATTCCTGAATGCCATACGCACCGGCTTTGTCGTAGGGTTGATAATGTTTTACATAATATTCTATCTCTTTTTTTAATAGATTTTTGAATGAAACCTCCGTAATGCAATGCTGCGTCGTCATCTCTTTTGCAGTTGCAACCGTCAAGCCGCTGATTACCTGATGTGTCTTCCCCGATAATTGTTGTAGCATAAACACGGCTTCTTCTTCTGTTTTCGGTTTTCCCATAATTATTTCATTCAAAACCACAATCGTATCGCAAGAAATAAAGATAGCGTTTTCAAGATATTCGGAAAAATTGACAGAAGTTAATTTAAGTTGAGATAGATATTCTGCAATTTCTACGGGTGATAAACCTTTCGGATAGGTTTCATTGATATTCGTATGTAAAACCTCAAAACAAATACCCATCTCCTCCAAAAGTTGCCTGCGCCTGGGAGATTTGGAAACTAAGAATATTTTTAACTGCGGGTTCAAAAGTTTAGAGCTTAAAATTTAAAATTTAACATTTAACGTTTAACGTTCACATCATCTAATCATCACATCATCTAATTATCTAATCAAATAACTCTTTCAGTGCATTTTCCAATGCGGCGCCACGCAGATTTTTAGCGATGATACGTCCGTCTTTTCCAATTAAGAATGTGGCAGGAATAGCAGAAACGCCATAGATTTTAGCGGCTTGCGACTGCCAGAAGCCTAAATCGCTTACGTGGTTAGGCCAAATCAATCCGTCGGCTTCGATGGCTTTCACCCAACTTGCTTTGTCTCTGTCTAAAGAAACGCTATATACTTCAAAGCCTTTATCGTGGTACTTGTGATACGTTTTTACCACATTTGGATTTTCTATTCGGCAAGGGCGGCACCAAGATGCCCAAAAATCCAACAATACGACCTTTCCGCGCAAATCAGACAGTTTCATTATTTTTCCTTCCGGATTTTCAAAAGCGAGGTCGGGAGCCATAGCTCCCACCGAAGTAGAAGTGGCAGAGGAAGTCTCTTTTTTGTAACGTTCTGCTACAATAGGCTGTTTCGGATATTTTTCATATAATGCTCTGATAATTTCACTTTGCAATGCCTGATTTTTATCTCTTGGAAACATATCAATGAACATTAATACGGAAAGGTCATCTTTGTTGGCTAATAAATAGTTAGCAAGAGCGGTATTTCGTTTTTCATATTCGGTATCAAAAGACTTTTGATATTTTTGAACAATAGTTGAAGCATTTCGTTGCGCCTCCTGTTGTGTATATTTTCCATATCCGTCGGCTACCTGTATGGCTTTAGACAAACTATTTTCAATCTCTTTCGCGTTGGAAATAACATTAGAAAGTTCAATAATTTTTACCGATAGAAGTTCTTTCTCTTTTTTCTTACCGGACAAGTCGTTAATTTGCAAACTGTCACGGAGAAGCAGATAATTTTGAATTTGAGCGGAAAAAGCGGAAAAATTAGTTTGCATTGTTGTGTTACGTTGTTCCAAAAATTCTAAATATTTATCTACACTGGATTCATAAAAACCTTTAAACTTTTGATTTCTATTGGTTTTAAAATCATTGAGAAGACTCATACTTTGCATATAGCTTGTATATTTTGAATAATTTGTAAAGATCTCTTTCAATAAATTTGAGCCGATATAAATCAGCACATCTATATCTTTACCGTCAATTTTACCTTTAATAACTTTTGAGTTTACAAATTTCCGCAAAGAATCGGTAGATTTTGCCGTTGCAATACAAAATTCATTGGCATCGGTATTGGCGTCAAAATAAGGTTTAAATTGCGATTGAAATTCGTTATAAAACTGCACATTTTTATCCGTCTGCAGGGCTCTGTTCACGCTATCCAACAACTTTTCTCTGTATCTCACCATTTCGGACGCTGTTTTACAAAACGCAATACTTGGAGAGCCTTTTACAGATAAAATCATAGGCAGATCCTCGCAATCGAGCGTCAGTTCAATATTTTGATTCGGCGACAGACACATCATAAAATGTTGTCCATCGTTAAAAACCAACTTATAAAGATCGGTTTGAGGAATATTGGCAGTTAATTTAAAGGTACCGTCCGTATTTATTTTAGCGCTGCCGAATGAAACGCCATCTTCTTTATAGAGCAGTTGTAAATCAACCTGTTCAAAACAGATATTTTCAATTTTTCCGGTAATCGTTGTTTTCTGCGCAAAAGCAGTGAGCGAGCAGAAAACAAGAAACAGAAAGGCGGTGAGCGGTAAGCGGTGAGCGGTTTTTGCTTTTGCAGAAGATTCAATAATGATTAGGTTTTTATGCATATAAGTTGGTTTTAGTGTTTTATTAATGAAATATGTTTCAAAAATTTTGGTGGCAAAAATATAATATTATAAACAAGATGGGCAGAATTAAAAAAATCATGCCTGTCTTGAAAATCTTAATAAAATCTTGGTTCAAAACTATTTCATCACCATCTTCTTTGTATCCGTTCTTTCGCCGTTTATGCTAATAATTAAAATATACTTTCGCCGTCCATTTCAAAACAATGCAAGCGCCAACTCCAAACATCAAATCGGCTTTCAGTCTTAAACGTGTTTTAATCCCAATTGCAATTGGAATAGGTTTTTCAGTTTACTCATTGTATACTTCAAAATTTGATTTAAGTGTTTTAAAAGGTCTTGAAATCAGTTTGAACTACATCCTTTTAGCGTTGCTTTGTATGATAATTCGCGACCTGATGTACATTGTGAGGATACGCATTTTAACCGAACGGCAGTTGAGTTGGATAGATAGTTGGCACGTGGTGATGCTTTGGGAGTTTGCTTCTTCGGTAACCCCTTCTATGGTAGGAGGCTCGGCGTTTGCTATCTATTTTGTGAATCAGGAAGGAATGCCGTTAGGAAAAAGTACGGCTATTGTATTCACTACGGCTATGTTAGACGAGATATTTTACATCCTCACTGTGGCGCTTCTGTTACGCATCGTTGGAACTCATTTCGTAAATATTGGCGAAAATTTACCTTTTAACCCAATGTTTTTCTTTTTTTTGGGTTACGGCGTTATCATTATTATGACGTTAGGGATTACATTAGGTATCTTTGTTGCACCAAAAAAGATAAAGAAATTGTTGGTGAAACTTTTTTCTGTTTCGTTTCTAAAAAAATGGCAGCCTAAAATGGAAGAAACCGGCGATGAACTCATTGCTGCTTCCATAGAGTTGAAAGGCAAGCCGTTTGGATATTGGGCAAAAGCATTCGTTGCCACCGCTTTTACTTGGACAGCACGTTTTATGGTACTCAATTTCTTAATCTTAGCGCTCAATCCCGAATTGGGCTTTCACCTTATGCAACAGTTGATTATTCTTGCCAAACAGTTGGTAATGTGGGTTATCCTGTTAATTAGTCCTACGCCGGGCGCCAGCGGAATCGCCGAAATCAGTTTCTCTGCATTTTTCAAGAGCGACTTTCCCGAACATACCCACGCAGCAATTGCCGTACTTTGGCGAGCCATCTCCTACTACCCTTATCTGGCATTAGGATTACTTATTCTGCCGATTTGGTTGAGAAAAATTCAAATGAAAAATTAACAATTATTAACATTTTTATTTTTCTATAAAACAGATAGATAATAAAAATTTACCTGTTTTCTTCTACTTCTTATAGAATCTTGTATGAATAAAAGAGTATTTTCGCCCCGTCATATTATAATATGGGATGAAAAAAATTTACATGCTCTTTTTCTGTTGTTTGTTTTTGCAACTATCTCTGTTTGCTCAATATACGCTGAAAGGTACAGTGAGAGACGCTCTTGACAATACTCCTGTTCCTTACACCCAAATTCGCGTGAATTGTTTAAATGAACTGTTTTTGTCGGATATTAACGGCAATTTTACTATAAACAATATCCGTAAAGACAGTTGTGAAGTTGAGTTTGCTCAAACTATGTTTGAACCTTTAAAAAGAGTGATTGTTTTTTCATCTAAAAAAAATGAGATAAAAGTTGATATTCTTTTGCACCATATAACAACACGTTTGGAAGAAGCCAGAGTAACTGCGTCTAAATATGAAACCAATCCCGAAGTTTCTACCACATCGTTAGTGGTTTTACAACCAAAACAGGCTGAGAATAAGAATTTTGTATCGGTAGATAATTTGGTGAACACCGCCGGAGGTATTGTAGTGGTGGACAACGAGCCCCAAATACGTGGAGGTAGCGGTTATAGTTCGGGAATGGGCAGCCGCGTTATGATTATGCTTGATGATATGCCATTGCTGCGTCCGGATGCCGGTCGCCCTATGTGGAGTTTTATTCCAATGGAAAGTATTGAACAGGTGGAAATTCTGAAAGGGGCAGCCTCCGTACTTTTCGGTTCTGCCGCAATTACCGGAGCCATTAATGTACTGACGGCATACCCGCGCTCTAAACCGCAAACAACGGTTACTACTTTTGCAAAACTGTACGACAAGCCGGAAAATCCCTTTCAAACAAGTTGGCTCAATGCAAATCCGATGGAGACAGGTCTTTCATTTCTTCATTCAAGAATAATTAAAAAGAATTTCGACTTTGTGATTGGCGGAGAACTGTATAACGACCAAAGTTACATCGGACCGGAAGAAAGGATCTCTTTTACGAGGGGGCACAATTCATGTTCTAAAGGCAAATTTGACGAAAGATACCGTCTGAATTTTGCCACCCGCTACCGTTTCGAGAAATTGAAAGGACTTTCGGTAAGTTTGAATGGAAATTTTATGTACTCCAAGAACGCTCAATCTTACATTTGGTTTGATGCGGATACCAACATCTTTAGGTCTTGTGAAAATTCGATGTATCAATTTAAGGACTTTACTTTTTATATTGACCCTTCTGTGAAATATTTAACGACTAAAGGAGGTGCACATGCGTTCAGAAATAGAATTTTGTATAGCGACAGTAAAGAGTTGTCCGGTGATATGAGCGCTCAATCTATGATGATTTATGATGAGTATCAATACAATAGAACATTCAGTAAAACAGGAATGACAATTATTGCGGGCGCAATCAATCAATATTCCACTTCTTACGGACCTGTTTTTAACGGCGATGAAGACCCCCACGCTGTAGCAGGTGAAAAAGAACCCTCTGCCGCTTTTTCAAACAATGCTGCAATATATGCGCAATTGGAACAAAAGTTTTTCAAAAAGAGAAACTTAACCGTACAATTAGGCGGAAGATGGGAGTTTTATAATTTATGGGGTAAAAAAATTAATTCGGAAATAGATAATAAACCTATTTTTAGAGTAGGCGTAAATTATCAACAGCCTGTAACAAAAACATCTTTGAGAGCCTCTTTCGGACAAGGGTACCGATTTCCCACTATCGGCGAAAAGTTTATCTCTTTAACAGTAGGAGATTATGGATTCTATCCCAATCCAAAATTAGTATCGGAATCCAGTTGGAACATTGAGGCTGGCATTATGCAACCCTTCCAGTTTTTTGATTTTCGAGGGATGTTCGATATCTGCTATTTTCATCAAGACTATAAGAATTTTATAGAATTTTCAATGGGGGCATGGGGAAATAGTTCGAACATTAAGGAAAGATTCGGATACCGATTTCTGAATATTGGTCCGGCAAAAGTAAATGGTATAGATTTCTCTCTTATGGGTGAAGGTAAGATTACGAAAAATATAAAATATACGCTTTCAGCTTCTTATACTTGGAGTAACCCTACTACAAAAGCCCCGTCTTATGTTTATTATGTACAAGTAAATGAAACTGATCCAAACAATAACAATAACATATCTTTTCTGCATTCAAGTTCCGATACAACACGCAAAGTATTGAAATACAGAATTGAACACATGGTAAAATTGGATATTGAGTTTGTTTTCTTCAAAAAAATGGCGTTAGGAGGAACATTTAATTATTATAGCGCAATGAAAAATGTGGATAAGTTTTTATTTAGTTATGATAAAAACAATCCGACTTTATCGAAAGAAACATTAAAAGGAACACCCGACAATCTTCCATTTTACAATTTCTATAATTTCTTTCAAAACAGTAAAAAAGGCTCTTTAACCTTTGATTTGAGAGCAAGTTATTATTTTGAAAAAGTATCTCTTAGTTTTATAGTTAAAAACGTTATGAACCGCCTCTATGCCCTCCGCCCTCTCTATGCCGAACCCCCACGAACTTATGCCCTCCAACTTATTGTAAAGATTTAAAAGCAGAAGGCAGAAAACAAATTACTCATTAAAACCCTAATCATTAATCACTAAATTATTAATCCCTAAAATAAATTGTTATGAAAAAAATTACCTTTCTGCTTTCTGCTTTCTGCTTCCTCCTTCCTGCTTCCTCCTTGTTTGCCCAACAGCCCCAATTCCCCGATAGTGGTTTTGAAACAGGTTGGGTAAATAAAAACGGAGTCTATGGCGCTTACGTAGAATATCTGACAGATTTCTTTTATACGCTCAATTCATTGTATGCGATAGAGAATGAACCGAAACCTGCTGATATTACTGCCTATAGAGACCCTAACGGGCAATCCGGAAATTGCATAAAACTTGTTTCCGGAGTTATTCCGGTTGGATCTAAAAACATATTTTTGCCCGGAATGGTGGGAACTATTGACCAAAATTTTGTTGACCAATTCTTAAACAACGGAGGACAAATAACCGTTTCCAAAGATTGGTTGGGAAACGAAACCCCGCACGCTTTGGAGGGGTGGTATAAATACAATCCCGTTTCAGGAGACTCGGCTTTAATTGATATTGGATTTCATAATTGGGACGGCGAAGTTTTTGTTGAAAAACTGATTATTACAAAACCGATCGGCGCATGGACTCACTTCACAATTAATATCCCCGAAAAATATTGGAAAGAAGATTTTACTGAAATCAGAACTATGTTTGTAGCAAGCGCCGGCGTTAATTTTGATGAATTACAAGAATGTAAAGGACAGAAAGAAAGTACTTTATGGATTGACAACATCTCTCTAAATTACAATTTAGGAATTAAACAAAATCTATTATCTTCTTTAAAGGTAAATACGTTTCCAAATCCTGCTACTGAGGTTTTAAATGTTGAACTGAATGAAAATTTTACAGGTAAAATTATAGTGTATGATCTTTCCGGTAAAATAGTAGCAGAAGATAATATTAACGGAACACAATCTCAATTAAATATCTCAACTTTTTCTACAGGAAATTATATTTATAGATTAATGAAGGAAAATACTATTTTTGCACAAGGTAAATTTGTGGTTACAAAATAGTATATGAACATATTGATTGAAAGCGGAGCAACAAAAAGTACATGCATCGGGTATAACGGTGCGTGTACTTTTTTTAATTACAAAACTGCCGGAATTAATGCTACTTATGCAACAAAAGAAACTATAATTGCCATTTTTGAAGAGATTATTACCAAAAACAATCTGGTAGTTACTGAAATTGAAAACATTCGTTATTATGGTGCGGGTTGTTTTGACGCCATCAATGCAGAAAAAGTGAAAGAAGCATTGCGTAAATTGTTTCCAAATGCAAATATTACCGTTTTTTCCGATTTATATGCAGCCTGTCATGCTTTATGCAAAAATCAACAAGGATTTGCGGGAATTTTGGGCACCGGCTCTGCTTCCTGCTTTTATGATGGTGTTGAGATTACCGACAAAGCTCCCTCTTTAGGCTTTATGCTGGGCGACGAAGGTAGCGGGTATCATATTGGAAAACTGTTTGTTACAGCATATCTTACAGATAAAATTGATATTGATATTGTTCAAAGTTTTGAAGAAACGTTTTCCGTTTCAAAATCAACAGTGTTAAAAAAAGTGTATCGGGAAGCAAATCCGCAAACATTTTTTGCTTCAATTCCCATCTTTTTGCAAAAACATCTCGAAAATGAACACATAAAAAAATTAATTGCAAATTCTTTTCAAGAGTATTTTAATCAACAGATTGATTATTACGGGAAATCTAACTATCCGTGGTTTTTCTGTGGATCTATCGCTTATTATTTTCAGGATATTTTAATAGAAACAGCGCAGAAAAACAATATTGAAATTAAAGAAATTATTCAGGAGTGTGCTGTGCAGTTACTACACTTTTAACACATTCGGTTTATTCGGTGTAGGTAAAATTTTGCCGTTTATGCCACGATACTTGTCATCTTTATCAAACGGGATTCCTATTTTATTCAACAGCCTGTCCGATTGTACCTGATGCAGTTGCAATCCCATTTCCCAAGGGTTGTAGCCCAGCAACATACCGGTCATCTCTTCGTAGGTAAGCACAGGAATGCCATATCCATCTTTGTCGTAAGTTTTGTTTTCCATCTCGGCGATAGTGTATTGCCATCTGTCTAAAAACATAGGGCAACCCGGGCAGTTGCACACAATAAAATCGGGTTCGTAAGGCTCCATAGACTCAAACTTTTTCTTGGTGTTGGCAATAGAAAATCCTCTGTTGGCTTTCACTAAATAGTTTCTAAATCCAAATCCGCAGCAATGGCGTCTTTCGGGATAATCTACCACTTCCCCACCCCACGCTTCAATCATACCGGCTAATACGTATGGAAATTCCGCTTTCCCCACACCGGTTTCCGGAAACATCTTAGCATAATGACAACCAATATGTTCCACCACACGCAACGGCTTTCCTGTAAAACGGTTCACCAACCGATACTTCATCTTTTCCTTCAGTTCCATTCTGAATTTATAGATAATATCAGAAGGATGTGCTACATTTTCAGGGATTTGAAACTCCCTTCCGGTTGCATTTTTCAATATTTTGCGGGTATTTTCCAACAATTCAGGATGGTGTTTCCATATTTCAATCATTTCATTAAAAAGACCAAACGAGGTAATACAGGAAGTCGCAAAGTTTTTGTATCCCTGCTCCGTCATTAAAGCAAAGAGCCGTGCAATTACGGCCATAGTAGTTTCCAAAGGGACAATATCGCTGTGATAACCAATACCGGTACAAGTGTGGGTATGGGCGCTATCGTAGATATCCTTTCCTAATACGTCGCGCATAATTTTTAAGAAAGTAGTCTCCGAGCCGGGGAAAAAGGTCTGACGGATACAACTCCTGCCATAGAAAAAATGATCGTCGGCAATCTCTTTTTGATATTCGTTCCAAAAGTGTTTTTTCATAATTCTTTACGACTATGCGTGTTATTATTTGCAGTATAAACTTCATTAAAATAATCCTCTTCGGCAGTAGCGCCTCTTTTTTCATTGGAAAACCAATCTATATTATTTTGAAAGTCGAGTGCGCCGGTGGCTTCAAAAATTTCTTTTATTTCCTGCAAATTTTTATCATCTAAACGTTTTAATGCACCAGGACCTTCACCATGATAGTTAGCGCCCAGTCTTGGCGCAATGTCCTTAACATTATCGTGATACCATTTCCAGATGGGTCCCTGTTCGGGATGCAGTTCGGGAGTTACTATATCGGGGTGTACGCAGTAGCCTCTATCCAAAATAGAGCCACCAATCACCTTTTTAAGGGCGTACTGTTGCCTCCCTTTTTCACTGTTCACAAAATAACCCAATTGTTGTGCAATTTTTCGCAATGCAATAATGACTATTCCCGGTGTATTTCCCCGTGGACACCGCGTGGCACAAGACATACACTCGCCGCAGTACCATATTGTTTCCGAGCGCATGAGTTTCTCTATTTCAGCATCTTCTTCCCGTTGTACTATATCGCAGATTTTGCGTGGGTCGTAGTTATAAAATTCAGCCGAAGGGCAAATGGCAGTACAAACTCCACAATTCATACACGCATTGAGCGCTTCTTGAAAACGAACATCCTGTAACAGTAAAGTGGTAATATTTCCCATACTTATTAACAATTAGAAGCGTACAAAGAAACGCGATTTTCTATAATATGTTTGAATTGTTTCATTTTTTTTTTGTTAATGATAAAACTACCAACTTTCCGGAAACAGTGAATCAATAAATTCTGCGCGGTTGAATACTTGCAACTGTTCAATTTTTTCGCCTACACCGATATATTTTACAGGGATGCTGAACTGGTCGGAGATGCCGATTACTACTCCGCCTTTTGCCGTGCCGTCCAATTTGGTAATTGCCAGTGCGTTTACTTCTGTAGCAGCGGTAAATTGGCGTGCCTGTTCAATGGCGTTTTGTCCGGTAGAGCCGTCTAATACTAATAATATTTCGTGGGGCGCGTTCGGTATTTGCTTTTGGATTACATTCTTAATCTTTGTAAGTTCTTTCATCAACGGAATTTTGTTATGCAATCGTCCGGCGGTATCAATAATCACTACATCGGCTTTTCGGGCGATGGCAGAGGCAACGGTATCGTATGCCACTGCTGCGGGGTCTGCGCCCATTTTCTGTGTAATAATCGGAACGCCGGCTCTTTCCGCCCAAATTTCCAACTGATCAACGGCAGCCGCACGGAAAGTATCTGCCGCTCCAAGCATTACACTATATCCCTTCTGTTTGAATTGATATGCCAATTTGCCTATCGTCGTAGTTTTGCCCACACCATTAACGCCCACAACCATAATTACATAAGGATAGTCGTTTTGAGGAAGTTCAAAATCCGACAAATGATCTGCATTGTTATCTATCAACAAATCAATAATCTCTTCTTTGAGAATAATATTTAACTGACTTGTACTTATGTACTTATCTTTAGAAACACGTTCTTCGATACGTTTAATTATTTTTAACGTAGTTTCAACGCCCACATCGGAAGCAATCAAAATCTCTTCTAAATTATCCAGCACTTCATCATCTACTTTTGATTTTCCGACAATAGTTTTGGCTAATTTTTGAAAGAAATTCTCTTTCGATTTTTCAAGAACCTGATTCAGCTCCTCTTTTTTATCCTTTGAAAAAAATGAAAAAAAACCCATAAATAATATCTATATGTTTAAAATTAAAATCGTTTGCAAAAATATGGTTTTTTGCTTTTCTTTATTATTTTTGCCAAATCGAAAACGAACTAATGGCACATTGTCTTACCGATTACGACCCTAAAATATTGTTGGCTTTAAATGAAAGTTTAAAAGGCGATACCAAATTCACAGATTATTTGTTTCAAAACGGGTATCCTGAATTGGCGGCATTTTCCGCAGCGGTTCATTCCAGCACAGATGCGCTTAACTGGCTCTTAAAAAGTAATTACCTTGAATTTGGCATATTGAGCAATGCTATTGATGGAGAGGAGAATGCCATTATGTGGCTTCAAAAGAACAAATTGGATTTTCTTTTGCACTTTGCCGCAGCGTGCCGAAAAGAGGAACTTGCAATTCGTTGGTTTGTGGCTCATAAGTTGGATATTTTCCTGATGATGATTCGTACTATTCACGATGAGTTGCTGCATCAATCGTGGGATTCTTCCGATGTGCACAGGAGGAGAGGATAGTCAGGTGGCAGGAGCCGGTAACCGCAGGATTTATCCTGCGGTTAATAAAATGATGGAGACGTGAGCCTTTTTGTAAAAAATATTGTGTATTTATTGATGATAATGAAAAAAATATATTTTTGCACCCCCAAACGAAAACGGTTCGGTAGTTCAGTTTGGTTAGAATACGTGCCTGTCACGCACGGGGTCGCGGGTTCGAGTCCCGTCCGGACCGCAAAACAAA
>WRGQ01000134.1 GCA_009787115.1 Bacteroidota bacterium
GAAATGATATTGAATGAATATGGGAAAATTGTACAAATGGTATGGGACGAATTGCCGCAACATTATAAAAATGTTGAATTGGGCGAATTTGTTGTTATGCCCAATCATATACATGGGATAATTATTATAACGGATTGTACGGGTTTGGCGATTGATATGGGTTTGGCGGTAGGGGCGGGTTTGAAACCCGCCCCTACGATGGCAACAACGGGGGAAAGCAAAACACACGGTTTGTCGGAAATTGTACGTGCATTAAAAACATTTTCCGCACGTAAAATCAATGAAATGCGAAATACATGCGGCGAAAAATTGTGGCAACGTAATTATTACGAACACATTATCCGCAATGATAAATCGTATCAATATATTGCCGATTACATTATAAACAATCCCGCAGAATGGGAAAAGGATAAATTTTATAAAAAATGAAAAAAAATTAAATATTATGCAAACCCTTTACAAAAACATCAGAATTGTGGACGACACCCAAGATTTTATGGGGTGCGTTCTCGTTGAAAATGGTATCATTACCCAAGTTGCCGAAGTTATTGATGAGCCGGCGTACGAGATTATTCCCGCGTACGGGCTCTATAACAGTAATTTTATTGTGCGCGATTTTACAGACGAAGAGGTGGTGTTAATGCCTGCCTTCACCGACCTTCACGCACATTTTCGCGATCCCGGATTTACTTACAAGGAAGATTTGCAAACCGGCTGCGCAGCCGCCATTAAAGGAGGTTATACCGCTGTAAATTTGATGCCTAATACCAATCCGGTGTGCAGTTCATTAGAACAAGTACGCGAAATTGAAAAACGCGCCAAAGAGATTTCAGGAATTACCGTAAATCAAACGTTAAGCATGACTAAAGATTTACAAGGAGTAAATTACAGTCATTTGAAAGCATTGCAAAAAAATGAAATTCTTTTTGTTACCGACGACGGCAAAGGGGTGCAAGATGATGTTGTGATGAAGAATATTTTTGAAATATGTAAAGAGAAGAATATCACTATAATGTCTCATGCAGAAGATCCAAAATACAGCGCTACCGATATGCGAAAAGCGGAAAATGCAATGACGGAAAGGGATATTATGTTGTTTGAAGAAGTGCATTCTAATGGAGAATGGAGAATGGAGAATGGAGAATGTAATGAAGGGCATCTGCATTTTTGTCATGTGAGTACGAAAGAGGCGATGGCACTGATTATCAAAGCGCAGAATGAGGGTTTTAACATCACTTGCGAGGTTACTCCGCATCATATTTTTGCCACCGATGAAGAGGTTAATCATTATCGTGTAAATCCGCCCTTTAGAGAACAGGAAGATATTGATACTTTGATAAATGCCATACAAAACGGACATGTGTTTGCCATTGCTACCGACCACGCCCCACATTCTGCCGAAGACAAGGAGAAAGGCGCGCCCGGAATGATTGGTTTAGAGTTGGCGTTTCCCTTGTGTTACACCAAATTGGTAAAAGGTGGCTTTATTACGCTTTCACAGTTGGTAAAACTATTGTCCACCAATCCTTCAGCCATGATGAAACTCAACAAAGGCAAAATAATAGTGGGAATAAAAGCCGAGTTTGTCATTGCCGAACTTCAACAGGAATATAAAATTGACGTTTCAACGATGGCGTCAAAATCAAAAAATACGCCGTTTAATGGCGTGTCGGTTTTTGGGAAGATAGTAGAGACTATTTTTTAGATTTTACAAGTATTCCTGACTTTGAGAATACGACACCCTAACTCAAATTCTTCAAAATGGCTAACTGGTTTGACATCTTCAAAGAAGAAACTTTAACCAACACTATATTAGATAGAATTCTCCATACTGCTCACAGGTTAGAATTAAAAGGTGAAAGTCTTAGAAAAATATTACTATTTTTGCCGCCGTTGCTTCGTAGGAAAGTGTTTGGAAGCCGCAACATCACCAATATTTGAACAAATCTTAATATAAAATATGAATAATCAGTTATTTGTTTCAGGTTCTCCGCACGTTCACAGCGATGAATCGGTAAAAAAAATTATGTGGGCAGTAGTAATAGCCCTGTTGCCTGCTTTGGTAGTTTCGGTTTATTATTTCGGACTGCCTGCCCTTTTAGTAACGGTAGTTTCCATTTTGAGTTGCTTGATTTTTGAATATCTTATTCAAAGATTTTTGATTAAAGGGCAAAACACTTTGGGAAACGGCTCGGCAGTAATCACAGGATTGCTGTTAGCCTTTAACCTTCCGTCTAATCTTCCGTTGCATTGGGTAGTCGTTGGCGCATTGGTAGCCATTGGGATTGGCAAAATGGCATTTGGCGGCTTGGGCAACAACCCCTTTAACCCTGCTTTGGTAGGTCGTGTTTTCTTACTTATTTCCCGTCCTGTGGAGATGACCTCATGGCCCAGACCGACACCCATATGGAGCTTCGGAGCCGACGCTATTACCGGACCTACTCCGTTAGGTATTATTAAAGAGGGCGTTGGCAGCGGAAAAACAATTGAGCAAATTATCTCATCCACTGCAAATTTTCCGTCAAATATAGATATGCTTTTCGGGCAGATGGGCGGCTCGTTCGGTGAAGTCTCTTTTATTGTATTATTAGTGGGTGCACTCTTCCTTATTTTTAGAAAAGTAATTACGTGGCACATTCCTGTTTCTTTTATTGTATCGGCATTTTTGCTTTCGGGAGTCTTATATCTGTATAATCCGGCTTGTTATGCCAATCCGTTTTTCCATATCATCACCGGTGGGTTGATGCTGGGCGCTTGCTTTATGGCAACCGATATGGTTACCTCGCCCACTTCGCCGTGGGGTATGATTGTATTTGGAACAGGGTGCGGCATCCTAACCATCGTTATCCGTATCTTCGGCGCCTACCCCGAAGGGGTTTCTTTCGCCATTCTGTTGATGAATGCCTTTACACCCCTCATTAACAAAGCGTTTAAACCGAAAAGATTTGGGGAAAAGTTAAGTGTTAAGTGTTAAGTGACGATAATTAAATTAGAAACATTAAAATTATAGTATTATGAGGAAAATTTATGTATTAACCATCCTTAGTTTGTTTTGTTGTGTGCAAATGCCATTTGCACAAACCGACACCACAAAAACCGTACCTCTTGAACGTGTAGATGTTATAACCACCAAGAGCAATCAGGAGTTGTTAGAGCAATCTGTCCCTTTTTCGAGAATAGAAGCTCTTGAATTAAACCGAACCACAGGAATCTCATTAGACGACGCCATTAACACTAACATTCCGGGTGTTTATATGGAAAGACGTACCTTTTCGGGCGGGCAGCAATTCAACATTCGCGGCTATGGAAACGGGACAAACACCAACGGACGGGCTAATAACTTTGATTCGCAAGGAATAAAGATGTATCTGAACGGTATCCCTGTTACAGATGCTGAGGGTTTTACCGTTATGGACGACTTGGACTTCGGCGCCATTGAAAAAGTAGAGATTATTAAAGGTCCCGCAGGATCGCTGTATGGTTTGGCAATTGCCGGTGTAGTGAAACTGCAAACCATTCAGCCGAAGAAAGATGAAATTTATATAGGGCAAGATTTTATGGGCGGAAGTTATGGCTTGTTCAGAACCACTACCACCGTTGCCATAGGTGGTAAAAACTCATCCATTTTAGCCAATTACGGACATCAACAATTCAATGGCTTTATGCCGCACACGCAATCTAAAAAAGATTTTTGTAATGTAATCGGAAACATTACCCTCAATAAACGACAAAGTGTAAGCGCTTATATGGGCTATACGCAAGGAAGAGATAATAGAAACGGGGAACTCACTGTGGAACAATACGACACCTTAGGTTATACAGGCGACCCCACATATATTAGAAACGATGCCCACTCCGGCATTAAGTCGTTTCGTGCAGGCGTAGCACACAATTTTACATTTGACAAACACATTTCCAACTCTACTTCTCTCTTTGGGCAAGGTATGGTGTTGGATCAAAGTTCTTCCGGTGGCGGTTGGACAGATAAAAATGTCCTGAATTTCGGATTTAGAAGCGTGTTTGATTTGAAGTTTGTATTATCTGAAAAGAAAAACATTGTCTTATCCGGTATTGTGGGCATTGAGTTGCAAAAAATGAACGGTTCGTCTATTGGTTATGCTATGGCTGCCGACAGTACGAATTTAGACTCCCCTTACAACATTCCCACAACCACAAGAAGCAATCAGTTATTGAGTAATTTAACCTATTCTTACTTTACACAATGGAGTTTGAGTTTACCCAAAGGATTTTCTATTAACGCCGGAATTGGCATAAGCAACCAATCGCTTGAACTTACTAATAGATTATGGGCATTAACCAACAATCATCCGGGTAATATAGCTCCCAAAATACAAGCCAATGATTATAACTTTCTACCTTCACCCAGTTTTTCCATTCATAAAATATTTGGAAAAGTTGCCTCCATTTATGCGTCCTATTCAATGGGATACAAAGCGCCGGTTACTTCCAATTTGCTCATTACCGCTACCAACAAAATAAATACCGGTTTAAAACCCGAAAGAGGACAACAAATTGAAATCGGCACCAAAGGCAATTTCTTAGAAAATAAACTATACTATTCTGTTGCCCTGTTTTATGCACAATATACCAATAAATTTGCTCCCGTAGTAGTTTGGCTTGAAGAGGGCGGTAGTTATGCCTACCCTATCAATGCAGGAACTACCAATAACTTGGGCGTTGAGTGTGAAATCAGTTATAAAATTATTGATTCACCCACAAAATTTGTAAAACTGTTGCGCCCGTTTGCTAATCTTACCTACTCTTTTTACAGATATGGGGATTATGACTTTCAATCCATTAAAAGAGATAGTTTAGGTGAGTATTTGATAATTAATAATTATCAAGGCATTCAAGTGGCTGGAGTATCGCCATTAGTTTTCAACATCGGTATAGATTTTGACACTAAAATAGGATTATATGCCAATATAAACTATGGCTACCGCTCGGCAATGACCATAACCACAGATGGTTTGAACAAAGCACATCCGTTTGGATTATTAAATATGAAAATAGGGTACCTCAAAAGATTTAAAGGTTTTGAGATGAATCTGTTTGCAGGCGCTAATAATATGACCTGCACACAATACTACATGATGGCAATGATTGACCACATGCCAGAACCTTACATTCCTGGTCCGTATAAAATTAATTTTTACGGGGGTGTTGGGTTGAAGTATTATTTTAAGTAATGGGTGACAGGTGATGATAAGAAAATTGTAAAAACAATAATAACCTTTTATTAATATCAAAATTTTTTACTATGGGAAGAGCATTTGAATTTAGAAAAGAACGCAAATTTAAGCGTTGGGGAAACATGGCGAAAGTGTTTACCCGACTTGGACGCGAAATTACTATGGCTGCTAAAACCGGCGGTTCTGACCCCAATTCCAACGCCAAGTTAAGATTGCTTATGCAAAACGCGCGCGCAGAAAACATGCCGAAAGATAATGTGGAACGCGCCATTAAAAGAGCATTTGAAAAGGATACTTCCGAATATAAGGAAGTGATTTTTGAAGGCTATGCGCCTCACGGCGTAGCGGTTGTGATTGAAGCCGCTACTGACAACAACCAGCGGACTGTGGCAAATATCAGAAGTTATTTCAACAAATATAACGGCGCACTCGGCACTCAGGGAATGCTCGATTTTATCTTTGATAGAAAATGTCGTTTTACTATCGCTAAAAAAGAGGGCGTAAATTTAGAAGAATTAGAATTGGAACTCATTGATTACGATGCAGATGAAATTTTTGAAGAAGACGATACTATCTTAATTTACGCAAACTTCCAAAGTTTTGGTCCTCTGCAAAAATATCTGGAAGAAAACGGCTTCGATATTAAGGAGTTTAAGTTTGAAAGAATCCCTAACGATATGAAAGAACTCTCCGACGACCAGAAAGCAGAAGTTGAAAAACTGCTCGAACGGATTGAAGAGGACGACGATGTGACGAATGTGTATCATAATATGATGTAACAGAATGATAAAACTTATCGTACTCAGGTTAATAAATGGTGTACAACACAGTTATTTCGGTGGAAAAAAAAGCGGACTTAACATATCCGCCTTTGTGGTCCTGAGAAATACCAGTAATATTAAATAAGTAAGTCCGCATGTCGCAAATGCTTTTACTTAATATTACTTTTGAAGTTTCTCAGGTTTCAAAGGCAAGAAATATGACAACGCTATTTTATAGTTTTGTGCTTATCAGCACGTTTGTTATTAAAACATAATAAAATAAGTTTTTAATAAATTGTTTGCAAAAATAGAAAAATATTCATATAGAACGAAAATTCTTCAACCCAAACAGTATGATTTAAAATCTTCCGTGATAAAAATCATGGAATAATAATATTTTCGCGGGCATTTTCCAATATGACAAACAGAACATTCGTTTTTCTTTTCTTTTTTAGCGCAATCTTTGCCTCTTATGCGCAAATACCGGATACTTTGCTACGAGGACAATTGCGCGAAGTGGTGGTCTTTACAAAGTTTAATCCCGCTATTCCCATCATTAAAAAAACCATTCAAAATAGAAATAAAAACGGACAATTTGCTAACGACCATTTTTCATATATCTCCTATCAAAAAATGTTCTTTACGGGAGATATAAAAAGAGACAGTGTGTTGCTCGGGAAAGTAATGCAAAAATCTGATACTTTGGCAACGGATACGGCTTCGCTTTCCAAAAGAGATTCAAATTATTTAAAAACACTTGATTTTTTGGATAAAACACATCTGTTTTTTATGGAAACGGTTAGCAAAAATTATTTTAAAAAACCGGCAAAGAGTTATGAGAAGGTAATTGCTCATCACACAGCGGGACTTAAAGACCCGATTGTTTCTATCTATTTGGCAAAATTGCAAACGGTGAACTTCTACCAAAATGATATGTTGAATATTTTAGAGTCTCCTTATGTTAATCCTGTTTCGTCAAATGCGCTGACTATTTACGATTTTCATTTGGAAGAGAGCGTTTTTCGAGAAAACGACACGCTGTTTGTCATCTCTTTTCAACCCAAAAAAAATGCACATTTTAAGTCGCTTACAGGAAAGATATGGATCACTGCCCAAAATTATGCGTTTATAAGGATTGAAGCCGAACCGTTTGATAAAGAACTCAATGCGAAATTCAATTTGTTACAGGAATATGAACGACAGCCGAATGAGACTTATTTTTTAACAAATATGTCTGTACGTATAGACTTTCCACACATTGGCATTAGTATTGGCACTGGCTCTGAAAATGAAAAAGATACGCTTGTTGGCGGCGGCGGCACTACTGCGAAAAAATCTTTGATAAGACCTGTCATTTTTTCTGAAAAAAAGATAATGAACATAGATTATAAAACACGCATCAGAAACACCGATATTGGTTTTGCAGATATTGATGAGGAAACAGGAACCGAAGCCGAACAAGAAAAAATATTGGAAACATACCGCCCCACTGCACTGACAGATAGGGAAATAAAAACGCTTGTTTTAATAGATTCTGTAGCAGAGCCCTTTAAATTAGACAGAAAGTTGGAATCTCTGAAAATCTTAATAACAGGGAAAATTCCGGTACGTTTTCTAAACATAGATTTATCTCAAATTCTCTATTTTAATTCAACGGAAGTCGCACGCTTGGGCTTGGGACTTTATACCAATGACAGATTGAGTAAGATAGTGAATTTCGGGGGCTTTTTCGGCTATGGCTTTAAAGATAAGAAATGGAAATGGGGCGGCGAACTGGGTTTTAACATCATTCGTTCAAGAGATTTCAAAGCATCATTTCAGTATTACTCAACACTGATTGAAAGCGGAGAAACTGTTTTTTACGACAGGAACTACACGTTGTTTTCGGGAGAATTTTACCGCAGTTGGCTCTTTAAAAGATTTTACCGGAGTAACGCTTTTGATGTTGTGGTTCAGAGTAGAATTACGCGCTGGCTCACCGGCTACGTTTCTACTTCTTACAGTGATAATAAAACGTTTTTTGATTATCGTTTTCAGGAAACGCCTGATGGGGATGTATCCACAACCTATTCTTTTAAGAATTATTATGTTAAAGCAGGCGCTCGTTTTGCATTCGGAGAACGCTATTGGGGTGCAGACAAATACTATTTCTACTCCGTTTCGCCGTATCCCGTGTTTATCGTTCAATATTCAAAAGGAATTAGCGGAGTGTTTAACAGTGGCTTTGACTATAATAGAATTGACTTGAAGATGATGTATCGCAAGAATTGGAAAATATTAGGTTTTACCAATTTAACGCTATTTGCAGGCTATATTGATTGTTCGTTGCCTGCCCCATTGTTGCTTAATCAACGTGCCGGATATTACTCCATCGGCTTGGACGGCGCCGACAATTTTGGTACTATGCGTGCCGATGAGTTTCTCTCCGATAAATATGTAACTCTTTTTATGCGTCATAATTTTGGAAGAATGACACAAAACAGGAAGTTCTCTCCAAGAATAATTGTTTGTCAGGGTATTGGTTTTGGTGGATTAAAAAGCGTAAACGCTCACATTGGCATAGATTTTAAAACGATGGAGAAAGGTTATTTTGAATCCGGCGTAATGGTGGGAGACCTCTTAGTCATTAAAAACCTTCTTTCATTCGGCGCAGGAGTATTTGTTCGCTATGGGGCATACTATCTCCCTAAACCTCAGTACAAAACGATTGACAATTTTGCATTTAAAGTGTCGTTTCGGATACCGTTTGAGCGGTAGCGGATGCAATAAAACCGGAATACAAGGAAATCATTAAAAATTTGGTGTTCTTTGTGAAATAGTAGGGCAATCGTGCAACCAAACCACATCTGTTTCATAACCCTCTTAGTCAATATAATAAACATTTTCCACCAATGGTCCCTCTTGTTCAAAACTGCTGGAAGGATAAACAAATGGCGTAAATTTAATTCCAACTTCCGGTTGAATAAACATATTTCTGTGAATTTGCGCAAGATATGAAAATTTGAGTGTTGCGCCAATATAAGGAATTGACAGTACGCGCCCTTGTGGCAACCCTCCTCCAAAGGCTTTTCCATCTGCCCAAACCGTATCCCTCGGAATTATCATTCCTAAACCATATAAAATAGTTCTTTTAAATGAACCTATTGGAATTTCTACTGTAAAACCAAGTCCATTTTTAATAGACAAATTGTATCTGATATTCAATTCCGGTACAAAAGATGAACGGAGCACAGGACAGAATTGTTCTTGAGCCTCTTTCATACGAGGATTAAAACTGAATGCAGATGTAAAATAAATTCCTACAGAATGAACAGGTTTTGAAAAATCAAAAGTTTCAAACGACATGTTTCTTTTTCTCTCTTTTCTGTATTCTTTCGTTTTATATACCGGCGTTTTAAATCCCGTAAATTCATATCCCATATTCAAAGCAAAAAATGAAGAGCCATATTTCATAGTAACATCATATTCGCCTTGAGGCGCAAACCGTTGCCAACCGCTATAACGGTCAATAAAACCCAGCGTGCCGTTTATGCCCAAAATAAAGTTGTGGCGCGGGTCTTTTTTGGTGTGAAACAGAAAATTGATGCCTGCTGTTAATTCAGGTACAAATCTGCTCTCACGAACATCAGTATAGTTGTTTACATCAAACCAGGGATAACATTCTACAATTACAGGTCTTTCAAACTCATCGGCAATTATGAGTTGATATTCATACACCCATGTCAGTCCTCGTATATATTTTAGCAGTTTGATTCCCATTTCAGGCTGCATAGTTATTCGCTCATGCAAACGCTATCTAAGAATAGCGGTACGAAAATAGATTTTTTTTATAATGAAATTCTTAGTAAAAAAATATACTTTTGCGCATTGTTTTAAAAATATTCTAAATAATTAATAATAAACACTATAAATTATGGAAAGAGATTCTCAGGTTTTTGAACTTATTCAACAGGAACGCGATCGCCAAACGCACGGTATTGAGTTGATTGCATCGGAAAATTATGTGAGCGACCAGGTAATGGAAGCGCAGGGCTCTATCTTAACCAACAAGTATGCCGAAGGATATCCGGGCAAAAGATACTACGGCGGCTGCCAAATTGTGGATAAAACCGAACAGTTGGCTATTGACCGTGCCAAAGAGTTGTTTGGCGCAGAATGGGCAAACGTGCAACCACACTCCGGCGCACAAGCCAATATGGCAGTTCTAATGACCTGCCTGAAACCCGGCGATACGTTTATGGGATTGGATTTATCGCACGGTGGACATCTGTCGCACGGCTCACCCGTAAACTCATCGGGAATCTTGTACAGAGCTGTGGCTTACTGCGTTGAAGAAGAAACAGGCGTTATTAACTACGACAAAATGGAAGAGGTAGCGCTTCGCGAACGCCCTAAATTGATTATTGGCGGCGCTTCCGCTTACTCGCGCGACTGGAACTGGAAACGGATGCGTGAAATTGCAGACCAAATCGGCGCCATTCTTATGGGCGATATCTCACATCCCGCCGGCTTGATTGCCAAAGGATTGCTAAACAATCCTCTACCTTATTGCCACATTATTACTACCACTACGCACAAAACATTGCGCGGTCCACGCGGAGGGCTTATTCTTATGGGTAAAGACTTTCCAAATACGTGGGGACTGACTACCCCCAAAGGCGAAATTAAGATGATGTCTCAACTGTTGGATTCTGCCGTTTTTCCGGGCGTTCAAGGCGGTCCGTTAGAACACGTAATTGCCGCAAAAGCAGTGGCTTTCGGCGAAGCATTATCAGACACTTATTTGGAATATATCAAACAAGTGGCGAAAAATGCGCAAGCTATGTCAAAAGCATTTACCGACAGAGGCTACAAAGTAATTAGCGGAGGAACAGACAACCACCTGATGCTCATTGACCTGCGTTCCAAATTTCCGGAAATAACCGGAAAACAGGTGGAAAACACTCTCGTTTTAGCCGATATTACGATAAACAAAAATATGGTTCCCTTCGATAGTCGTACGCCGTTTACTACTTCGGGTATTCGCGTAGGAACACCGGCAATCACAACACGTGGATTGAAAGAGTATGAAATGGAAACTATCGTGGAATTGATAGATGAGGTGATTTCCAACATTAATGACGAAACTGTTATCACAAAAGTTGCCCAAAAAGTGAATGCCCTGATGGCACACCGCCCGCTGTTTGCGTGGTAAGGCATACACTCATACCCACCACAAGCCCCTGCGAGGGGTGAACATCTTCTTGTTTTCCAAACGAGCCTGCATTGCATACCGCAGATATAGAAATTGCAAAAGCAAAACGTTTTTTTTACCGATTCGGAAAAAGTTGAATGTTTATCGGACAATAGTGATTTTTTATATAGTTTTGCAGCAAATTATTTTGATTAATATTTAACCAATTTAAAAATATATTCAGATGGAAAAAATGATTTCAAAAAAATTAAGAAAATTCGGAACAAGATTCATAACCGCAGTTCTGGCGATGTTGCTTTTTGCGCCGTTTGCAATACAGGCAAAAGTTAATGTTGAAAGCCATTTCAATAATAATGAGGTTGAAATGTTAATCATACCGGATATTCCGGGCTCACCATACAAAAACGCAAAAAAACCATCTTATACCACCTCTGTTGGTTTAAATTCCGGCAAAGTGGATGGGGTAAATGTTGTGCCTTTCAATGTACCTGCCGTTGGTAGTCATATAGAAGACACGCAACACTTTAATCTCCCGTCACGAAATTATCCAAGAAGTGGAGTATATGTAGGCGATCCGGCTTCAACTACCTATTCTGCTAATATACCGGCAGCATTTTATAATCAACATAGTTTAAATCAAACTATTTATCAACAATCTATGATTAACCATTATGGAAAAATCAAAGAAATTATCTATCCTTTAGTTAATGCTATTCGCTATAGTCCGCATACCGTACAGATTTGGATGGCTCAAACGGATAAGACCTCCTTCGAAGGTACAGATGATTGGATTCCATTTAGTAATTTTACACTTGTTTATACAAACGAAAACGGATATGATTTTAATGGTTATCTTGGAGATGTATATGTTACACTGGATACCCCTTTTGACTATTCAGAGGGCAATCTTGTGATCATGACAAATAAAGTAGGTTCAAACTGGGATCCATCTCCATACGTTAGATGGTTATTTACACCATCTTCTATACCAATGAACACGATTCATGCGCTTCGTCAACCTCCATCCGGAGGTTTTAACCCTACGGAGGGGTATCCTTCAACATCAACAGGAGAATATGTTATCAATAACAGTACTGCCCCTAATCTAATACTGCAATTTGACCAAAATGTAGATTATGATATAGCTTTAAGAGGATTTAAGGGTTCTAATTTTTCCGAATTTAATGAACCCTTAAACTATTCTGTTGTAATCAGGAATCTTGGAAAGAAGGCTACCAATGAATATACGCTCAGGTTGATGCATAATACAGATGAACTTACCTCAGTATCAGGGGTTTTAATACAACCGAATCAAACCGTTATGGTTCAAATACCTTATGCTTTTCACAGTGCGGGTACTTATGATGTTCATGTTGTGGTTGACTTTCAGGAGAATGTGCCTCTCGAAGATCTTGTATCTCCGCTCATAACTACAAAAGTATATCCGAAAGGCTATTCGCTCTTTTATGTTGGGGAGAATCCGGGGAATAGTTTTGCCAATTCACCAATACACGATGCAATGAATAAATCGTCTGTATCTCAAATGATTTACAGAGAAGAACTGCTTGGAGATTTAAAGGGAAAAATCACCGAAATGATATTTTTCTATTTGCGATCTTCCGGCGAAAATCCGGAGAATTGTCGTGGTATGTTTTATATGAGTCCAACTGAACGAGAAGAGTTTGATTTAGGATTAAATTGGGCAGACAGAGACAAATTTTTTGAGCCGTTGAGTCAATACGAACTTATTTTTGATGATATTATCCCTTGGAATGTTCCATTCGGAGCGTTTATCCCTATAACCTATACACTTACAGAACCTTATTTATATACAGGCGGAAATATTTCTCTTATGGATTATGTTCCCTGGTTTGACGCTACTCCTGTTACGGGAACAGACGTTGCATCTATTTGGGATCATACGGCAGTAGATTATTGGGCTTGGGGATTCACCGCAAATAGTGAATCTCAACTCCCGTTAGACGATTATGTAGCTCTGTTTGATCAAACAGGAATTGTTTTTTGGGGACAATCTGTTGCAAATGTTATATTTGTGAGTCAAACAGAAGAATCCGGTATTGATTCTCAAGAAATACCTAAGATAGCATCACTCAAAGGAAACTATCCAAATCCATTCAACCAATCTACTATGATTAGTTTTGAAATCGCAAAACCGGGAAATGTAAAAATTGAAATATTTAATTTTAGAGGTCAATTAGTCAATACAATCTTAAATGAATATCACCTTCAGGGTCAATATAGTGTTGAGTGGAACGGGAAAGCCAATTCGGGAATACAAGTTAGTAGTGGGTTATATTTCTATAGAATGACGACAGAAAATGGATCGGAAACTAAGAAAATGTTATTAATGAAATAATTATAATGTCTCACTAATGAAAGTACTCATTACCGGCGGCACCGGCTACATCGGTTCTCACACCATTATTGAAATGATTGAAACAGGAAAATTTACCCCTGTTTGTGTGGATAGTTGTGAACGTTCCACCCCCGAAACGATAGATAGAATTGAGAAGATTACCGGCGTTCGTGTGCCGTTTTATCAACTAAATATTTGTAATAAAGAGAGTTTTTTTAAGATTTTTGAAGAGAACAAGGATATTATCGGCATTATCCATTTTGCGGCATACAAATGCGTGCCGGAGTCGGTGGAGAAACCGTTGGAATATTATCGAAATAACTTACAATCGCTTGAAAATGTGTTGGAAGCGTGTTTAAAATACAATGTTTCCAATCTTATTTTTTCTTCTTCCTGTTCTATTTATGGAGAAGTAGAGCAATTGCCTGTGAATGAAGATACACCGATGGGCGTGCCTTTCTGTCCGTATGCCCACACCAAACAGATTGGAGAGGAGATGATAAAGTTTTTTGCGCAGGTAAACCCTCAATTCAATGCAGTAATTTTGCGCTACTTCAACCCTGTGGGTGCACACAGCAGCGGATTGAACGGCGAACTCTCGCCCGATAAACCCAACAATTTAATGCCTATCATTACACAAGTGGGCATCGGAAAAATGGAAAAGATGACCGTTTTCGGCACAGATTACCACACCCGCGATGGCTCCTGTATCCGCGATTATGTACACGTTTCCGACATCGCCGATGCGCACATCAAAGCATTGGAATTTTTGATGGAAAAGAGAAACGGCACAAACTGCGAAGTGTTTAATTTAGGCTCCGGCAGCGGCGTCTCGGTTTTGGAAATGATTAATGCTTTTGAAGAAACTACCGGCGTAAAACTCAATTACACTTTAGGCGCAAGGAGAACCGGAGATATTCCCGCCATTTACAGTGATAGCGCTCGTGCCTCTAATCTACTCCATTGGCAATGCAAAAAAAATATAGTAGAAATGGTAAAATCGGCTTGGAAATGGGAACAGAATTTAGTGATTAACGATTAGTGTTTGTCACTCGTCACGAATAACTTAACATCAAATATATTATGAACAGTTTTTTAAAAGAATTTAAAGAGTTTGCCATGAAGGGCAATCTGATTGACATGGCGGTTGCCTTTGTAATGGGGGGCGCTTTCGGCACCTTTGTTACCAAATTTATTGAAGGAATGGTAATGCCTTTGGTGGGAAAACTTACTGCCGGCGTTGATTTCAATTCGCTTAAAATTGTATT